>JAAWAR010000099.1 GCA_022792295.1 Lachnospiraceae bacterium
AATGGAGAAACGGCATAGTCCGCAAGCTACGCCGTTTCCCGAAAACATTTCCAATACTGTCTTATGAGTGCCGCCCTAAAGCCCGGCCCCTATTCCCCCATTACTCCTCTCTCCAGGATCCACTGGCAAATGTCTTCGTAGACCTCTGTACGATTGATTTCGTTCAAAATCTCATGCCGGGCCTCCGTATAGAAGCCAACGGTCAAATCAGAAACTCCGGCGGCGTCATAGCGCTCATACACGCGCCGCACGCCGCGGGAATTTTCGCCCACCGGGTCCGCCTCACCCGACAGAAACAGCATCGGTGCATCCGTGCGGACACGCCCGGCCTTCTCCGCGCGGACCGTGTGCAGAATCAGCTTGAAGAAATCCCGGTAAGCCCCGGCTGTAAACAAAAAGCGGCACAGTGCATCTTCCCCATATTTTCTCGCCTGTTCCACGTCACGAGTCAGCCAATCATGAGCTGTCTGTGTGGGGCTAAAGCATCTGTTGTAAGTTCCGATGGATAGCATATGCAAAAACCGGCTTCGGAACCGATCCCCCTTCAGGTGGCAGATAATCCCCGCCGCCATATATCCCGCCGCGGCCTCTGCCGCGGACTGGCCGCCGGTTCCCGTGAGAATAATTCCGTCCGGTCCGTCATCATAGACAGTCAGATACCGCCGTACAAAAAACGAGCCCATACTGTGTCCCAGAAGAAACAGCGGCACTCCCGGAAAACGTTTTTTTCCGTAAAGTGTCAGCCGGCGGAGATCTTTGATCAGGCAGCCCTCCCCGCCTTTTTCCGTAAAGTAGCCGAGATTTTCAGGAGCAGCCGTCTTTCCGTGGCCCAGGTGATCATGTCCGTAGACAGCTACACCCTGCTCTGCCAAAAATTCTGCAAACTCCCGGTAACGTCCCACATGCTCGATCATGCCATGAGAAAGCTGAAGCGCCGCCCTCGTCTTTCCTTCAGGAAGCCATTGCACACACCGCAGCCTGGATGCCAAGTCACTGGATGGAACATAAAATTCCTGTTCTTTCATACTATAAGGCCCTCACTTTCTGCTTCATGTATTCCGTATTATACAACAGTCGTTTAAAATAATCCATATCCTTTTATGGTTTCAAAAGCGTTTCATATCGAAAGCCTTTCATGGATCTCTTAAGAAGCCACAAGGCCATCCCAGCACACAGGGCACCTACCGCACACAAAAGCCAGGTGCCGACCAGTAAAACACCCGTAAATTGGCCCACCAGCAGTAAGATCACCGGCAGAAGCAAAAAAACGGCTCCCTGCTGCGCGGCCTCAACGCTTTTCGCCTTCGCGGATATACGAACCGTCAGTGTGATCGCGATCAGGGAAATCGAGGGAGAAATGAGCAGCAGGACCAAAAGCCATTTCCTGTCTGGCATAATAAAGCTTCCGGCCGTCAGCCGGGCCCCCGTTTCCAAAACAGCCAGCATGGCAAAAAAGGAAACGGAAGACACAGACATGCTCAAAAAGAAGGAGGCCGCCACTTTCGCGGTAAAAATTTGCTTCACGGACAGAGGGCTGTATAAAAGTGTCTCCAGCGTCCTCTTTTCCTTTTCCCCCGCAAAGGAAGCCGCTGCCATGACAGAGGAAGACATAATCGGAATCATTAGGAAGAAAACCGGCAGAATATAGTTTAAAATCAGACGAATCATGTTTATCTGTACGTCTTTATCCTGCTCCGCCAGAGGCAGCATTTCTAACAGCTTCTCTAAATCCCCCATTTCCTCCGGTGCAAAATGCAGAATAGAAAGGAACACGGCAGGGAGGATGATTGTCATGACTGCGGGCACCGCAAGCAATGTGCAGAGCATTTGTCGGTTTGCAAGAATTCCTCTCAAGTCTTTTTTGATAATAGCCGCCATTCGTCTGTCCATATTCCCTCCTTTTGTCCTTTATGTGCTCTCAAAGTCTCTCTGGGCCCATTTGTTATGAAATTTTTTCCTCCATGTTGCCATGACGGCCTGGACACAAAGCCTCCCTGGGCCTGTTTATATGAAGATATTTTGCCGGATGTCCATATTCTCGGAAGACAAAAGAACATTGATTCAATTTGGGTGTATCTGAAACATTCAATCGCCAGAAGGATTCTGCGCGTACATCTTTGTCATGGCAAAATAAATGTTTTCCAAAGAAGGCTCCGTGGCGGAGACTTGATATACGGACTTTCCCGCCTCCACAAAGCGTCTGACAAGCTCCGGAATCTCATCGCGTGAGTCCGCTTCCACCTCAAATACAGAAGAACGCACCTGCCTGCACAAAAGCCCCTTTGGGGCTCCATCCGCCTCTATGCATATCGTAATCCCGGAACAGAGCCTTTTTCGCAGCGCATCCAGAGTGCCCTCTGCCAAAAGGCGGCCGTCTGCCAGAAGGCCATAGCGCGTGCATATTTCCTCTGCATAACGAAGCTGATGCGTGCAGAGAAAAATAGTAATGCCTTTTTCTTCTGCCAGCCTGCATATCATGGCATGGACATTCTTTGCGCTTTCCGGGTCAAGGCCGGAGGTTGGTTCATCCAGAAACAGAATCTTTGGTTCATGGAGCAAAGCTCTGGCCAGAGAAAGCCTTTGCCGCATCCCTGTCGAATAAGCGGAAAGCTTTTTATTCTCCGCTTCTGTCAATTCCAGCTCCCGCAAAAGCTTCTTTCCCCTCTTCTCACTCTCCGATGCGCCGAGTCCAAAAACGGTTCCATAAAAAATGAGATTCTGGAGCCCTGTCAGTGTATCGTACATCTGTGCGTGTTCTGTGACAACGCCGGAGAAGGCATGCATCTTCTCAGGCTGTACAGCCGGATTGATACCGAATACCGTACAGGTTCCCTGTGTAGGAATCAACATTCCGTTTAGCAGCTTTACCGTTGTGGTCTTACCCGCGCCGTTCGGGCCTAAAAATCCGAATATCTCTCCGGGCTCCAGGCAAAGACTGACAGAATCTACAGCGATTTTCCCATCGGCATAGATTTTAGATACATGGTCAAGCATCACAGCCTTCATAATCATTCCTCTTTTCAAGACCCATCCTTTGTTCTGGTAGATGCCTTTTGCAGCTCTTTATGGCTTCTCTCTTTCATGCTTGCCAGTTTGATTCCTTCCTATGCAAAAATCCCACACATCTTCGCTCTTTCTCTCTTTTTCCGCACTGTCATATGCCTGCTGCCATGAAATTATGTCTTTCGTATGCCCTCAGTAGACAAGGGGGCGCGCGGCCTGCTCTTTTGCTGCGGCCGATTCTGACTGCCCATTAAAATCCGCTATGATTCGCATAGCGATCTCCTTGGCTGCGGTACTGGATCCGTCTCTGCCGTCTGTTTTTCCAAGATACACACAAAAATAAATCTCTCCCTCTGCCTTTTTTGCAAATCCGGTAAACCATGCATCGACCATCACGCCCTCCTCCTTCCCCATTCCTGTTTTTCCATACAGAGAAAAATCCGTTTCCGTCTGTTTTGCGACCTGCATAACCTGCCTGAGCACTTCTTGTGTTTCTTTTGAATAAACCGAGTTTTTCCCGAAGATGCGCTCCATCACCTCCGTTTGCTCCTTGGGGGAAATTTTCAGGGAAGATTCAATCCAGAAACCTGTCAGCGCCCGATTGCTGTTGTTTGTATTCAGCCGTCCCTCCCAGTCAGAAATATCGCAGTTCCCATATTGAAGCTTGTCTAATTCCTTCTGTATTCTCTCCCGCCCGATCTCATCTATCAGTTCTCTGAAATACCAGACACAGGAGGTACGAAATGCCTGCCCAAAATCAAGATCACGATTCCATGCTTCATTCCAGAATATCTCACCGCTCCAGGTGCGGGTGGAACAATCCGGCTGCAAGACTCCGCTTTCTAACGCAGCAAGGGATGAAATGATTTTAAACGTGGAGCACGGGGAACGCCGCGTCAGTGCCAGCTCCTCATGATAGATCCAATACTGCCCGCTGCGGGCATCAAACAAAACAGCGGCTCCGTTTAAACCGTTAAAGTATTCCGACCAGTCCATGTCGATGATTTCCGGATCATGCGGTATGGCCCCGCTTATCATTTCTGCAGGCGTTTCCGACAAAACACTTTCTGCTTTTGCGGCAGACTCCTCAATTCTTGTGCTTTCCAAAATGGTCTGTTCCGGCTTTATTTCACAATTATTGGAACATCCTGTCAAAATAAGTGAGCCCAAAAGAAGCCGGCTTGCCCCTTTTTTCATAAAATGCGTACAGCGGCCTCCCTTATCAGCATGCCCACAAGCCAATTTGCGGACAGCCCCGGTAAAAACTGCATCAGCATGCTCTGTCATTCGTTTCAAGTTCAATGCTTCCATATATTTTTATCCCACTTCCCCAGCTTTTGACAGCAGGTTCCCTTCATGGATAAGAGTATCTTCATCCTCCGATGATAAGACCCACATTTCCGTATAAAGCAATTCTCATCAGACCGCAGACAAACAGATGGGCCGGATAATAGAAATAAAACAGCCATTTCATCCCCTTCCAGGAGCCCCGTTCCCCGTTGTACATCTTCAAAAGAGGAATCGTCAGTGCAACAGACAGTTGAAGAATTCCATAAACCGGATGGATAAAAACTGCGTATACCGCGGCATACACGAATATCCACATCATCATCAAAGTCATTTGTTTTTTAAAGTTCCCGCGGTTTGCGCCAATCTCGATGATAGCAAGAACGGCAATGCTGCTCCAATCCGCACAAAATGTAAGCACCGTGATAAGCAAAATCAAAACAGTCTTCTGCCATTGTTCAATTCTCCCGCTTTCGTGGATTGCAAGCCCCACAAGTCCCCAGGCCAAAGACCAGATCACACTGGTCTGGTTAAATATGGACGTCTGAAAGGGGATAAAAGGAATCCCAAAAGCAAAATTATAGGCAAAATGGGACACAATGGCAAGAAAAAACAGTCTGCCCGCATATTTTTTTATATCATGTGTGCGGAAATATCCCTCCGCAACAAAGTACCAGAAGATCGGCGCTGCCAGTCTGCCAATCATATGCAGGCCTATTATACACCAGTCTGTCGGGTAGCCGGGGTATAAAATGATGGCAGCATGATCTATGGTCATTGCAGTCAATGCAATTCCTTTTAATTGATTGCCGTTTAGCGGCTTGGTATTCATATGGCTGGTCCTCCTCCCGGTCCATTCCCGCTTCTTCCTTGACAGGCAAAAAATCGGATCACTTCGCAAAGACGGGTCGTGTGCCGCCGTCAATTTTCTCAATCAGTGTGGTTTCCTGATCCCGTAAAGATGCCCTCAGACAGGCAAAGGGACACACGCCGAACGACAGTAACGCCGCAGAATTGTTCATCTGCGGTACAAAACCGTGCGGCCCCTTATCCGCTGAGAGGAGCGATCCAAAAAAACTTACTATGTAAACAAAGGCTCCTGAGAACGCATTCCCAGAAGCCTTATGTCCACTTACTTTTCAATTTCACCGTTTCTCCAGGTCTTAATCTTCAACCTTAACGATCTCTCTCTTGTTGTAGCTGCCGCATGCCTTACATACTCTATGGGGCATCATTAATGCGCCGCACTTGCTGCACTTTACCAAGTTCGGAGCGCTCATCTTCCAGTTTGCTCTACGGCTGTCCCTTCTTGCTTTTGAAGACTTGTTCTTTGGGCAGATAGACATGGTTACACCTCCTTAAACTGTTTAAAAATATCTTGGATTGCTGCCATCCTTGGATCTGGCGACCTGGTCTCGCAGCCGCAAGTCTCATAATTGAGATTTGCTCCACATCTATTACAAATCCCTTTGCAATCTTCCTTGCACAGGACCTTCATAGGCAGGCTCAAGGTAAGTTCACTACACACCAGCTGGTCTACATCCAGAGTATAGCCGCTCAAATACATCTGTTCATCCAAATTTTTTACCCGTTCTTCAGCGGAAGCATTCATATCCAGCTCCTGATCAAACCCGAGCTCACAGGTATACTCCACCGGCTCCAGGCATCTGGCACAAGGAATAGCAAGCGTCACCACCGCTCCGCCGATCAAAGAAAGCTTTCTCTTCCCGAGATTCCTTACCACAATCCGCACCGGCTGCGCCGAAACGACCGGATATTCCCCATCCGCACACCTGTAAAAGGTCCTCTCAAACGACACTTCCCAGGTCTTTTCCTTCCCTTCGAGGGTAAAAACTTCAGATAAATTAATCTGCATA
>JAAWAR010000100.1 GCA_022792295.1 Lachnospiraceae bacterium
CCGTATATCAGTCGTATTGGCACCCCTCCCGATCACTTCCACATAGTCCGCACGGTCGAGCACGTCAATCATTCTCTGCTGCATTATCTTATAGCGTTCATAATCCAGCGTGTTAATCCGGATCGTCTCCGCAAAAATATCCGCGAAATCCGCTCCAATCGCCGGATTCGGGAATGCGATGATCGTAAAGCTCGTCTCATCACCCGGGATGTAGCAGTTTGCCACCGGCATTGAGCGGTTTTTGTACTCCAGATACAGCTTTTGCTGCCGCTTTGAAAACACCCACGCTTCCGCCTTGTTATCCGGCTCAAAGCCCGCTTCACCGAACGATTCGATCACAGCCGGTCCGGCGTAGCCTGCAGCCTCCTTTTTAAGTGTCTCGTAGGCCGTCTTAAGCGCCGCAAGCTTCCTGTCACAAAACGCCTTGTCAAGAAAAACCGCACTGTCATAGCGATGATCGTACTCATACTGCCTGTTGGGTGAGACAGATGAATATCCGGCTTTCCCAACAGGATTTCTGTTCACACTGTCCGCCGCTGCACGCGGTATGAGGACTGAAAGCCCGAGGGCCTCAAAATTTTTGACAGCCTCCCGTACCATGCGTTCCATGCCGAGCGGGAAGCGGATTGCCACGCTTTGTTTCTTCGAAAGATCGCGCCTCATCACCTCAAATCCGCGGACGAATCCCTCTGTAAAGGTATCCGCCATTTGCTTGATGGTCTCCTCGGGAAGTCCGTTTAAAAACGCCGCCAGTTCTTCTTCGATTGGGGAAACATACTCTCCAAAACGATACAAGTATGAAAGATCGGAAAGATCGCTCTCCATGATGATCCGTTTCGCAAAATCTGCGGACGGATCGAGTGTTTCCCGAAGCCTTGCCGCAAGCATCTCGCCGCAATAGTCGCTCGCATACCAATAGAGTACGTCCTGCACCGGTTTTTCCTCTGGCGTTTTATCCTCAAACAGACTGTAAATCTCAAGAAACGCCTCGTTTAAACGCACGAACTCCGCCATACGTCCCTCAAAAGCATAGACAATATCTCCGCGAATCTCTGCGTACAAAAACGATAGAAGTCCGCCAAACTCCCTACCAAGCTCTCTCGCAGCAAAAGCCGGGTTGGCATAGCTCTCCTTGTAATTCTCCTCCAATATGTCCTCGTACAGCTGTTTGTTTATCGTTCGGAGCCTGTCCCCGCTCCATGAAGGAAGCTCGCCATCCGAGGCAGCCTCCAAGATCTCACCGCAAAGGCCGATAAATTGCGCGGTTTTCTTAAAATAGGACCGGTACGGCTCTCTGACGCTCTCCTCAGTCTGAAGCTCAAGAAGCCGTCCCATCGAAAGTGCATACCGTTCTGCAATCACCTGATTTTCCATTTCTCTCACCTGCCCTTCCCGGCCGCCGTCAAACGATCAGCACGATCAGCCATAAAAACAAAACACTCCCGGCTCCCGCCAGGCTTACCTTCGCAAGCAGATAATTTTTTTCCTTCTCCAAAAATGAAAAAATCCCGTAAAGCACTGACACGGCTCCAAACAGGATCCCGCAAAAACCCACGGCTGCCGTCCACAAAGGGATGTTCCCGCGGGTATAATACGAAAATCCAAGAGCAGCAACTGTCAGAACAAGGGATACAAACGCAAGTCCTGCCGCCACAAAACTGAATTTAGCGAGCGGCTTCCTGATATAGGATACCTTATTCCCGATTCGTTCCACTGTATCTGTCCCACACTCCTTTTGCCAGGGAAAACACCATATAGCCCGCCAGGCCGCCGATCGTATTTAAAAGAAGGTCGTCCACATCGAAGCTGCCGACCCGTGTGACAAGCTGCAGCGTCTCCACGCCAAGACTCATCGTAAAGCTGAGGAGTGTCACCGTGTAAAAGTGATGCAGCCGTTTCCAGATGACGGGCAGGAAGAAGCCAAACGGCATAAAAGCCAGCATATTCCCGAAAATATTTAAAAATACAGCCCGCCAGCCCAAGAGCTCCCTGTAGACAATGAACCGCCTGATCTCCTTAAACAGCACCAGGTTATAGCGGTATACGCCCCTCTCATCCGGGCTACGCCCCATTTCCTCGGCGAAAAACAGAAAATATGTCAGCAGAACCAGATAGAGGACAAAAAGTACAAAGCCCAGCCTCCGGTATCTGTCTTTTTTCATATTCACTCTCCATCTATAGAAGCACGCGGCTTCTCTGTACTCCCGAGCGCACCTCAAAATGTAATTTCCGACTTTCTTTTTAACAGCAAAGCACCGTTTACGATCGCCACGATCCCGGCAGCCAGCCCCACCGTTACGACTACGACTCCCAAAGCGATGCTGGCCGCACCGCTGTTCCGCATGGTCTTATAAATTCTCTCCATGATCCTGCTCCTTACTTTGCGCCGTATTGCTCATAGTATGCGTCGATTGCCGATTTCAATGTATCGTCAATAATAATTTTTCCGTTGTACGGACGGTTGTAAAGATGCTCGACAACCTCCTTCATTGTGACAATGGCCGTGGCTTTCATTCTATATTTTTCCTGAATTTGTGCAAGCGCCGATTTTTCTCCCTCACCGCGCTCCATACGGTCCACCGAAACCACAAGACCTACTACGTCCACATTGCCCTGGGCCTTCAGGATAGGCATCGTCTCCTCGATCGAGGTGCCTGCCGTCGTCACATCCTCGATGATCACGATCTTATCGCCATCCGCGATCGGACTTCCTAAAAGAATTCCCTTATCGCCATGGTCCTTGATCTCCTTGCGGTTCGAGCAGTAGCGGATCTCTGCGTCAAAATGCTCGCTGAGCGCCATGCTGGCGGCCACGGACAGCGGAATCCCCTTGTAGGCCGGTCCGAACAGCACGTCAAATTCCGTCCCAAATGCATCATGAATCGCTCTCGCATAATACTCACCGAGCCTTCTTAACTGTGCCCCGTTCCGGTAAAAGCCGGTGTTTACAAAAAACGGCGTCTTCCTTCCGCTTTTTGTCACAAAATCTCCAAACCGCAGCACGCCGCAGTCTACCATAAACTCAATAAATTCCTGCTTGTATCGTTCCATTTTATCCCTCTCCTTCTCAGAATCGTGATTCATACCTTAACCGAACTGTAACTCAAAATACACGGTTGATGTCTGCGATCATATCCACGACCGCCTGTCTCGACGCATCCGCAAAATTCTCAGGCCCAAACCTGGCATACTTCTCCTGCTTGTAGGCGGCGATGATGCCGCGGGACGAATTTACCACTGCCCCCAGGCCATCTTCATTAAAGCAATGCAAAAGATCCTCGGCCGTGCCGCCCTGCGCCCCGTAGCCGGGAACCAAAAAATAAGTGTGCGGCATCAGCTTCCTGAGAATCTTAATCATCCCCGGATACGTAGCGCCAACGACCGCTCCCACGTTGCTGTATGTACCATCCATGCAGTCGGAGCCCCACTCGACCACCTTCTCGGCCACCAGTTCATACAAAGGCCGCCCGTCGATCAGCCGGTCCTGGAATTCTCCGCTGGATGGATTCGAGGTCTTCACGAGCACAAACAGCCCTCTGTCCTCCTCACGGCATACATCCACAAACGGCTTAACACCGTCTGTTCCCAGGTATGGATTGATCGTAATAAAATCTGAATTGAAGCCGGAGCAGACATTGCTTCCGATTTTGATATGTCCGAGATGGCCCACTGCATAGGCGGAGGAGGTGGAGCCGATATCGCCCCGCTTGACGTCAGCGATCACCAGAAGCCCCTTTTTTCGGCAATACTCCACAGTTTTCGCATATATTTTAAGTCCCTCAATGCCAAACTGCTCATACATGGCAATCTGTGGTTTCACTGAGGGAATTAAATCATACGTGTTATCAACGATCTCCTTATTAAATTGCCACACGGCCTCCGCCGCGCCTTCCAACGTCTCCCCATATTCCTTGAACGCCTTCTGGACGATGTGGGATGGGATGTATCCTAACATCGGATCGAGACCGACACAGACCGGCGCTTTGGTTTTCTGAATCTTCTGTATGAGCTGACTAATCATAGTTTCCTCCTTATACAGTATACGATCATTTCTGCAATGCCCTATTTTGTTTATTCTAGCATAAGAAAGAACGCCTTTCAAGGAAAAATGCCGAGCCGCAGAATAATCCCACGTTTCACCGTCTGTTCGGAAAATAGTGCGACTTTTTTCTTTTCAGGAAGCGGAAGATACATTTGCCACTTCCTATATAAGCCCGGCCATAACAGGAACCACAGCCACGGTCATAAGCCCGGCCACCGCAATCGAAAGACTGCTCATGGCCCCCTCGATCTCCCCAAGTTCCAGCGCCTTCGCTGTCCCGATCGCGTGGGCCGCCGTCCCTAACGCAAGCCCCTTTGCAATCGGCTCCTTCACTCTGAGCAGCCCAAATAAAAGCTCTGCTGTCATATTTCCGAAGATCCCCGTCAAAATGATGCATACGATCGTCACCGTGACGACTCCGCCGGCCTCCCTGGAGATCTCCATCCCGATCGCCGTTGTGATGGACTTGGGCAGGAAAGACACATAATACGTGTTTGGAAGTTTAAACAACAATGCCATGGCAAAAACACTGAGCGCGCTCGCGGCTACCCCAGCCGTAATGGCGGCTATGACCGCAGCAAAGTTCTTCTTTAAAAGTGCAAGCTGCTTATACAAAGGAATCGCCAGGCAAACGGTTGCAGGTGTCAGGAAATAACTGATATAGCAGGCGCCTTCGTTGTAATCTGCGTAGGAAATCCCGGTAAGCTTCAAAAACGCGATGACCACAGCAATGGCAACTAAAAGCGGATTCAAAACAGCCAGTTTCCACCGTTTCTTAAGCTGCATGCCGAAAAGATAGGCGGCCAAGCTGATACACATTCCAAAATACAGCGGCATCTATGTTTCCTCCCCGTTTTTGTGGTTTAGTACAAACTCGGCCGTTTTTGCGGTCACTGCCATCACAAACAGCGTTGTTACCACCGTGATTGCCGCAAACGGCACAAGGACCGCCCGGAGCTCTGTCGTCTTCTCGATCAGACCGACTGCGGCCGGGATAAACATAAGAGGCATCAGATCAAGCAGAAGCTCTCCCACCGAGGCCACATCGGAAAGCTTTACAATTCCGCTCATAAGGAGCCCCAAAAGAATAAAAAGCCCGTACACTCCCGCCGGAACCGGAAGCGGAATAAAGCGGTTTAAGAGCTCTCCGGCCATCGTGATTCCAAATATCCATACGATTCCTTTTATATGCTTCAATCCGTTTTTCCCCCTGTCAGAATTATTTCCTTATCTTAGCATGATCTGCTGCAAACGGCAAGTTTTTCTTGTCAGCCGTCCTTTCTTTGTACTATAATACCTGATAGCAAATAGGAATGGAGGCGAGCAATACCTCCCCCACGGTTGGCGGACCTTTCGAACCTCCCTCCGCCTGGAACAGCCATACAGAATAAGGAGCCCACTATGAATACGATCATCCACACCGTTCTCACACCTGCCCAAAGAGCCGCTATCCAATCTCTGGTAGCTGCCTGTTCTGCCCATGACCATACTAATTTGTCATTTCCATTTGACGATGGGGAGTTGTTCGTCTTCTCGGATAAGGGGAATGGTCTTGCAGATGGCATCCTTTCCGCGGCTGCCTTCAGCCTTTGCGGAGCGGACAGTTGGGACTGCTCTGCCTTCACGCATCCGTCTTTGCGCAATCAGGGCGCTTTTTCTGCCCTTTTGGAGGCCGGCCTTTCTAAACTTTCCCGGGAAGGCAGCATTTTTTTCTATGCAGATCCCTCCTGCCAGGATACAATGGCGGCTCTCTCGGCACTGCATACAGAACATCTTGCCGATGAGCATATGATGGAGCTTGCCCCCGGGGACTTTTTTAAGGCCGCAGATAGGATAGGGTCCACTGAGTGTACCGTCTCTGAGATACCCGATTCCGCTGTGAACACTCTGCATATCACAGTCCCGGACGGCGAGGTCTTTATCAACTGCCATACTGCCCATTATTATCTCTACGGCCTGCAGATCGCCCCTGACCGCCGCGGCCAAGGTCTTGGAAAGCTTTTGCTTACGCAGACGCTTTCCAGGCTTTTCCTTCAAAACCCAAAGCCTGTAAGACTTCAGGTCTCCGGAGACAATACGTCTGCCCTCTCCCTCTATAAAAAAACAGGGTTCCGAATCACCGAAACCCTGTCCTGCTATCTCTTTTCATATAACCGCTAAGGAACTGTCATCACTGTCAATCTTTATCAAAGCCGAGAGGATCCTCAACGCCTTCTCTCGCTTCGATCTTGCGCCGAATGGAAAGCATCTTTAAATCCGTCTGCGCGATGATTTCTGCACATTCCCGCAGCTCATCCCCGATTTCGCACGAATCTTCAAGATCCTTTTTATATTTCATCTGATGATCCAAACTGGCCCAGAAATCCATGGCCATCGTCCGGATCTGTACCTCGACACGCACCTTTTCCATCCGATCCGAAAAATATACGGGAATCTCGATTATCATATGATAGCTGCGGTATCCATTGACCTTGGGACAGCGAATATAATCCTTTACCATCAGCACATTTACATCATCCTGTCGGGCCAGCATCTCCGACACCTGGTAAATATCATCCACAAAAGAGCAGATAACCCGCAGCCCCGCCACATCGTCAAGCGCACTCTTAATGGACTGAAGTGTTAGCGGATATCCGCGTCTTCTCAGCTTTTCCACAATGCTGACTGGTGATTTTACCCGGGATTTGATCATTTGAATCGGGTTCCTCTGGTTGCGTACCGCCAGATCATCATTCAGAACCTCAAGTTTCGTCTTCACTTCGCGGATTGCACAGGTATACATTGTCATCATTTCCCGGAACCGCATTGCATCATGCAGAAAGCTCTCCGGAATCTCAATGTTCCCCGGCGCGTTTACAGCCGACTGCATGAGCCCCCCGCTTGGATTTATGTACCCATTCATTTGTACACCTCGCATCAATTTCACTGCATTTTGACCGGCTTCTTTCCAGCCGCTATCTCATTATACAGGATGCGGTACAATTTCACAATGTCTGAAACCTTAATTTTCTATAAAACTTTTTCACATGCTTTACAGCCCTCTAAAATCATGCTATGATGGATGAATAAGGTTCCGGACAGACCGGGCCATACTACATACTCTAAGGGGGTAAAAGCCATGAAAACATTAGGCTATTATAACGGAAATTTCGGTCCGCTCGAAGAAATGACCGTGCCGATGAATGACCGTGCCTGCTATTTCGGCGACGGCGTTTACGAGGCCACTCTGGCGAAAAACGGGAAAATTTTTGCTCTGAAGGAGCATCTGGACCGTTTTTACAACAGCGCAGGGCTCTTAAAAATTCAGATTCCCTATACCAAAGCAGAAATCTCCTCAATCCTTTATGACATGCTGGCAAAAATGGACGACTCCGAGATTTTCATCTACTGGCAGATGACCCGCGGCACCGGACTCCGCCAGCACCAGTTCCCGGACGCAGAGACCAAACCAAACTTCTGGATTTTCATGAAGCCTGGAAAGCATGGGGATTCCTCACACCGTTTAAAACTCACAACCATCGAAGACACGCGGTTTTTACACTGCAATATTAAGACCTTAAACCTTCTGCCGAACGTCATAGCGGCGCAGAAGGCCGAGAGCCTCGGCTGCGATGAATGCATCTTCCACCGCGGCGATACGGTCACTGAATGTGCACACAGCAATGTTTCCATTCTAAAGGACGGCGTCTTCAAGACCCATCCGACGGATCATTTCATTCTTCCCGGCATCACGCGCATGCACATCATTCAGATCTGTAAGGACAATGGCATCCCGGTGGACGAGACGCCCTTTACCCTGAAAGAGCTTTTAGAGGCCGACGAAGTCCTCGTATCCAGCTCGACCAAGTTCTGCGCGCCCGCCTCTGAAGTTGACGGCACTCCTGTCGGAGGGAAAGCGCCCGGTCTTGTAGCGCTCATTCAGGAAAAATATCTGGAGAAATTCAACAACGATACCCAGTAGGGCGCTTCATACGCCCCTATTCCACGCCGCACTTTTCGCAGAGGTCTGCCAGGCAGCATCTCTCACAGTGCGGCTTTGTTCTTGCAGTGCAAATCTCCCGCCCGTGGTACACCAGCCTGTGACAGAAATCGCTTCCCTCCTCGGGCGGAATAATCTTCCAGAGCGCCATTTCCACTTTCTTCGGCTCCTTTTTTCCGTCTACAAGCCCCATCCGATTCACAAGCCGGATGCAATGCGTATCCGTGACAATCGCCGGTTTTCCGAATACGTCGCCCATGATCAGATTTGCGCTCTTTCTTCCGACCCCCGGAAGCTTCAAAAGTGCGTTAAAATCTTCCGGCACCTTTCCGCCATACTGCTCCCACAAAATCTTCATACAGGCACTTATATCCCTCGCCTTGCTCTTTCCCAGACCGCATGGGCGTACGATTTCCTCGATCGCATCGACCTCGGCCTCGGCAAGCGCCTTCACATCGGGAAATTTTTTATACAGCCCCTCTACCACCACATTCACTCTTGCATCGGTACACTGTGCCGCCAGCCGCACACTCACCAGAAGCTTCCACGCATCGTCATAATCCAGCGTACAGCCTGCATCCGGGTATTCTTTTTTCAGGCGTTTTATAATTGCAAGTGCCTGCTCTTTCTTTTTGTTCTCTGTCATTCTTTCTTCTCCTTTGTCTTTCCATTCAAATATTACTATTTAATATATTATTTCAAAAAACGGGAATATTCTTATTTTGATATTTTTATAAGTCGGAACACTTGCTCTGTCATTGCCACCAGATTATTTTTTGCATATTCTGGCTCCATCGCCCTTTCAAGCGTCGTGATCTCCCTGAGAATCGGAAAAATCGCATCAAGCCCTTTTTCATTGCACTGGTTTGCTTCAGATGCCACACTGCCCGCAAAAGCAATCACCGGCTTTCCATATTTCTTCGCCAAAGCCGCCACGCCGACCGGCGCTTTCCCCATCGCCGTCTGCATGTCCAGCCGCCCTTCCCCCGTCACGACAAAATCGGCCTCCCGGATCTGCTCCTCAAGCCTTGTCTCCTCCAAAACAATTTGAATTCCCGGTTCCAAAGCCGCATGCAAAAACGCAAGAAACGCAAACCCAAGCCCTCCGGCCGCGCCGCTCCCGGCCCTCTTTGGGTCCGCCCCGGGATTCATTTTCTTTGCAATCCTCGCATAATTCGCCAGCCACGCATCCATCTGCGCGATCATAGACGGGGTAGCACCCTTCTGCGGCCCATATACCGCGCTGCAGCCTTTTGGGCCGCAAAGACCATTCGTGACATCACAGGCGACCCGAAATTCACACGCTCCAAGCTCCGGAAGCACCCGGTCAGCCGAAATAGAAGCCAGCGCTTCAAGCCCCGCCGCACCGGGCCCTATATCGTTTCCCGCCACATCCAGAAATCGAAATCCCAGAGCCTTTAACATACCGACCCCTCCGTCATTGGTCGCACTGCCGCCGATTCCGATCAGAAACCGGCGACAGCCCTTCTCCATGGCCGCTCGAATCACCTCGCCGACTCCATAGGTGGTCGCATACAAAGGATTCCTCTCCTTTTCCGGCACCAAAGTAAGCCCCGCCGCACCGGACATTTCAAGCACGGCCGTCTTATTCTCCCGGATCATTCCGTACACACACTCCACCGGCTTCCCAAGCGGCCCGGTGACAGCCGCCGTATGCCTCTCGCCGCCCATACCTTCAATTAACGCCTCTACCGTACCCTCGCCCCCGTCTGCGAGCGGCCGCACCAAAACCTCTGCCTCCGGAATGGCCCGCAAAATCCCGGCCCTGACCGCCTCGCCCGCCTCCATCGACGTCATACTCCCTTTAAACGAATCGACCGCCACCACAATCCTCATAACAGGCCTCCTCCCGCCACATTCTCATTTCCATAACTCCCACCCATTTTAACATACCACCCCCAGCCAGACAAGAGGAAGGTATCAAAAACACATCCATCTACGCACTTTCCCTTTCCACCCTCACTCCCGAAACAACGCAGCAGAGACCGGGTCAGGCAGACGGGGTGCCGCCGCCGTTGGCAAGGCGTTTTAAAAGCTCTTAGCCTCTGCCCGTGTAAAAAGGAGGGACGGATTTCGGCATTCCCAGCCGAAATCCGAGAAGCACGGAGCGGAAAAATTATTCCGAATTTTTCCAGCGACTTGCTTCGATTCCTTCCTTTTTACACGGGCAGAGGTTTAGAGCTTTAAACGCCGAAGCCTGGC
>JAAWAR010000101.1 GCA_022792295.1 Lachnospiraceae bacterium
AGCTTCGCATCCAGCTTCTTCTCGAATGTCTCAAACCGCGCGTCCAGCTTTGCATCCATTTTTTCTTCGAACGCATCAAACCTCACGTTTAATGTGTCGTTTATCATTTGTGAGAGGGTTTTCATTTCTTCCTGTGTCATTTATTTAACCTCCCATTTGTATTTTGAACAAATTCATTATACCATTTTTTTCCTCTCCCGTCCAATAGAAAACAAGGGGTCAAAATTGTATATATTTACCAAATATAGATATGGTTCTCCTCCTCTCTTTTTGACAGATACAATCCCGAATACCCCTCATTTTCAGCACCTTTTACAATTCAAACAAAGAAAGCTGATTCGACTCCGGAATATCCCCGAGGATTCCTAACTCACTCATCAGGTCACACAGAGTCTTGCTGACCTTGGTACGGTTCCGAAAATCCTCTTTTGACAAAAACGGGCCATCCTTGGCCGCTTCCTCGATGGAGTCGGCCGCCTTTTCTCCCAGCCCGTCAATGCTGTTGATCGACGGCATCAGCCTGTCTTCGATAATCTGGAAATGCCTGGCCTTTGCCTTATAGAGATCCATCGGCATAAAATCATAACCGCGCGCGTACATCTCCTGAACGATCCGCATGTCGCGCAGAGAATCCTGCTCTTTTTTTGAAAGCGTATCCGACCGCCTCTTGTAATCCGCCAAATGGTATTCCAGCTTCTCCCGTCCCAGACACATTAGTTCATAGGAAAATGCGCTCGCACGGATGCTGTAAAACGCCGCATAATACGCCAGCGGATAGAAAATCTTACAATAGGCGATCCGCCACGCCATCATGACATACGCCGCCGCATGGGCCTTCGGAAACATGTATTTGATCTTTTTGCACGACCAGATGTACCAATCCGGGACACCGTGTTTCGTCATCTCCTCCTCCCATTCAGGTTTTAGGCCTTTCCCCTTCCGGACGGACTCCATGATCGTAAAGGCAGTTCCCTCCTCGAGCCCTTGTGCGATCAGGTACACCATAATGTCATCACGGGTACAAATTGCCGTCTGAATCGTTGCCTTGCCCTCAAGAATCAAAGCCTGCGCATTCCCAAGCCATACGTCTGTCCCATGGGCCAGGCCGGCGATCCGCACCAGATCAGAAAAATATTTGGGCTTCGTATCCAAAAGCATCTGCATCGCGAAATCCGTGCCGAACTCCGGCACGCCGAGCGCCCCAAGCTTACATCCCCCGATGTCTTCCGGCGTAATCCCAAGTGCCGTCGTATTCTGGAACAGACTCATGACCTCCTTCGAATCCAGCGGAATGTCCTTCACCGGGTCCAGCCCGATTAAATCCTGCAGCATGCGAATCATGGTCGGGTCATCATGTCCCAGAATATCCAGTTTTAAGAGGTTGTGATCAATGGAATGATAGTCAAAATGGGTTGTAATCGTCTTCGTCGCCATGTCATTCGCCGGATGCTGCACCGGCGTAAAAGAATAGATCATCTCTCCAAGCGGCAGGACAACGATGCCTCCCGGATGCTGCCCCGTGGTCCGTCTGACCCCGACACAGCCCTGGACGATGCGGTTGATCTCACAGTTGCGCTTCCGCTCTCCATGCTCCTCAAAATAGTTCTTTACAAAGCCGTATGCCGTCTTATCGGCCAGCGTACCGATCGTACCGGCCCGGAAGGTCTGTCCCTTTCCGAAAATGACCTCTGTATAGTCATGAGCCCGGCTCTGGTATTCACCGGAGAAATTCAGATCAATATCCGGTTCCTTATCCCCCTTGAATCCCAAAAACGTCTCAAAAGGAATGTCAAAACCATCCTTTTTAAGCGGCTGACCGCAGATCGGGCAGGACTTATCCGGCATGTCACAGCCCGCCATTCCGGAGTATTTTTTTACTTCCTCCGAGTCAAAGTCATAATAATGGCAGGCCGTACAATAATAATGCGGGCTTAACGGATTCACCTCCGTAATTCCGGCCATAGTCGCCACAAACGACGAACCGACCGACCCGCGCGAACCGACCAAATATCCGTCCTCATTCGATTTCCATACCAGCTTTTGGGCAATGATATACATAACCGCAAAACCGTTGGAGATGATTGAGGTCAATTCGCGTTCCAGACGTTCCGTGACGATCTTTGGAAGCTCCTCCCCATACATCTCGTGTGCTCTGTCATAACAGATTTTCCTTAGCGTCGCGTCAGAGTCCTCAATTACCGGCGGACACTTATCCGGCCGCACCGGTGCGATGGGCTCACACATGTCTGCGATCTTTCTTGTATTCGTGACAACAACCTCGTAGGCAAGATCACTGCCAAGATATTCAAATTCAGATAACATCTCCTCCGTCGTGCGCAGATACAGGGGCGCCTGCTCGTCGCTGTCCTTAAATCCTTGCCCGGCCATGAGGATCCGACGGTACACCTCATCCTCTGGATCTAAAAAATGCACGTCACAGGTGGCACAGACCGGCTTTCCAAACTGCTCGCCTAATGCAACAATCCTTCGGTTGATGTCTTCTAAGTCTTTTACGGTCTTAACCGTGCTTTTGTCGTCGCGCAGCATGAAACTGTTGTTGCCGTTCGGCTGGATCTCCAGATAATCATAAAAGCGTACGAGCCTCGCAAGCTCTGCGTCGCTCCCGCCCCGCAGGATGGCCTGATAAAGCTCCCCCGCCTCGCAGGCCGAACCGATGATAAGGCCCTCCCGGTATTCGTTCAGCAGGCTCTTGGGGATTCGCGGCCGCCTCGCAAAAAAACGTACATGCGACCACGATACAAGCCGGTACAGATTGACCCGTCCCAGATCATTCTTTGCAAGAATGATCACATGGTATGTAGGCAGCTTCATGACCGCTGCATCCTCCGCCTTATGGAAGATTTCCAGTCCGTCAAGCGTCTGGATAGCATGCTGCCGTTTCAGCATTTCCACAAACTTTAAGAAAATGCCTGCCGTGGCCTCGGCGTCATCCACGGCCCGGTGATGGTTTTCCAACGAGACACTCAAAGCCTTTGCCACCGTATCAAGCTTGTAACGGTTTAAATTCGGCAAAAGGACACGGGCCAACGCCACCGTGTCGAGAACCGTCGGAGAAAACGGCAGATTCAGCAGCTCTGCGTTGTGGCTGATGAAGCTCACGTCAAACGAGGCATTGTGCGCCACCAGAGCCGCATCTTTTGCAAACTCCAAGAACTGCGGCAATACTGTCTCAATGTGCGGTGCATCCATGACCATCGCGTCGTTGATACCTGTAAGCCGCTCGATCTCAAACGGGATCGGCACATCGGGGTTCACAAACGCATCCATCCGTGCAGCAATCTTTCCGTTCTCAACGCGTACCGCACCGATCTCGATGATTTTGTTCTTCGTCGGGGAAAAACCGGTCGTCTCAATGTCGAAAACAACAAATGCCCCATCCAGGCTCTGGTTTTTCGAGTTTTCGACAATCTCCTTCATGTCGTCCACCAGATACCCCTCGACGCCATAGATGACCTTAAACGCATCCCCCTTGTCAAGTGCATGATTCGCATCCGGAAATGCCTGTACACAGCCGTGATCCGTGACTGCAAGTGCCGGCATCCCCCATTTTTTTGCACGCTTTACAATGTCCTTAACCTCTGACACGCCGTCCATATCGCTCATCTTTGTATGACAGTGCAGCTCGACCCGCTTCACTGGGGCATTGTCTGTACGGCTCACTGTAAAATCCTCGCACCGTTTAATCCCGCTTATCGAGCCGATGGTCAGCTCTCCGTCAAACCGGTCGATAGTCGCAATCCCCTTCAGCCGGATAAAGTTGCCGAGCTTTGCGGCCGCGGCTGCGTCTGTTTCCTGATCCTCCCGCAAAAACATTTTGACCGTAATACTGTCTGTGAAATCCGTCAGATCAAAGATGAGAAGCTTCTTTCCGCTCCGCAGTTCCCTCAGCTCCGAGCGGATCACCTTCCCACGGATCGTCACCTCACCGACCGCACCCATAATCTCATGAATTTCCGTACTTTCGCTGTCAAAATCACGGCCGAACAGTACATCGGGATTCTCCGATCTGCGATAGGGCATACGCCCGTCGCCCCGTGCCTTAAACCCACTTCCCTGAGATTTAAAGCCGTTTTTGCCGTTTGCAGGGGAGCCAAACGCCTTTTTCGTAAAGTCTCCGGCCGCATCAGACTTCTTTGCCGCCGCTTTTGCACCGCCTGGCTCTCCTTTGGCAGCTTTCCGGCCGTTCTGCCGCCCGCTGCCAGACTGCCCAGCCAAGGCCTCTTTCCTAGTCCGACTGTCACCCGATATACCCTGCCCCGACATAGACGTCCCGATCGCCGCACTCTCCCCCAGTGCGTCTCCGGATGTACCTCCGTTTTCGGAAAAAACTCCAGCAAACACGCTGCCTGACAAGGTTTCCCTCCCAGATGCCTCTTTCTCAAATGCGCTCTCAAACGGGGCTCCCAGACCGAAGGCGTGTTCGCCAAGTCCATTCGCAGTGTCCCCGCCGGACGCTTTCAGCACCGGCGTTACGAATACCTCCGGCTCCGGCTCGCGCTTCTCCTTTTTTTCATACACAAAGCGCACCTCGGCGGGAAGCCCGCAGCGCTCGTTGAAAATCTTTTCCAGAATGCGCCCGGTCTCCTTTGCCTTCTCTCTGTATATCAGGTTGTCCTCCACGGTCAGCCGGAGCAGGCTCTCGTCGGGAAATTCAAACTTCGCGCGCCGTAAAAGATTATATTCTGCCATGCCAAACTGCTTAAATTCTAAAAGGATGCTGTCTTTATACAGCTCAAACAGCTTCTTTGGCGTATACTGGGCGGAAAGCCGGTAAGTCTCCTGGATTTTGACTGCAATCTGCCGTCCCGGAAAGAGCTGCTTTCCAATCCCTTCCTCCAATGCATAGACATTTTTTTTATGAATTAGCCGGGGACTTACGATATAAATGCGTAAGGAGCTTCTGTCCTTTGGCATGGTGATGCGGTCCACCATGACAAGCTTCAAAAGCTCCTTTAGCTCCTCCGCAATATGTAAGCCCGGAAATACGTCCAGAAACGGTTTCTGCATGCTCTCTATCCTTCCCTTTCGGCCGTCTGGAGTGCCAAAAGCTCTGCTTTGAGCGCCGGCAGCAGCTCCTTCTCTGGCAGCTTTTTCACGATCTGGCCTTTTTTAATTAAAAGGCCCTCGCCGATACCGCCTGCGATTCCGAGATCAGCCTCCCTCGCCTCTCCTGGGCCATTGACAACGCAGCCCATAACTGCCACCTTAAGATCCAGATCAAACTCTGACACCATACTCTCCACCTGGTTTGCAAGCCCGATCAAATCAATCTGTGTGCGCCCGCACGTCGGACAGGACACGACCTCAATGCCGCTCTTTCGAAGCTTCAGCGCCTTTAAGATCAGCTTTGCGCTCTTTACCTCCTCGACGGGATCTCCGGTCAAAGAGACGCGGATCGTATCGCCGATTCCCTTATATAGAATAATGCCGAGACCCACCGCGGATTTTACATTGCCGGATAGCAGGGTCCCCGCCTCCGTGATGCCCACATGAAGCGGATAGCGGCACTCCTTTGCCAAACATTCATGAGCCTTTACACACATCATCACATCCGATGACTTGATGCTCACAACCAGATTGTCATAGCCGAACGACTCGATGACGGAGATCTCGCGCATTGCGCTCTCTACGAGTGCCTCAGCCGTCACACCGCCGTATTTTTCAAGAAACGGCTTCTCCAGAGAGCCACTGTTGACACCGACTCGAATTGGAATGCCGCAGCGTTTCGCCGTCTTCACGACTGCCTCGACACGTTCCCCTGCACCGATATTCCCCGGGTTAATCCGAATCTTATCGGCTCCGTTCTCCATAGCAGCAATCGCCAGCCGATAGTCAAAATGAATATCCGCCACGAGCGGGATGTGGATTCTTTTTTTTATCTCCTGGAGCGCCACGGCGGCCTCCATAGTCGGAACAGCTACACGGATTATATCACAGCCGGCAGCCTCCAGCTCAAGGATCTGCGCTACGGTAGCCTCTGTGTCCTCCGTCTTCGTATTGCACATAGACTGAATCAGGATCGGATTTCCGCCGCCGATCTTCCTGTTTCCAATCTGAATCTCCTTTGTTCGGTCGCGAAGCATATCTCTCCTCCTCTAAAACAGATACCGCAGATCGTTGAATACCACAAACACCATAAACGTCATAAGAAGCGCCATGCCGGCCAGATTAACGGCATTTTCCAGCTTTGCATTCACCGGCCTCCTCGTCAAAAGCTCCCAGAGCAAAAATGCCAGACGCCCGCCGTCCAGAGCCGGAAACGGAAGCAGATTCAGTACCCCCAGATTCGCCGAAAACATGACCATCAGATTGAGCAGATTCATGAATACCGTCATAAAACCGTACTGTCTGTTTTCCTCCACGGTTTCGTCAATAATCGTCACGATACGGACCGGACCGGCTATTTCATCCGTTCCTACCTGTCCGGATACCAGAAGTTTTAGAGAATCCACCACCATGCGGATCTGCGTTTTCACTTCACAGACACCGTATAATAGGAGCCGGCCGACGTTTTCCGCGCCGATTCGTCCCGAGCTCCATCGAATGCCGATGTAATAGCTCTTATCGTCTGCCGAATATTTCGGCTTCAGGAGCACACTCTGCTCCTCCCACGTCTTTGACTCCTCCAGCCAGCGCTTATACGTAAGCCGGACCGGCTGCCCCGTATTCTGCATCATGGCAAGCTGGATGTCGCGTGCGAATGTGACGTTCCTCCCGTCAATTTTCGTAATCACGTCACCTGCCATAAGTCCTGCCGCCTCTGCAGGATACCCCTCGGACACGCTCAGAAGCTTCGGCGGATCGTACCCAGCCCACGCGATAATAAACAGGGAAAAAACAAACGCTAGGATAAAGTTAAACACGGGCCCTGCCGCAATAATCGAGATCCGTGCCAGCGGAGATTTTGCAAAAAAGGAGTCCTCCTCCGGCCTGCTTTCCTTCTCATCCTCATCCACGGCTTCCTCGCCCTTCATTGCGCAGGAACCGCCGAACGGGATGCACTTGATCGAGTAGCGCGTCCCGCTTTTTTTGCTGACAAAGCTTACAAGCCTCGGGCCGAAACCAAGGGAAAACTCCAAAACGGCCACTCCATTGAGCCTTGCAAACAGGAAATGGCCGAACTCATGGAACAGGATAATCACACTGAGAACCAAAAGTGACGCAATCAAACGAACCTCCACCTGCTTTCCTTCATGATTCTAATACTCTATCTATAAACGCATACGTCTCCGCCTCAGCCGCCAGGATTTCATCAAGCGACGGATGCGGAATAATCTTATGATGCCCCATAGCTGCCTCAATTATATCACAAATTGCCAGATATGGGATTTCCCGGTTCAAAAACTTCAAAACCGCCCGCTCGTTGGCCGCGTTGAAGACCACCGGCAGAGAGCCCCCCCTCTTTCCGGCCTCGCGCGCCAAGGAAAGTCCTTTAAAATTCTCATAATCCGGCTTCTCAAACACAATCTGTCCAAGCGTCCAGAAATCCAGCCGCCCGCCCGCCATCGGCCGACGTTCGGGATAATAAAGCGCGTACTGGATCGGCAGCTTCATATCTGGTGTGCCAAGCTGCGCCATGACAGCACCATCCGCAAACTGCACCATGGAATGGATCACGCTTTTTGGCTGGATCACGACCTGCACATCGTCGATCGCCACATCAAACAGCCAATGCGCCTCCATGACCTCGAGCCCCTTATTGACCATCGTGGAACTGTCGATTGTAATTTTTTTGCCCATTGCCCAGTTTGGATGGCACAGAGCATCTTCCACAGTCACATGCTCCATCCCCTCTCTGGTACGGCCGCGAAACGGCCCGCCGGAGGCAGTCAGAAGAATCTTTTCTATTTTATTCCCATGTTCACCGTTTAAGCACTGAAAAATTGCGCTGTGCTCACTGTCCACCGGTAGCAGGCGCACGCCCCGCTCCTTTATAAGCGGCATGATTAAATGTCCTGCCGTCACAAGCGTTTCCTTATTTGCAAGCGCAATGTCCTTCCCGGTCTCAATGGCCGCAAGCGTCGGCCGGATGCCGATCATACCGACAACTGCCGTCACAAGGATCTCATAGCCGTCCTCCGAAGCGATCTCTAAAAGTCCCCCCATGCCGCTTACAACCCTCGTATTTGTATCCGCTGTACGAAGCCTTAATTCAGCCGCCTTCTTCTCATCCCAGACTCCGCAGAGCTTTGGAGAAAACTCCCGGATCTGTGCCTCCAGCGCATCAATCCGGCTCCCTGCAGCAATCGCAAAGACTTCTATATCACCGTTTGCACGGACTACCTCAAGCGTCTGTGTACCAATCGAGCCCGTGGAGCCCAAGATTGCAATCCTTTTCATATGTCCGTCCTTTCCCCGGCAGCGCCGCCGCCCACCGGCGTCCGATGAGCGCAGGCCGGTTTTACATAAGGGCCAGAAACCGCACCGCAAAATAGATTGCCGGGGCGGTAAAGATCATGCTGTCAAACCGGTCCAGGATCCCCCCATGGCCCGGGATCAGATGCCCGTAGTCTTTGACGCCGTGATTCCGTTTGATCGCCGAAGCCGCCAGATCCCCGATCTGCGAGATCACGGCTGCGATCGCACACGCGGCCGCACTGATAATCTCCGGCCGCATCACATCGACCATGCTGTGCTTAAAATATGCGCCGCAAAGGCCGCCGAGAAGCGCCGCGCCCAAAACACCGCCGACCGCACCCTCGATGGTCTTTTGGGGACTCAGCTTTGGCGCAAGCTTATGCTTTCCGAACAGGATTCCCACACAGTATGCGCAGGTGTCACAGCCCCAGGAGCTTAAGACAATGAGCCAGACCAGATACTTCCCATCCGGCATCGCCCGTACCTGATAAAGGTATGAAAACATAAGGCCCACATAAAAAATCCCGAAAAACGCCACCGTAATCTGTTCTGTCCCGAAACAGGGGAATGTGACGACATACACGGTCATCAAAAGCATAAGTGCCGCGATTGCAAGAAAACTCACAAGCTCCTCATACCCGATCCACAAAAAAACATAATAAGAAATCACGGCTAGATAGCCCAAAAGCCCCGGCAATGCCCGTTCGACCTTCATAACACGGTAGAGCTCATAGAGTCCGGTCACGGAGATCGCCAAAGAAGCCGCAAACAGGCAAATGCCGCCCTGATAAAGCAAAAAAACCGCCGCCAGAACCAGAAGGATCCCGCTTATAAGCCTGGTAGTAAACATGAAACCGCCCCCTTACTCTTGCGGACCCGGATCCGCCTTCGCCTCTGTGCCGCCGAATCGTCGTTCCCTGCGGCCATACTGCCGGATCGCCGTAATCAGCTCCTCACGATTAAAATCGGGCCACAGACAGTCCGTCACATAGAGTTCCGTGTAGGCGAGCTGCCATAGCAGATAGTTGGAAAGCCGGAGCTCTCCGCTGGTGCGGATCAAAAGGTCCGGATCCGGCAGTCCCGCCGTATCCAGATAAGAGGCAAACACCTGCTCTGTCATGTCTTCTCTTTTCATTTTCCCGGCTATATAGTCATCCATGACCCGCCTGACAGCCCGCGTGATTTCGTCACGGCCGCCATAGTTGACCGCGATCACGAAATTTAGGTTTGTATTGCCTTTCGTCTCCTCCTCAAGCCGGTTGATGGCCTCCACAAGATCCGGCGCAAAACGGCTCCTCTCGCCGATCATACGCACACGGATGCCATGCTCTGCAGCTACCTTCAAAAGCCGCTTGGCATAGTAGCGAAATAGCTGCATCAAAGCACCTACTTCGTCCCCGGGCCGCGACCAGTTTTCCGTGGAAAAGCCATATACCGTCAGATATTTGATTCCGAGCTTTGCCGCGTCCTCTACGATCTGTTCGAGCGTCTCACAGCCCTTTTTATGTCCCATCTGCCTGGGAAGGCCGCGCTTTTTCGCCCAGCGCCCGTTTCCATCCAAAATCAGTGCCACATGGGCAGGGATCCGTAACGTTTCTTCCATAGACTCTCTCCTCAAAACGGTACTCCCGAAGCTTGCGCCTTCGAGAGTACTTGATCCAATCCTTCTATACCGTAAGAATTTCCTTTGTTTTATTTTCGATTGCCTTATCGATCTTATCGATCGCTTTGTCGGTTATCTTCTGCATCTTGTCCGTTGCATCCTTTAAATCGTCCTCGGAGATCTCGTCGTTCTTTTCCATCTTCTTAAAGGTATCATTAGCATCACGGCGGATAT
>JAAWAR010000102.1 GCA_022792295.1 Lachnospiraceae bacterium
AACCTCATAACCTGTGTTATAGTAGCCATAGCAGAGAACTCCTTTTTGTTTGTTTTGTTGTGGTGACTAAACTATAACACAAAGGAAGTATCTCTGCTTTTTAAATATTCAGTTGTAACACATGTATTGTAATCCTACAAGAATGAGAATAAGGAAGAATGAAAAAGCTTGCTTTTTTGTAAAAATCTGCTATACTGATTTTCATATAATAAAAACTGCATATGAAAGCAAAGGGAGCTTGCCGCGGCAGGCTGAGAGGGAATGAAGGAACGATTCCGACCTGTAGAACCTGATACGGATAATGCCGGCGTAGGAAACTTGTGAAGCAATACTGGGAGCTTATCTGAGAGGGTAAGTTCCTTTTTGTTTTAAAGCGTATTTGAAATACGCTCTGGCAGGGAGAAAGGAGACGGACATGGGCTACACAACGCAGATGGATGCGGCAAGACAGGGGATCGTCACAAAGGAGATGGAGCTTGTGGCAAAAAAAGAACGGAGGACACCAGAGGAGATCCGCGCACTGGTGGAGAAGGGGCAGGCCGTGATCCCGTGCAACCGGCTGCATACCTCGATCGACCCCAACGGAATCGGTTCAATGCTGCAAACGAAGATCAATGTAAATCTCGGTACCTCCCGGGACTGCAAGGATCTGGATCTGGAAATGGCAAAGGTGGACAGCGCAGTCAGGCTGGGGGTGGAATCCATCATGGATCTAAGCTCCTTTGGAGACACGAGAGTGTTTCGCAGGCGGCTGACAAAGGAATGCCCGGCGATCATCGGGACCGTGCCGATCTATGATGCGGTCGTCTATTACCACAAGGCTCTAAAGGAGATCAGGCCCCAGGAATGGCTGGACATTGTCCGCATGCACGCGGAGGACGGAGTCGATTTTTTGACACTCCACTGCGGCATCAACCGGAGCACGGCCGGGCGATTCAAGAAAAACGGACGGCTGATGAATATTGTCTCCCGCGGCGGCTCCATCATATTTGCCTGGATGGAGATGACGGGAAAAGAAAATCCGTTTTACGAGCATTACGATGAGATCCTCTCCATCTGCCGGGAATATGATGTGACGATCAGCCTTGGCGACGCCTGCCGGCCGGGCTGTTTAAAGGACGCGGGCGACATTTCCCAGATTGAGGAGTTAGTGACGCTTGGCGAGCTGACAAAGCGAGCCTGGGAAAGGGATGTGCAGGTATTGATTGAGGGACCGGGCCATATGCCTCTGGATCAGATCGAGGCCAACATGCGGATCCAGAAAGAGCTGTGCAAAGGCGCTCCGTTTTATGTACTCGGGCCGCTTGTCACGGATATTGCGCCCGGCTATGACCATATCACGGCGGCGATCGGAGGCGCCATGGCCGCGGCATACGGCGCGTCGTTCCTTTGCTATGTGACACCGGCGGAACACTTAAGGCTTCCGGACCTGGAGGACGTAAAGGAGGGAATCATCGCCTCGCGGATTGCGGCGCATGCGGCCGACATCGCGAAGGGGATTCCGGGGGCCATGGACTGGGACAATGCGATGAGTCTTGCAAGAAAAAAACTGGATTGGGAAAAGATGTTTGCGCTCTCGCTCGACCCTGAAAAGGCGAGACGCTACCGTAGTTCGGCAAGCCCAAAGAAGGAGGATACCTGTTCCATGTGCGGGAATTTCTGTGCGGTAAAAAACATGAACCGGATTTTAGACGGGGAGATCGTAAATATTTTTGACGAATGATGAACAGGAGGGAGTGGGTTTCATGAAGCTTTCAGTCAGAAAAACAGCGGCAGCGGCTATGCTTGCGGCACTTGCGACGGCGATGTCGGCATTTTCGATCCCGATCGGGGTCTCAAAGTGCTATCCAATTCAGCATATGGTGAATGTGATATGCGCAGTGTTTTTGGGGCCCGGCTATGGGGTAATGGCGGCATTCTGCACGTCGCTCATTCGAAATTTAATGGGTACGGGGAGCCTTCTGGCATTTCCGGGCAGCATGGTGGGAGCGTTTTGCTGCGGAGTCCTGTATCAAAAAACGGGCAGACTCCTGCCGACCTACATCGCGGAAGTGGTCGGCACCGGTGTGATCGGAGGAGTTCTCTGTTTTCCGGTGGCGACGCTCGTCATGGGGAAGGAGGCAGCCGTTTTTACATATGTAATGCCGTTTTTCATGAGCACGGCGTGCGGGACTGCGCTCGCGGCGCTTCTTGTGTGCGCGTTGGAAAAAAGCCATGCACTTTCCTATTTAAAGGGGGTTCTAAGCCGGTCATGAGGACAGTGCTTACGATCGCCGGCTCTGACTGCTCAGGCGGGGCCGGCATACAGGCAGATTTAAAGACAATCACGGCGTACGGCATGTATGGGATGAGCGTGGTTACGGCACTCACGGCACAGAATACAAAAGGGATTTATGCGGTCAGCGAGACCTCTGAAGCTATGCTGCGAGACCAGCTAGAAGCCGTTTTCACCGATATTTCGCCGGAAGCGGTAAAGATCGGGCTTCTGCCCTCACAGAGAGCGGTGCAGGTCGTGTCAGAGGTGTTGGGGAAATACAGACCGCCGTTTGTGGTCATCGATCCGGTCATGCAATCGACAAGCGGCTGCCGGCTTATGGATGAAGACGGGATCGCAGCCGCCGAGGCGGACATATTCAGGCAGGCGGCACTTTTCACACCCAATATACCGGAGGCAGCGGAGCTTCTTAAGAAAACAGGAGGCCCGGTGCCTAAAAGTCCCGCGGATATGGAGTATGCGGCACTTGCACTCTCAAGCCGCTACAAAACCGCCGTGCTCTTAAAGGGAGGCCATAAAACGGGCGGGGCCGATGACTGCTTAGCTGTACGCGGGAAAATTCACTGGTTTAAGGGAAAACGGATCGTGACGCATGGGTCGCATGGAACGGGCTGTACACTTTCTTCTGCAATCGCCTGCGGTCTGGCAACCGGCCGGGAACTCGAGGAGGCCATTTGGCTGGCGAAACGTTACTTAACAAAGGCCCTGCAAAAGGCGCCGGGCCTTGGAGGCGGAAACGGGCCGCTAAATCATTGTTTTGCCATACAGGAGATGGGAGGGATCGTTTGAATATGTGGGCGGAAACGATTCTTTCCATGCTTCGTGCCGTCAGGAGGGAGCGCCCGCTGATTCATATGCTCCCGAACCAGGTAACGGCGGCTTTCTGCGCGGATGCGATCGCGGCCGTCGGTGGGCGGCCGCTCATGGCACTTGCACCGGAGGAAATGCCGGAGATCGTCAGTCATGCAAAAGGGCTGGCCGTAAATATGGGACAGCCCGGGAAAGAGAAAGGGCTGGCGTGCGCTCTTGCGCTGGAGACCGCAAAAGATGCAGGCCTTTATACCATGTTTGATCCGGTGGGCGCCGGGGCCAGCGTGTACCGGAGAGAACTGGCAAAGCACCTTCTTGCGATTCCCTGGCCGGGTGTTGTGAAGGGCAACGGTGCAGAGCTTGCCGCGCTGTTTGCAGAGGGGTTAACCCATGAAGGCGTGGACAGCCTGGAAGAATATGAGAATGAAAGTGCCGTGGAGGCTTTTTTGAGACACGCGTCCGCGTCTGGGCGCCTGCTGGTTGTGGCCCAGACCGGGAAGATAGACCGGATTTTGTGGATCGATCCGGCGAGCGGTTTTCTGCGTCGGATTCTGGTGGAAGGGAAGAAAGAAGGGGAGCAGACGCTCGTGGGAACTGGCTGCGTGGCCGGAGCCGTCATGGGGACGCTCTTGGCGGCAGTACGTGGAGAGGAAAAAAGAAGGAAGGACGATAAGGTTTCTGTGCTGCAAATGGGCGAAAAGGCCATGCTGGAGGCGGAACGGCTTGCACTGGCAGCGGCTGGGGCTGTTGGTATTGTCTCGTTTTGTAAAGAGAGGCAGCCGGGGATGGCAGGCTACGGAACCGGCAAGACAGCTTTCCTTGACGCGCTTGGCTGTCTTGACGAGGCGGCATGTGGACGGTATCTGGAAACGCACATAAGGGAGGGAAAGTGAAATCATGCTAAAACGTGGGATTTTATATGCGATTGCTGACCGTAAAATGGGTGACGAGGGGATTCTTGAGGCGTTGGCGGCAGGCGTGGACATGATACAGCTCCGGGAAAAGGGGCAGACTGCGGCGAAATACCTAGAGGATGCACGCTGGCTACGTGAGCAGACGGATAAGACAGGTACGCTGTTTCTCGTGAATGACCGGCTGGATATTGCCCTGGCGAGCGGTGCGGATGGCGTCCATTTGGGACAGTCGGATCTGCCGGTGCAGGAGGCGAAACGGATTGTCTGTATGATGGGACGGCCGAATTTCCTAATCGGAGCCACAGCCAGGACCGCCGAGCAGGCACGCCGGGCGTTTGAAGGCGGGGCGGATTACATCGGGAGCGGAGCGTGGTACGAAACGGCAACGAAGGAGGACGCACGTTTGCTGTCCGAGGAGACGTATCTTAAAATCCTGGAAGCCACACCGATCCCGAATGTGGCAATCGGCGGACTGACGCCAGAAAACTGCATCCGCCCGCTTCGCCTGGGGGCGGCCGGGATTGCGGCAGCCTTCGGGATATTCGGCGCTGATTCCGTGACAGAGAAAGTGGCGGCATTCCGCCGCCGCCTGGCGGAAATAGGATGAGATACATGGATCATGCAGGCGTTATGAGCCCACAGTCTTCGAGAAAATAGAGCATCAGGCTGACTGCCAGAAGGTCAGCGCAGCCGCCGGGGCTTAAATTCCGGCGGATATACGCTTCATCCAGGGCTGTCAGCTTTTTTTTGAGATCTTCTCCTGCAGAGGCCGTCTCTAAAAGCCTGCGAGCCTCTTTCTTGCTTTCGGCGGCAAGTTCTCTGCCGCCGCGGTGAAGCATGTTGGTATCATCGACTGCACCAAGAAGCGTGAGCAGAGAAAAGACCGCGGAATCATTTAAAGAAAATCCCCGGGAGAGCCAGGATTTTAAGGCCGGGAGTCCGATGTGCAGGGCAGACGGAAAACCTGCGGCGGCTTCTCCGCGGGCGCCGTACAGGCCGTAAAGGGTATAGAGCCGTTGACCTGCCGTAAGGGGGGATGCGTCTGCGGTCTTGGAGTTCGTTTGGTGAGTAAGGTCTTTGAGTGCGCATACACCCAGGCTTTGGCAGACCTGGATTACCGTGTCGGCCGGGGCCGGGTCACTCGCAGAGGCGTGCAGCTTTCCGAGAGCGCCGCAAAGAACCGCGAACGAAAAGATCAGGCCTTTATGGGTATTGACATTTTGCGTGGCCGAGAGCATATTTCGTTCGGCAAGGAGGCCGGCATGGCGCAGACGGCCAAAAAGCTGCAGCTCTGTTTCATGCGCATACTCCCAGCCCAGGCAGTAAAAATCCCGAAACCATGGGATCAGTGCGGCGCTGCTGTCTAAAAAGGTAAAAAAATTCATGTCACGGTGGGAACCGGAGTTATTCCGGTCAACGAGACCGGGCTTTGGGGTCGCAGAAACCTCGTAGAGCAGCGCGCGGACCGCACAGGATGCGACGGCATCGGCGGCGCGGCCGCGAAAAAAATCGTCGAGCAGCCGTACCGTGCACCACAGAACCATTTCCATAGAATGCGCCTGGCTTCTGGCGCAGCCCTTGGCCTCCTTCCCGCAGACCAGGCAGGTACGCGGGGGAAGCCCAAACTGCCTTCGCGATAAAGAAAGGCCGTCACTTCCCAGGACGTCAATGTCAAACAGACGTCCGAGCGGATGGCTTTCTTCGAGGTCGGTCATAACTCGTTTAACGGCTTCCGGCTCCTTTCGTAGCAGAAAAAAGGCCTGAGGGCCTGTTTTTTTTCGGCTTTCTTCAAAATGGAGCGGCGCTTCTGCCAAAAGACGTCTGCGTATTTCGCGCAGACCCTCGTCAAAAGCGGCAAGTGCCAGGGGAAAGCTTTTAACCGGCCCGGCTATATTGAGAGAGAAGCTGATCAGGGAACAGGAGCCGTTTTCCAGTGCCAAAAGCTCCTTTTGCCGTGCAGCCCGTTCGCTTCGGGCGTCTAAGATCTCCGGCAGGGAGACGAAGGGCCCGTCTATCATCTGTTCTAAGAACATATGAGTACCTCTTACGATTCTTGATACGATTCCTTTAAATATGCTGCCGTACACGGCGGGACAAGAGAGAGCACCTCATCGGTTACGCCGCCTTCAGCGAGCAGCCTACGGACGCGGGAAGCACTGATGGGCGTGGATGCTTTGCCCGGACCATCGGAGGAAATGCGGTCGATTTTGGTAAAGGAAATACCATAGTCGGGCAAAATCCGTTCCATGGCGTCGTTATAGCTCCTGGTAACAGGATCAAACGGTTCCTCGCCGGCAAAGCGCTGGGTGATTTTAAAAAGCGGAGCAATCCGCGAAGCAAACAGTGTAATATCCAGTTCGCTCTGGATTTTGGCGGCATCCTCGCCTTCTTTTAAAAAGTAGGTCGGGAAGGTGGCCGACGAAATCATATAGGGGCCGGAGGGGCAGACAAAGACATTCGGAAGATGAGACGTTCCTTCCTTTACAAGTGCAAGGCGTACGTGAAAAGGAAACTGTGAACGATCCTCCTCGACGACGAAAATATACAGCAGCCTGCACCGGGCCGCGGCATAGGTGATTAATGCCAGATGCCCTTTTGTGAAAGGATTGCAGTTCATGACGATCGCGCCGACGGGCGTCTTGGCGGCCTGTTCGGAATCAGGCGCGGGCTTGCAGCCGGCGGATGGTTCGTGGAGGAAGCTGTCAGGCGCCTGCGAAAAAACGCCTGGTTTTTGCACAGGCTTGCCGTCTGCCAGGCCGGAATAGAATCGCGTCAGTCCATCCCTTCTATTTTCCAGCATTAGAACTTCGGCCGTCCCTGCGAGTGTGTAGAATCCACAGGACGTAAACAGAGCCTCGTTTTTGGGCCGTGTGATCACAAACAGATCGTAAAAGCCTGCCGCAAACCGGTTTTCAACCAGTCGGGAAACAAGGCTTCCGAGGGCGTTCTGCCCGCGAAGCGATTCGTCTACGGCAAAACATTTCAAAAGCTTTTTGGCGCAGCAGCCACATCCGACGAGCTTTTCTTCGGAATCAAAAACGCCGAAGGCGGCTTCAATGTCCTCCTCGTAGGCAAGATGATGCTCTGCGAGGAAACGGATGAGCATTTCCCTATCATGGGGAAAACGCAGGGAGAGTTCGTGGATCGAGAATTCTTCAGTCATGGCTCCTCCTTGGTTATTTCATGATGCCGAGTCCTTTGGCGACGATGGCGATGAAGTCTTGTACGTTGGTCACGATGGTCGTGGCGGCCAGGCTGCCGCGGTCTAAAAGCTTATTGACAACGAATTCGTCGGCGTCCACTGTGTAAAGATAGAGGGGCCGGATTTGTCCATCCGGCATCACGCGAAAAGAGGGAGTCATGTTTCCGACGGCAATCGTGTGAAGCATCGTAGCCAGGCAGATCACACAGGTGGCATTTTTTACCAGGGCGCGCATGGAAGTCTGCGCCTCATAGACATCTCCGATGACCTCTGGCATAGGACCGTCGTCACGGATAGAGCCGGCGAGGACGAAAGGAATCTCCTTTTTCACACAGCCGTACAAGATGCCGTTGTCAATCTGATACTCTTTGATGAAGCGGGCGATAGAACCGCTTCTTCTTACCTTATTTAATACGTCGAGATGATTGTAGTGGCCGCCGGGCATGGAAATTTGTGTGTAGATATCCTGCCCCAGGGCTGTGTGCAGAAAAGCCGCTTCCAGATCATGCGTTGCAAGGGCATTGCCTGCCAGAAGGCCATGTGCAAACCCGTTTTCGATAAGGGACTGCATGGCATTCCGGGCGTCGTAGTCAAAGGCGAGAGCGGGCCCCAGGACCCAAAGGATATTTCCATGCTCCTTTTCGTACTGCAAGAGCTCAAACAGCCGGTCATAATCGCGGGCATAAGAGGTTTCACGGCTCCGGCCCTGCCGAAAGACGAAGCGGTCCGCGAGGGCATTTTCACTGGAAAGAAAGCCGGTACAGTGTACATAAATTCCTTCTTCGCATTGTTCGCTACGGCCGAGAATCACGCGGTCTCCGGCCTTTAAACGGCGGTTTTCTAAGACGGAAAGCTGTCCGTCCGAACGAATGACAACGCTTGCATCCATCCGGCTTTCCTCAGCCAGTAGCCATTTCCCGTCAATTTTAAAATATTCCGGGTACATGGAGGTGCTGTGGTAATTCTCAGGTGCGACTCCGTCCACCTCGGCCCTGGCCCAGGCGGCGTCCGGGGCATTTATAAACTGTGGGAGCGAAAAGTCAGGATGCTGATATTCGGGCATTTGAAATGACATGGCGGTTTCCTCCGTTTTCTTGTATGTAAGTGTGTGTATTCGAGTGCGGTATGGCTGAGTCAATTATAAACGCCGTTGATCTGGTGTGGCTGTTTGAAATGGGGGTAAACGGCGGCGATAAGTTTGAGGGCATGTCTGTATGCGGAGTCGGTGAAAATAGGCTGACAGGTAAACGGATCAGCATTTTCCTTCCGCAGAAAAGCCGGGCCGGTGCACCATTTTTTCATATTGTATCAAATTATTGGCGGAATAGCCAGAGGCAGGAAAGGATTTTTTAAGGGACTGTGACAGAGAAAAGTAAATATTGCAACATTTTGGGCCAAAATGTTGCATTCACAGTAAAAAAACGTTTATACAACGCAAATCTGACAACAAAGGAATATATAGTTTGAAAATAGTGATTGATGCCAGAGCGCTTGGAAGCTGCCCCAGCGGGATCGGATTTCATATTTACGATTTCGTGAAGGAGCTTGCAAAAAAGGCGGAGTTTGAAATTACACTCCTGACGGATGTGGCTGAGAGTAGCCAGATGCATGGGCTTAAACAGATGGGAGTCTCTGTTTGGTGCTATGGAAGCCGGGTATTTCGCAGTATAGAGATATATCGTTATTTTTTGTTTGTACGGCGATTTCTTGTACACTGGCAGCCGGACCTGTTTTGGGAGCCCAATCATCTTCTTCCTGTTTCGCTGAAGGGGTATCATGGAAAAACGGTGGTGACGATTCATGATTTGTTCCCTTTATCAAGGAAGGAGCATTTTTCGTGGTATTACCGTCTGTATTTTTTGTCGGGAATTCGTGGGTCGGCGGGCCGCGCGGATGCGTTTTTATTCAATTCAAAAGAAACGGAGAAGCAGGCCATAAAATGTTTTCCGGAAATCTGGGGAAAGGAACGTTATATTTCTTATCCGATTGTGCGTAAGCCTCCGGGCAGGCCTGTATGTGACGGCGGCTTTTTTTTGTACATCGGGAACTTGGAAATGCGTAAAGGGACGGACATTCTGCTGGATTCATACCGATTGTATCGGAAAGGCGGGGGAAAACGCCCACTTGTCCTCGGCGGCAATATACGAGAGAAAAAAATCGGCCGGATGCTGGCCCAATACCAGGCAGAATGTTCAAAGCTGCATTATCTTGGATATGTGAAGGAAAAGAAGAAGTATGATCTTTTGGCCTCCTGTGCCTGCTTTGTATTTCCTTCCCGTGCGGAAGGGTTCGGGGTACCGCCCCTGGAGGCAATGGCATACGGAAAGCCTTTGATAACCAGCGATCTTTCGATCTTTTCAGAAACGCTTCCGGTGTCGGTGCCGGCATTTTCTCTTAAGGCGGATCCTAAAAAGCAGGCAGAGGACTTGGCAGCCCTCATGCTTGAGGAAAGCTGGAAAGCGGCGCCGCTTGTCCCTTGGCAGGCGATCGAAGAACTTTATGGAGCGGCTTTGGCAGGTGAAAGACTGGCGCACTTTTTTAAACGCACCGCAGAGGAAAAGGACTGCCGGGAAAATGCATGATAACAGGGAGAGAACCGCGGTTATACTGGTTAACTATAATGGGATAGAGGATTCTGTTGCATGCATAAAAGGGCTATGTGAAGCGGAGGGGGCAGAGTCAACCACTATTCTGTTTGTGGACAATGCATCCGCAGCGGATGAGACGGCCGCCATCCGGGAGCGGTATCCGGGTGTGATTACGTTCCGGAATGAAAGCAATGGCGGATTTTCGGCGGGAAATAATGTAGGGATACAATATGCACTGGACAATCGTTACGGGTATGTTCTCCTTCTGAATAATGATACGGTGGCGGCACCAAACATGATCCGGCTTTTGAAAGGGTACTGTGACGAAAAAACGGTTAGTGCTCCTAAAATTTTATACTTTACACAGCCGGATACGATTTGGTATGGAGGCGGGAGGATCAACCGCAGGACCGGAGCTGCCAAACACAGCAATATAAATCGTAAGGATACCGGTGACACAAAAGTGAAGGAAGTCACCTTTGCAACGGGCTGCTGCATGATGATAAAAGCGGACGTATTCGAAAAAATTGGACTTCTGGAAGAAGACTATTTTATGTACTACGAGGATACGGATTTTTGTACGAGGCTTGCCATGAATGGAATCAAAATCAAATATGTTCCCGAAGCCAGGCTATGGCATAAGATTGGCCGTTCGGCCGGGGGAAGCGGCTCGCCGTTTGCCACCTATTACGTGACCCGGAACAGACTGAATTATGTAAAGAAATACGGCTCTTTCTTGGATTGCACAGCGTATCCGTTCAGCCTGGCGTCGCGGTATATCCGGATGGCAATGTGCAAAGACGAGGCCGTGAAAAGAGCCTTTCGGCAAGGGATACAGGACCATATGCATGGCCGATGTGGAAAGGCTGAATGGCTGGGCGGATAAAAAGAGACAGAAAGACTGGGAGGAGGTGAGCGGATTGCGGGCGGCAAACAAAAAGAAAACTTTGTCTTCGGAAAAGAGAGAGCTGCTTCGGCGTATGACGTGTGTAATAGTGCCGGTCTATCTGGTGGCGATCGTACTTTTTTATATTCTGGCCGGCGATCAGCTCCACTTGCGCAGCTCAAGAGGCAATGTAAAGCTGCCGCCGGCGGATGGCTGGACCGTCGAGCTGGCGGCTGGAAATGTCGTAGAACAGTATTTTGAGGCGAGAATCGAGTGCCTGCAGCAGATTGATGTCCAATGGGGCAATTTTTATCGTCCGAATACAGGAACGGTCATGGTCGAGCTGATCCTTGTAGGGGAAGGACGCGTTGTGATGTCCCAAAGCTTTCAGGCGGCGGAGCTTACGGAGGGGGCGATCACCTCTCTAATAGCAGAAGAACCGATTGAGGGACTGGGCAACACCCCGCTTTTGGTGCGTATTTCTTCGCCGGATGGCCAGACGGGGAGCTCGGTGGCCCCGCTTTTGAGCACGCAGACGCGCCTCGAAGCCGGACGACTTTATATCAACGGGGCTGAGGCAGAGGGGACACTCTGCTTCGCGGCAACCGGCATCGACTATATTTGGACGGGTCTTCATTACTGGACCTTTGCCGGAATCGGGCTTGTTGTTTTACTGGGAGCTCTTTGTGTGATCTGGTATCGCTGCAGGGTCGGAAAACGCAGCTATGTGGTCGAAGCCGTGGCGGCTGTCAGAAAGTATGACTTTCTGATCCAGCAGCTGGTTGCCAGAGACTTTAAGGTGAAATATAAGCGCTCGGTTCTCGGCATGTTTTGGAGCTTCCTCAATCCCCTTCTGATGATGTCGGTCCAATATGTCGTTTTTTCCACTATCTTCAAAAACGATGTACCGAATTTTGCGGTGTATCTGCTGATCGGAGTGGTTTCGTTCAATTTTCTTTCTGAATCCTGCGGGATGGCACTGGGGGCTATTTTGGGAAATTATAGTCTGATCACGAAGGTCTATGTGCCAAAATATATTTATCCGCTGACAAGGGTCATGTCTTCGGTAGTAAACTTAAGTATTTCCCTGATTCCGCTGTTGATCATGTCGTTTTTGACAGGAGTCCAGTTTCGAAAGGCAACGGTTCTGGCACTTTATTTTTTTGCGTGTTTGATTATTTTCTGCCTGGGACTGGGGCTTCTTCTTTCGGCGCTGATGGTATTTTTCCGGGATACCCAGTTTCTGTGGAATGTATTTACCATGATGTGGTGTTATGCAACACCGATTTTTTATCCCGAAAGAATTTTGCCGGATACTTTCAGATTTATTCTGGTATTCAATCCGCTCTATCACTTTTTAAAAAATATCCGTATGTGCATTTTGGAAGGATTGTCTCCGGAGCCGGCTGTCTATGCGCAATGCTTGATGATCGCGCTGGGAATGGTGGCGGCCGGCGCATGGGTATTTAAGAAAACACAGGATAAATTCGTCCTGTATCTGTGAGGAAGCTTCCCATGGGAAAAACAATGATAGAGGTCTCGAATGTTACGATGCAGTTTCATATGAACGCGGATAAAATTCTGTCTTTAAAGGAATTTGTTATGTGTGCCTTGCGCGGAAAGCTGAGGTTTGAAGACTTCACGGCATTGGATGCTGTATCGTTTTCCGTACAAAAGGGCGAAACACTGGGCCTGATCGGGCGGAACGGAGCCGGGAAAAGCACGGTTTTGAAGGTGATTTCCGGGATCCTGAAACCGACAAAGGGAACGGTGAGCTGCCGCGGGAATGTGGTGCCCATGCTGGAGCTGGGGTCGGGCTTTGACTTTGAGCTGACCGGGAGAGAAAATATTTTTCTGAACGGCGCCATACTGGGCTATAATGAAAAATTCCTGCGGGACAGATATGAGGAAATTGTGGCGTTTTCGGAGCTGGGAGAGTTTATTGAGGCTCCGATCCGCAACTATTCTTCGGGAATGCTGGCACGTCTGGCATTTTCTGTGGCAACGGTTGTGAATCCGGAGATTTTGATCGTAGACGAGATCCTGTCGGTCGGAGACGCAGCGTTCCAGGAGAAAAGTAAAAAAAGGATGACGGAATTGATGAGCGGCGGGACGACTGTCCTGTTCGTATCGCACAGCCTGGAACAGATACAGGAAATGTGTGACCGGGTCCTATGGCTGGAGCATGGAAAAATAAGAATGATCGGCCGGACGGCAGAGGTGTGCAGCGCATACAGCACGAGCTGACCGGGCAGTAGCAGGTTTATCGGCGATAGAGGGCGCAAGACCACGGTGAACCACAGTATAAGAAAGCGCCGGTCGCTTGTGAATGCTGTCGGATAAAGGGCCGCGGCCGGCATGCGTCATAAAACGGTAAAAGACGGAAAAAGACAGAAAAAGCGAGAGAAGATTACAGTGAATGAGGGCAGAAGAACGATGTGGGATACAAGCCAGTACCAGGAGTTTTACGAATTAAAGGAACGCTCGATGCAGGGCGGGGGTCAGGCCAAAATAGAAAAGCAGCATAGTAAAGGAAAGCTGACGGCGAGAGAACGCCTGGCTCTTTTGTTTGATGAAGGGACGTTTGTGGAAATAGGCGGGGCGATCGAGTCGCGCATCCCGGATTTCGGAATGGATGAGAAAAAGGTTCCGGGGGACGGTGTTGTGACCGGCTACGGGAAAATCGCCGGAAGGCTGGCATTTGCTTCGTCCGAGGATTTTACCGTGATCGGAGGCACTCTGGGAGAGGCCCACGCGGGGAAGATCTGCGCGATCCAGGATATGGCGCTGGAAATGATGGCGCCGATCATTATGATCAACGACGGGGGCGGTGCCCGGATTGAGGAGGGAGTCTGCTCCTTAAGTGGATACTCCGGAATGTTCCTCAGAAACACAAAGGCCTCCGGAGTGATCCCGCAGATTGCGGTGATCATGGGGCCGTGCGCAGGCGGGGCCTGCTATTCCCCTGCCATATGCGACTACGTGTTTATGGTGCAGGATTCGAGCCATATGTTTATCACAGGGCCCAAGGTGGTAAAAACGGTCACGGGCGAGACGATCACGTTAAACGAGCTGGGCAGCGCGGAGGTTCACACGACAAAAAGCGGGGTGGCGCATTTTGCTTATCCGGATGATGCAAGCTGCCTGGCGGCCGTGCGCAGGCTGCTCGGTTATCTGCCGGGCAACGCCAAGCAGGCGCCCCCGGTCGTGAACGGGACTCCGGTGGACCGTTCCTGGAAAATTGAACAGATCGTGCCGCAAAATCAGCGAAAGCCCTATGATGTCCGCCGGGTCATCCGTACGATGGTCGATGAGGACAGCTTTTTTGAGATACAGGCGAGATGGGCCCGCAACGCGGTTGTCGGTCTGGGGCGTATCGACGGAAAAGCGGTGGGTTTTGTTGCCAACCAGCCGGATTTTATGGGAGGTTCGCTGGATTATGACTGTTCCGATAAAATGGCAAGATTTATCCGAAGCTGTGACTGCTTTAACATTCCGCTTGTGGTATTGATTGATGTGCCGGCATTCCTGCCCGGCTCCAGACAGGAGCATAACGGAATTATCCGTCATGGAGCCAAGCTTCTGTATGCCTTTTCGGAGGCGACAGTTCCCAAAATCAGCCTGATCATGCGAAAAGCCTACGGCGGCGCCTACATTGCCATGAACAGCAAACGGATGGGGGCGGACATGGTATTCGCTTGGCCGCTTGCGGAAATTGCGGTGATGGGAGCGGAAGGCGCTGTGGAAATCATGTGCAAGGAGGCGATCGCAGAGGCGCCGGAGCGCAGGGAGCAGATCATAGAGGATTACAAGCGGCAATTTTTGAATCCCTATCTGGCCGCGGCCAGAGGGTATATTGATGAGGTCATAGAGCCGGCAGATACGAGAAAGAGGATCGCTGCCGCGCTGGAGATGCTCGCGGGTAAGGAATGCAGGCCAATTCCGAAGAAACATGGAAATATCCCGTTATAGCGAATGCAGTTTGAGAAGCAAAGGCTTTGGCGGTATGACGACGAGGAAAGGAAGGCGGTTATGGAATCCCCGATTTTGGTGACAAGGCCCTACCTGCCCCCTAAAGAACAATTTGACAGATTGACGGATGAGATATGGAAAAATCGCTGGCTGACCAACAATGGGCCTCTGCTTTGCCGCTTTGAGAAGGCACTGTCGAGCTATTTGGGCCTGCCTGAAGCCGCTTTGGTGACGAACGGGCATCTGGCTCTGGATATTGCGGTCAAATCTTTGAATTTACAGGGAGAGGTCATCACGACGCCCTTTACGTTTGCGTCCACGACCCATGTCCTGGTTCAGAATCATTTAACCCCGGTTTTTTGTGACATTGATGAGGAGACGCTGACGCTCGATCCGGCAAAGCTGGAGGGGCTGATCAATGAGAGGACAAGCGCCATATTGGCGGTGCATGTCTATGGCCATCCCTGCCATGTGGAGGAGATCGACAGGCTGGCGAAAAAATATAAGCTTAAGGTGATCTACGACGCGGCGCACGCGTTTGGCGTGCAGCTGAAGGGAAAAAGCATCGCAGAATTTGGAGACGTCTCCGCGTTCAGCTTTCATGCAACGAAGCTGTTCCACAGTATAGAGGGCGGGCTTTTATATGCAGAGGATCTTGGGCTCAGACGGGAATTTGAGCTGCAGAGGAATTTTGGGATCGAAAACGAGATCCTGGTCAGCAAAACGGGTGGAAACGCAAAAATGAATGAGTTTCAGGCGGCGATGGGGCTGCTTGTGCTGGATCAGATCGATGATCTGATCCGGGAGCGTGAGCGGCTCGCAGAACGGTATGTACGCAATCTTACCGGAGTGCCGGGGATCCGGTACTGCAGACCTGAAGCGGGAGAGGATTTCCGATTTAATTATGCGTACATCCCTGTCCGGATCCTGCCGGAGTTTGGAATCTCACGGGATGTACTCTATGAGTTTCTCAAGACAAAGGGGATTTATACAAGAAGGTATTTTTATCCGCTCACCAGTGAATTTGCGTGTTATAAAGGCCGGTTTTCTTCCCATTTGACGCCGGTCGCAAAGAGAGTGGCGGAAGAAATTCTGGCACTACCTATTTACAACGGGCTTTCCGCCGAGGAGGTTGACTATATATGCAAAAACATCAGGCAGGCGCGCAGGGACAGATCGCATTTTATAATGAATGTCTGAAAAAAGCAAAGGCGGTTTACCTCCGGCTGTTTCCAAAGGAGGGCGAAAAAAAGCCTAAATGGGCCATGTTCTGTGCCGACAAGGCACGGTCGATGGTCGATCGGCCGCATAAGCGGCTGCAGGATGCGTGGTTTTTGGAGATGCAGGGAAAGCTGCTTGCGAATAAAAGGGCGATGGTGTTTCTGACTCCGGAAACGGATATTGTAACCGGGGGGATCATGTCGATCTGCAATCTCGCCTCCAGATCGCAGGGGATGAAGGAGCTTCACGGCTGCGAGGTGCTGCTGGCAACATTGCCGGGGAGGCATACGATTTCGAAATATACGCGGTTTGAGAATGACTGGAGGATCTTTCGTTTTGAGCAGATCGAAGGGATTTTGGGAGAATTGGAGGAACTTTTTCTTCAGATCCCGGAGGTGTGTGTGTGTCCGTTTCTGAGCTGGCTGGAGACACGGCCGGATCTGCTGGGGAAGGTACCGGCTCGCCGGCTTAACATACTCAACCAGAATGTGGAGCTGATGCCGGGGACCAAGGAGGTAAAGGCGCTGGCCGGGTATTTTAGCTATGTTACACAGACGTGTGCGCATACGAGATATTGTACCGAGGCGGCCAGAGAGCTTTACGGAATGCCGGTTCATTTGCTTCCGGCGGATATTCCCGGGAGGTTTTATCAGATTCCGTATGGTGAAAAGGAAAATTTGATTGCCTATTCGGATGACGAGAATCCGTATAAGGAGAAGACGCTGGAGGAGTTAAAGAAACGCCTGCCGGATTACCGGTTTCTTATGATTCAGAATATGACCTATGAGGAATACAGGCAGACGATCAGCCGGGCGAAGTGGACGTTGACGTTTGGGGAGGGGTGGGATGCCTATTATTTACAGCCGTATGCCAGCAATAGTATTGGATTTACAGTGTTTAACGAAGCGTTTTGTCCGGAATATATGAGAAAGATTCCCACGGTATTTCCGGATTATGAGACTCTGCCGCAGCAGATGGCAGAGTTTATCAGAACGTTTGACCGAGAGGATTTATACAGTGCTAAAATTGGAGAAATCCGAGGCATGCTGTTTCCGCCGCCTCCGCCGGATGTGGTGCCGAGGGATGCGCTGTTGGAATTTTATAAGGGGAATTATACGTTTCCCTGATGGAGCGAGCCAAAGACGGGATCGGATATTCGCGCAAATTTGTGAAGTGAAAAGAGGATAGGATGGAAGTTAAGATAGATGGCAAAACATTTTATCGTTATATTATGCCGGCGATTGAATCGAATATGTATATCCTGATAGAGGGAGAGGGGGCACTTATTGTTGATCCCAATATCAATCAGGAGGCGTTGGCTCTTTTACAGAGGCGGGGAGTGCACAAAGTTATCGTTCTCTTGACGCATGAGCATTTTGATCATATTTCCGGGGTTAACTGGCTGCGGACGTTATTTGAGACACACGTGATATGCAGTGCTCTTTGTGCCGAACTTTTGGGCGATTCAAGCCGAAATATGGCAAAATTTTGGGAAGCGATGATCATGGATAAGTCAGACGAAGCCAAGCGGGAAGGGGAAAAAATAAAAGACGTAGAATACACTTGCAGAGCGGATCGCATCTACGAAGATGAGATGCTTTTGGATTGGCATGGGCATGCCCTCAATATGCGTCAAGCCCCAGGGCATTCAAAAGGCGGCAGTTTGATTTGGCTGGATAAAAAAATATTATTTTCGGGAGATAACCTTGTGAACGGAACGGGCGTCATTTGCCGGCTCCCGGGCGGAAATAAAAGAGAGTATGCTGCACAGACTCGGCCTGTGCTTGAAAGTTTGTCGGATGAAATATATATCCTGCCGGGGCATGGAGCCCCGGGACAGTTAGGAGATATGAGGCAGTATCTGAATCTGTTTGGCAAGGGGCGATAAGGATGACACTGGTAATTTACTGCGCTGGTGGTTTAGGCAAGGAAATTGTTGAACTGGCAAGAGGGATTGGACGATGGGATGCGATCGTTTTTGTGGATGATATAACGGATCAGAAGGAATACCGTGGCTGCGGCGTTTATCGCTTTGAAGATATAGGGTCGTTCAGCGATTCTGTAGAATTTGCGATTGCAAACGGTGAGCCAGTGGCGCGTAAGGCCTTGTATGAGAAAATTAAGGGAGCAGGGTATTCCATGGCGACGTTAATTTCACCGTATACGGCGGTTCTGCCCGGTGCAGTGATCGGAGAGGGCTGCATTTTATGGGACTGTGGAATCTCTGCAGATGTGAAGCTGGCGGAAAATGTTCTGGTGAATACGCGCGCTATCATAGGGCATGATGCACAAGTAGGTGCGCACAGCGTTATTTCGGCGAACTGTTTTCTGGGCGGGAAGACGGCTTTGGATGAATGCGTCTACATGTCCCCCGGTTCTATGGTTAAGGACAGGATCAGCATAGGAGAGTATTCGATTATCAGCCTTGGGGCTGTTGTCTTGCGTAATGCTCGGGCGAGATCCATTCTAGTGGGAAACCCGGCCCGTAGGGTCGGGGAAAATGCGGAAAAAAGAGTATTTGGTATGTTCGATTAATAGGGAAGACTATTTATTCAAATAATGAGGGAAGGAAGATGAAAAATATGACAACAGAGGAGAAGGTTGGACTGATTGAAGAACTGATGGATCTGGACGAGGGGACGTTGTCTTTAGAGGACAGGCTGGAGGACTATGAAGAATGGGATTCGTTGAGCAAGTTATCGCTTATTGCAGAGACGAAAAAAAAATTCAATAAGGTTCTCAGCACGGATGAGTTGCGTAACTTTATAAGTGTAAAGGATATTTGTGACTTTCTGGGATAAACGTTTCGAAAAAATATTTTTATGAATGGAGGAAAAGATGCGGGTAAATTTACTTCAGTATACTTGGAAGGGTACATCTGGTTACAGCCATGGACATGTAATAATTTTCGATAGATTTTAATTAAACATATCGAGTAACTTGCTGGTAAAACGCTCCAGGGTTAAGAAAGGAAGTAGAATGACAGGAAAATTCGAAAATATACAAATTTGCGGTATTTCTGCGGCGGTTCCTTCCAAAATAGAGGAAAATGCCAAGGCGGCGGAAATTCTCGGAGAGCGCCGATGCCGTAAACAGATAAAACTTACCGGTGTGAAAAGCCGCCATGTTTCTGCAGAGGAACAGGTATTATCTGATCTCTGTTATCCTGCGGCAAAAAAATTAATGGAGCATTTAAAGTGGCAGCCAGATGAAATCAAGGTGCTCGTGCTTCTGACACAGTGCGAAAACTATAGAACGCCCTCTACCGCGTTTTTGATTCAAAAGCTATTGGGCATACCACAGGATTGCATTGTATTTGATATGAACCTGGGGTGCTCTGCCTTTAATGCGGGGATCCAAGTTGTAGCCTCTTTATTGCAACAGTTTCCAGGGAATATAAAGGCGCTTTGTTTCCAGGGAGATTTAGCTTACGAAAGCATTCACCATGATATGAGTGCGGATGCAGTTGCCAGCAATATGCTGTTTGGTTCAGCCGCAAGTGTTGTTGCAATAGAAAAGATGGAGCAAAGGTGTGGCTTTGCAATCCCTATTGATACCTTATCGGATGGAAAACGTTATCGCGCTATCCTGCGGCACTACAATGATTCATTAAATATGGATGGAGAAGCGGTATTTGCTTTTTCCATAGGAGATGTTGCGGATTCAATTATCGATTTTAGAAAAAAAAATAGAATATTTGAGCCAGACATTGATTTTTATGTTTTTCATCAGGCCCAGAAATTGATTCTCGACAATATTGCAGAAATATGCGAGATACCAGAAGGAAAAGAATTGCGTTCACTGGAAGAATATGGAAATACCTCAGGAGCTTCAATACCTCTTTCTCTCTGTGTAAATGGCAGTCGATATGCGGATAAAGACAAAATCAGGATTTTAAGCTGTGGATTTGGTGTTGGTTTGACGTGGAGTACATCTTATATCGAAATAGAAACAAAAAATATTTTGCCGGTCCTTGTCAGTGATGTATTATACGAAAAGTAAAGGGAGGGAAGAATGTTGCGTTGGAAAGAAATGAATATAGGGCAAATTTTGGAGGAGATGACCAGGATTCGTCGGTTGAAAGCTCGTGTAATGACAAATTACTATAATCAATGCCAAACCTATAAAGAGCCGATGAAATGCCAGACTGCTCCCAAAAGCTGTGTGTTCATCTGGCCGGAAGATGGGATTGACCGGGTATATTTTTACTCGAGTGATAAGGAAGAACTGGTACAAATATTATCCAACATTCCGCAAGGCGCTGTTATTGATTACATAACAAAGGATAAAGAGGACAGTACTGCCATGTTTTTGCAGGCCGGATATAAGAAGCATCTGGAATACGGACGTTTTGTAATAAAGCAGAGGAGTAAAGAGGCAGAGGAAATGGAGATGTTGCTGCAGAGCGACACATCTATAAGTAAACAACTGTATGATAACGGATATGGAGAACCGGCGTTGGTTTCAGATGCAGAGGAAATCGACCGCCAGCTCCGTGAAAAGTTTGACCCATATGAGGCTCATTTTTATTCATTGGAGAAGTTGCGTGAGTATATAAAAAAAGGCTGGGTTTGGGTGGCAAAAGAAAATGGAAAGGTGATTGCCGCAAATATGTTTGAAATCCAGGGTGTTAAATCGTATGGGGCATATCTGTATAATTACGGTTCTGTAGAGGTCTTGTCGGCGCTTTTAGAAAAAAGCAGTGAATATTTGTCCACTCTTGGAGTGAGCTACTTTTACTGTTGGATGAATCTGGCAAACAAAAGGATCCTGCGCTACAATATGGAGTATGGCGGATACGTTCCGGATGGATTGTACGATATGATTTATGTAAAAGAATAAAGAGATGGAGAGAATAAAGTTTTGGAAGATAAAAACATTCTGATTACAGGGGCAACGAGTGGGATCGGAGAAGCAATGGCGAGACATTTCTGCCGGCTCGGAATGCGTGTGATAGCGACCGGAAGGAAGCAGGAAAAACTGGATCAACTGTCTTTAGAATTTGGCGACAGGCTGGAGAGTATGGCAATTGATCTAAGCGAAGTACAAAATGTGGAGAGGCTTTTTGATTTCTGTCGGGAGCAGAATTGGAAATTAGACGGAATCGTTCATTGCGCTGGAATTACAATGAACCTGCCTCTCCGGGCCAGCAGCATTTCAGCCACGGAAGATATTGTAAGGATCAACTTCGAATCATTAGTAGAAATTACACGTTTGGCTTCCAGCAAACGGTATACGAAGGAGGGGGCAGCTATTGTGGCGATGTCTTCCACCGCTTCGATTACTGGTGGAAAAGGGCTTTCTTTATACTCAGCTACAAAAGCGGCGGTGAATTTATTTGTGAAATCAGCCGCAATGGAACTGTCTTCCCGCAAAATAAGGATTAATGCGATTGCCCCCATGTTTGTAGAAACCCCTATGTATTATCAAACAGTAGAAGAAATACCAGGGATCGATGTTGCTATAGCTGGCAGCCAGCCATTTGGCCTTATTCAACCGAAAAGCGTAGCGGAGCTGGCAGAATTTCTATTGTCCGAAAAAGCGAAATATATTACAGGAAGCGTGATCATAATGAATGCTGGGGCTGCTGTGTGAAAAGCGTGAAATACAGATGATGGAAATACGATTCAAGAAAGAGGTAGGATAATGCAAAAGTGGATTTTAATAACAGGGGCCTCCTCTGGCATTGGCCGCATAATTGCAAAATATATAGATTCCTGTGGTTATCATGTGGTTTTACTTGCGCGAAACAAGGAAAAACTTGAAAGCATCCAGGCAGAGCTAGTTAGAGAGTCTCTTGTTATCTCGTTTGATTTGACAGATCTAAGCGGGATAGAATCAATCTTTGAAGTCTGTCAGAATACGGGGATAAAGCTGGACGGTCTGGTTCATTGTGCGGGTACTGGAAACGTTGTCCCAATTAGAAATACTTCTGCTGAAGACTTGATCTTGACCATGAAGACGAACTTTTTTTCATTTTTCGAGTTGGGCAAGTGTTTCAGCTTGCGTAATTATTCAAACACTGGAGCATCTATTATTGCAATATCGTCCATTTCTCCATTAACCTGCCTTCCAGGGTCAGCCGCATATGCGGCGTCAAAGGCTTCCATCAATACTGTGGTACGGGTGATGTCTAAAGAATTTATGAAAAGAAAAATACGAGTAAATGCGATACTTCCCGGATATGTCAATACACCACTTGGCCCAGCAGAAGATGATGTAAATTACATTGCCCAGCAGCCGTTGGGAATTATCAAGGCAGAGTATGTAGCATATTTCACAGAATACCTTTTGTCAGACAAAGCTAAGTATATGACGGGAACCTTATTTCCTATGTCTGGCGGGATGGCGTTTTGATCTTTATTTCGGAAAGGCAAGGGCATAAAAATTGGCAGTTTACGAGGGAAAGTTAAATAACATCCGGATTCGCGGCTTGGCGTCGGCGGTGCCCAAGCGCGTTATCGACAATATAGAATTTTCTGCCGCAATGGGCAAAAAGAAGAATAAGAGGCAGATCATGCTAACGGGAATAGAACGCCGCCATATTTGCGGGGAGGGTCAGGCAGCATCTGATTTTGCAACCATTGCAGCAGAAAAGCTTTTGGTGAAAATCGGCTGGATGCCGGAAGAAATCAAGTTGCTGATTTTTGTGACACAGCAGCCGGATCTTGCTAGGCCATCCACAGCTATGCTGATTCAAAATCGGCTGGGGATTCCCAATCCCTGCTCCTGCTTTGATGTGAATATGGGCTGTTCCGGCTTTACGGTGGGCCTGCAGATCATTGGCAGCATGCTTTCTGTCATAGGTGGGAAGGGTCTTCTTTTGGTGGGGGATGGGCGGTTTGCCGGAGATGATAGCATGATTTCCCGTGACGACCTGCTATTCGGAGACGGAGGGGCAGCCGCGGCTGTTGAAGCGGTTCAGGGGTATCCAATGCTTTTTAACCAGTATACAGATGGCCGCCGGTTTGAGACGATCATGTGCCGCCGTAGTGGAATCGGACAGATGGATGGAAACGGGGTTTTGCTGTTTGCACTCAATGAGGTATCCGAGAATGTGCGAAATTTTAGAACGCGTTTCAACGTGGCGGAAGAAGATATCGACTTTTATGTCTATCATCAGGCACAGCAAATGATTTTAAAGGGGATTGCCAGCGAAACCTCCGTACAATGGGATAAACTCCTTAATTCATATCAGGAATACGGTAATACGTCTTCGGCGTCGGTTCCTATTTCCATATGTGCAAATGTAGAAACGCTTCAGCAGAAAAAGGTACAGAGACTTTTGATGTGCGGTTTTGGAATCGGTCTCTCGTGGGGAATCGTATACATGCCCATAGAAACTGAATTTATTCTTCCGATCATTGAAACGGATTACTGCTATCCCGACAAAGCAGGGCTATAAACTGATATATACCAGAAAAGGAGAGATTCAAGATGACAGAGCAGGAAAAAATCAGCACATTAGCGGACATCCTGGAACTAGACGAATCGGAGGTGATTCCGGAGTTGGTTTTGGAGGAATGTGAGGCCTGGGATTCCGTGGCTGTCTTATCCGTCATAGCGGTCATGAATGACGCATTTAATCGATTTCCGCATGCGAATGAAATCAGATCGTACAGAACGGTCGGTGATCTTTTGAATGCGATGGCTGGAGGTGCCGCAGAGTGAATAAGCCGGTTCTGATTTTAGGTGGGTCTACGGGTATGGGGGCAGCTTGTGCAAGACTTTTAAGCAAACGTGGCCATACGGTTATTTTGGTGGCACGGAACGAGCAGGCTCTAAGGCAGACGCAAGCCTCCCTATCGGGGGAGGCGATGGTTTTTCCCTATGATTTAGAGGACACGGAGCATGTAAAGACGGTCTTTGATTTCTGTAGGGAACAGGGCGCGTTATTACATGCCATGATTTACTGTGCCGGCATGGATGCGAGCTATCCCATCAAAGCATGTACAGCCTCTGTTATGGAACGTGTTATGAGAGTGAACTGCTTCTCGTTTATGGAGGCGGGTAAACATTTTTCGAACAAACGGTATTCTGTTGACTATGGAAAGATAGTCGCAATCTCATCAAGTGCAAGTATCACCTGTGATAAAGGAATGGGAATTTATTCTGCCTCCAAAGCCGCACTGAATGCGACGGTAAAAACTATGGCAAAGGAGTTTACAAGGCGGGGAATCCTGGTAAATGCTGTATTGCCGGCCGGTGTATTGACTCCCATGGCTATAAAAAAGATGCAGATGCAGGACACAGGCTTGCAGATAAAAGAGGAAGAAGCCATAGAGGCATTGAATCAAAATCAACCGGTGATCGTTTCGGACAGCGATCAGCCATTAGGAATCATTTCGCCGGATAGTGTGGCTGAGTTAATCACCTTTCTTGTGTCAGAGCAGAACAAATATATAACGGGTGCGCTGATTCCAGTCAGCGCGGGGCGATACCTATAGGGGAGGAATAGGAATGTATCGAAATATGTTGGATTTTTGGCAAGAGACGATTAAGCGGGATTCGGATAAAACGGCGCTTCGCCATCGTGAGCTGTCTTTGACCTTCAGTGAATTGGACCAATGGAGCAGGGCGATTGCTAATGAACTGTATGACAGGTTTCCAGAGAGTCAGAACCGGCCCATAGCGGTTTTCCTGCCTAAGAGCCCAGCGGTTTATGCATGCGACATTGGTATTACCTACAGTTCCAATTTCTTTTCTAATCTTGATATTAAAACTCCCATTGAACGGATCTCTAATATTTTGGAATTGATGAAACCACTCGCTATTCTTACCGATGATGTGCATCTTGAGGTTATCAATCAAATACCAAGGAACGATATTCCTATTTTAAATATTTCAGAAATACCACACGATCCTTTGCAAAGGCATCAAAAGGAGCTGGAACGGCGCTTAGGCAGCCAGATCGATACGGATCCGTTTTGTATTATCAATACATCTGGTTCAACAGGGACACCCAAAGGCGTTGTTTTAAATCACCGAAGCTTCTTTGATTTTATGCAGTGGTCATTTGATACATTTGGACTTGATGGGAGTGAGATCGTAGGGGCGCTTTCGCCGGTAGTTTTTGACATCTATGACTTTGAACTCTGCCTGATGATGATAAAGGGGGCGACGATCGTACTTTTGGATGCAGAGCTTGCCGCCTTCCCGGTTAAACTCCTCGAGGAAATGCAGAAAAAAGAGGTCAATTTTATTTTTTGGGTCCCGACCGTCATGGTCAATATTGCCAATATGGGGCTTTTGGGGCGGCTTGAATTGCCGAGGTTGAAAACGGTTTGGTTCGCAGGCGAAGTATTCCCTACCAAACAATTCAATATTTGGAAACAACATTTCCCTAACACGATATTTGCGAATCTATATGGGCCGATTGAGATTACACTTGATTGTGTTTTTTATCGGGTTGACAAAGATTTTAAGGATGATGAACCATTGCCGATCGGTGTGCCATGCCATAATACAGACATTTTGATTCTAAACACCAGAGACCAACTGTGTCAGGAAAATGAAGAAGGCGAGTTATGTGTGCGCGGCACTTCACTTGCTATGGGATATTACAATAATCCTGAAAAAACAGCCGTAGCGTTTGTACAAAATCCTTTAAATCATTCGTACCCCGAACTTATTTACCGGACTGGCGATATTGTTTGGCGGGATGAAGAAGGCGTTATCCATTTTAAAGGCAGAAAGGATAGCCTTATCAAGCATATGGGCTATCGTATAGAGCTTGGAGAAGTTGAACATGTCATTGTCAACAAGCTAAAGCTGGTAAGCAACTGCTGTGCGGTGTATGATTTTGGAAAAAAACAAATCGTCCTGTTTTATGAAAAAAGAGAGGATGTGGTGGCAAAGGATATTCGCGCTAATTTAGTTAAGGTTTTTCCACGTTATATGGTGCCAGACCGATACGAAGAAATAGAGGAACTTCCGCGTAATACAAACGGAAAGATTGACCGCCTGAAACTGAGCAATCAGATTAATTCAAAATAAAAAAAAGAATAAAAATATAAGGAGTATTCGTAATGGAAACAGTATATGAAATTTTGAATAGCCTGAGACCGGAATTTGATTTTAAAAGCAGTAAGGATTTTATTGAAGATGGATACCTTGATTCCTTTGACGTCGTTTCTTTAGTTACTGAACTGGAGGATCATTTTGACTGCATTATTGATGCCTTAGATATTTTGCCGGAGAATTTTAATACGGTCGCCTCCATTATGAATATCGTTAAAAAGAATGGTGGGAAATGTGAAGAATAAATACGATGCGAACAGGCTTCTGCTCAGGAAAAATTGCCTGATTACCGGCTGCGGAAAAGGACTTGGGCAGGCTACGCTGATTGCTTTTGCTGCGGCTGGTGCTAGTACAATATATGCGAACGATATTGTTGAGGGGAGTATAGAAGAAACGGCGGAAAAGCTTCGCCGTGAGTATGGTACCCGGATTATAACAATGTATTTTAATGTCGCTGACATTGGGGCATGTAAGGATGTAATCGTTAGGATAAAAAAGGATATTGGGTATATTGATGTTTTGGTCAATAATGCAGGAGTCATGAAAGACGCATTAATAGGAAGTGTTTCACCAGAACTGATCCGTTGGCAGTATGGAGTCAATGTGTTTGGCAGTATGGAGTTATTACAGCTGGCGACAAAATTGATGCTGAAGCGCAGAAGCGGCAGCATTATTAATCTATCTTCAATCGTGGGTCTTACAGGCAATCCGGGACAACTTGTGTATTCATCAACAAAAGGAGCGATCATTTCTATGACAAAAACTGCGGCCAAAGAGTTAGCGCCGCACAATATTCGTGTGAATGCGATCGCGCCCGGCATGATCGATACGGATATGATGCGTTCGGTTGGAGAAAAGCATTTGAAGATACATTTGGAGCACATTCCTATGGGGCGGTTGGGGTATCCTGAGGAGATAGCAGACGTAGCCGTATTTCTGGCCTCCGATATGTCCACTTACCTGACTGGACAGGTGATTGCGGTTGATGGCTGTGTATTAGTTTAATAAGGAGGACATAAGGTGGTAACAAGGTTTAAAGGGGCTAGAATAAGCGGAGTTTTGGCGGTGCTCCCGGAAAATGAATATTTATATGATGAAGAAACAAAGAATTTTGCTTCTCCGGCGACGCGCCGTCTAAAAAAAATTATGGGATTTAATAAACGAAGGGCAGCGAAATCGACAACAACCTCCTGTGATTTTTGTTTATATGGCATACGCCATCTATTGGATAATAATCTGTTGAAAAAAGAAGAAATTGGTGCAGTGATTGTTCTCAGCGTCACTCCCGATTATTATATGCCTCAGATGAGCAATATTATACAAGGCGAATTAGGGCTACCCAATGACGTAATCTGCATGGATATTTCTCAAGCATGCGCGGCGTATGTTTTGGGAATATATCAGGCAGCAATGCTTATAGGGCATCTTCCACTGGACAAAAAGGTGATAGTATGTACAAGCGATGTTTTATGCCGCAAAGAACCGGAGTGGAAACTAGCTGAGCCTTCTTTCGGCGGTGATGCGGCAACGATTACAATTATGGAACATAGTTTCAAAGGCGAAGAAATTTTTGCTAATATCTATAATGATGGTACACAGAGGGAGGCATTGATAATCCATGCAGGTGGTTTTAAAATGCCTCGTTCACCTGAGACGGCCATACCGCATGATATTGGTGATGGAACAATGAGGAGCTATAATGATCTTTGGATGGACGGGTCAGCTGTATTTAATTTTGTACAAAAAGAAGTCCCGCCAATGATTCGAGAAATACTCCAACAAGCGGGTAAGGAGAAAGACGAAATTGACTGGTATCTGTTTCATCAGCCAAACAAATTTATGTTGCAAAAACTAGCACAAAGGCTTGGAATCCCGTCCGAAAAAATGCCTATGAATATCGTAGAGACTTTTGGAAATTCTAGTGGTTCCTGCGTGGGTGTGAATATTGCCTACAATTTGGGAGAAAAGTTGTTGGATCATAAATATACGTGCTGTCTGGCAGGGTTTGGCGGAGGACTTGCCTGGGCATCGGCAGTATTGGATATTGGAAACTTGGATTTTTGCCAAATGATCATTTCACATTTGTAAATTAATGGGGGTTACTGATAAAAAACGAATATTTCTGTGCAAATAGGAGGAAGCCTATGAATGTATTATCCAATCCAGAGGAGTATTACAAACTTCAGCGGGAAGTGAAGGATATATCAAACAGGCAGGCTTTCAGCAACTGCTACTTAACCGCGGAAGTACTGGCACATTATATTTCGCAGGAAAGTGTAAGATATTTTTTATTGCAGGAAGGTGTAGCATTTTTAATAAACAGAGGGACCGTTTATACGTTTCAGTTTTGTCTGGCGCCATCTTCCAGGATTGCGCTTCCTCCCATGGAAAAACCTTTAGTAGCGGATTTGGTTTATCGTGCCGGGGATATTTCTCCGGCACAGCAGGTTGCAGAAAGGCAGCTAATTCAAGCGGGATTTAATCTGCAAAGGGAATCCCATGAATATGCGATAGGTACAATTTCTGAATCGGAGAGAAAAAAGGAGGAGGCACTTTGCCGAAAACTGGAGAAAGCGAATTACCGATTTCAGCCGGTTGAGATAGAACGTGCTGGAGAAGCGTACTGGCTTTTGAAAGAGGGAATTGACCCATTTAACATGCATGGTTTCCAAAGCATGAATTGGGAGGGATTGTGTGCCAACCGACAAGCGTTTTGCGTAATATCGCCGCAGAATCATATATGTGCCGTCTATGTTTTACCAACCGGATTTCGCGGTGGTTTGAGTGTCGTATGTGAAAAATATCGAGGATTGGGATTGGGTAAGGCAATTTGCTTTTATAGCTGGTATGTAGCGGGGCATTTTTCAGCGAACGAGCATATTTGGACTGGATCTGATAACGATGTGCTTCGTCATATTGCAGTTGTTATGGGCGGTAGTGATACAAAACGGCGTGCAAAACAATATGTGAAAATCAATCATTGCCCGCAATTTGTTTAGAGAGAAAAGACTTTTATAGAACAGGAATTAAGATGACTTTAAATAATGCTTTTTTAACGCTCAAAAGCACACGAAGACCTTAAGGAGAAAGGACAATCAGATGGTGCTTTATGTATTGTTTCTTTTTATGATCATACTTGTTGCGCTCTTTGTTCATGAAAATGTTGTTGAGGTAATTCAAACGTTGAAAGATGGCCTATTGTTATTTGGTGCGTACGGCAGCGAAATCATGTTATTTTTATTGCTATTGAAAATTTTTAGGGGAGAAGGTTCTGTTGAAGTAAAAACGGCGTTCGCGAATGTGAACAGCGTTTTTCGATATGGATTAATGGGAGTATTTTGGGCAGTTGCTTCCCCATTAGGGGTTTCTTTAATAAAGGATATGGTTCAAAAAAAGGAAAAGAATAGTAATGAAAAGAATGTGGAATAAAAGGTTAATATGCTTTTTGACGATATGTTTTGTTATGGTATTGTTTGGCGGGGGTATTGCTCTGTTTGAGCTTTCACAAACGGAGCCTTTGCCAGAAGAAATACCACAAATAAATCCAATAAAATATACAGCGGAGGGAGAACGGATAAAGGAGACAGAGCCGATTTTGCAGGAAGAACCAGTAGAGGAGAAGATGATTGATGAGGAAGAATTGCTTATCACACTTACAATGGACATGCTTGCCAGGCAGGAACAAATTGAACGAGAAATTGAAGCAGAATTTGAACAGGGCGAGTACACGTTCCAGAACCCGCTGGTGGTTTTGGATCCTTACGGTGTTTCCCCGCTGACAGCGATCCTTATGTTCCGAACAGAAGAACGCTGTCAAATTTCCATAAAAATTCCTGGGGGGGGCGAGAAATCTATTGATGATGTGTCATTTACTTTTGAAGGATATGAGGTAGAACATCGTATTCCGGTTTATGGTATGCTCGCGGGACAGGTTAATCAAATTTATCTTACAGCAGAAAAATATTCCGGAGGGAAGATTGAAAATATAATTGAAATAACAACGGCAAAAGCGATTGATGCGATTTGTAGCCGCAGCAATAAATACAGGCTATGGGATGAATCCGCATACCAGCCAGGATTAAATTTTGCAAATGAAATTAATGTTGGAGATGAGGGAAGATTTGCATTTGACAGTGAAGGGAATTGTCGATGGTATATAACAGGACGGACTGAAGGAACCATTTTGGAGCATTTGACTCACTCCGTAGAATTTACTCAAGATGGGTATTGTTATATGGGATGCGGAGCATATGCTACAGGTAAACCAGTAGTTTTCTTAAAAATGGATTACCTTGGGAAGATATTGGGAGCATATTACGTTGCAAATTGTTTGCATCATGAAATCACAGAAACAGATAATAATACATTGATTGCTTTAGGAGCAAACCCAGAAGTAGTGGGATCTGAGCAGTGTGTTGCATATGAATTAGATTTAAAAACAGGAGAAATTCTTCATCAGTTAGATTATAATAATGTATTAATGCGTACGCGGGCGCCTGACCTGTATGCAGATAATCTGGCGACAGACTGGGCACATTTGAATTCGGTTGTTCCCTATGGTGAAGATCGAATTATTGTGTCAAGTAATAATCAAAGCACGATTGTTTGCAATGACTGGGAAGGGAAGATTAGCTGGATGCTTTGTAATCCGGAGGAATATCCGGAAATCTATAGCGATTATATTTTAAAACCGATAGGAGATAATTTTGAATATACATATGGACAACACTGCGTAACGCTTATTAATGAGGAACAGATTGAAAAAGGAATAATTGATATTCTGGTATTTGATAATGGACGCTGCCGTTACGAGCATAAAGGGGAAATTGAAAAAAACGGTGGTATTGAGGGAGAAGGCTATTCCCGTATGGTGGTTTTTCGGATCAATGAAGTAGATATGACCGTTGAACAAATTTGGTCCTATGGAGAAGACAGAACGGAGCTGCATTCGCCCTGGCGGAGCTCGGCAGAATTACTTGAAAATGGAAATTATTTGGGATTATTTGCGACCTCCAATCATAGTGGTGGGTTATATCCAGAAGGGTATATTGTGAAAGAACATCCTGCCTATGTAGAAGTTGACGCATCCGGCAATCTGGTATGGGAACTTCATCAGGAGTATGGTAATTATTTGCAGGTATATCGCGTAGAACGCCTGCCTATCTATTGTGAGGGTGTAGAAAACTCCCATTGGGGTGAGTCTACTGTCAATCTTATCCCGGAAGAAATATTGAAAAAATATGGATACAAGGCAGCGGATATGCCGCCAGACGTAGTTTTGGACACGCAGAATGGAGATGAGCCAACCAGTCAGGAAAAAGCATACCAGTCCACGGAGAATACAGCAGATATACTTTGGCAATTTACCTTGAACGATTATGAGACACATTCTGAGCTTCATTCTGTGGAACAGGTGCCGCAATACATTGGGGATCCGGTGGAGGTTGCGCATGATGATTACTCAGTCACTGGGATGCAGTTTTTACTGCTGGATCTCACCATTTCCAAACAGGGCCCAGGAAACATTCCTTTTTCCTGGGAGAATCTGGGCCTTTCTGTTGATGGAAAAATGTATACGCGCATGGAGGATGACAGTTTTATAGGCTATCACAGCTATAACCGCCTGCCAAGTACAGATTTGCAGATGGGCAGTAAGACCGGTTGGATCTGCATGGAAATTCCGTCCGATATAGATCTGAACAATGCGGAACTGACTTACAACAGTGGGAGCAAAATACAGTCAACTCCTCTAAACTGATAAAATTATAGGAAGGATACAGAATATGAAACGTAGTATTTCAGCTTTTTTAACCCTATCATTGCTTCTCTCTGTCACAGCCTGTGGATCAGGCAACCCCTCGTCCATCGCCTCAGAACCGGCAGAAGCGGATTACGATGAGATTTCATCTTCTGCTCCAGATTCACAGATTACTGTAAGTCCGGATCCCGATGAGATACTTTCCGTTTCTTCTGTGCTGCGTACCGCCGATCATTCTGTTCTGGAAGAACAAGTAGCGATTGATCAGGAACTGTTAGCCGAAGCGCAAGCCGGTTATTCTTTCGAAGCACCTCTTGTTGTGGTAAACCCTTATGGGAATGCCCCTTTGAGTGCACTGGCTATTTTTGATACAGAGGAAGAAACTGAAGTTACAGTTACTATAAAGGGACATGATGCCAAAGATGACATAACTACCACTTTTCCCAGGGAAAAGAGGCATATTCTCCCGATTGCCGGCCTTTATGCCGGCCAGGAAACGCAGGTTGAATTGACACTGTCTGACGGAAGCTCAATTTCACTGTCAATCGCTACAGAGCCAGTGGATGAGGATTTGGTAAACGCAGAAGTAATCCGGCTGGACGAAGAATTTTACGACTATGAGCAGCTTACCTTTGCTTATTATAATTATGGAACGTTAGCTTATGACAGTGAAGGGGATTTGCGGTTTTATTCCCAATTTCCGGCGTTACCTCTAACCCGCCTTTCAAATGGGCATTTTGCTGCTTATACCCGTGAATTTGCGGATAAGAAATCAGGAACCTTTGCAGGGATTGTGGAAATTGACATTTGCGGACGCATTTATAATCAATATATGCTTCCTGGCGGCGCACACCATGAGATTCGGGAACTCTCGAATGGGAATCTATTAGTTGGAACTTCTCATGATGATTTATCTGTTATCAATTGCAGTATTGCGGAAATCGAGAGGGATACGGGCAATCTTGTCTGGCAGTTGGATCTTTGTGATCTGATGGATACTACGGACGGAATTGGTGTACTCTACGAACGGATGAACCAGGCGGGGTTTGCCGTATGGTTTCACGATAATTCTTTTTGTTATGATGAGGCTACCGACAGTTTATTGATTTCGGGGCGGATTGTCGATGCGGTTGTTTGTGTAGAGAAGTCCACCCAAAAGCTCAAATGGATATTGGGTACCAATGAAGGCTGGAATAATGCGGATCCTTCTTTATTTTTTACCCCGATAGATAACGACGGAGATTTTGAATGGCAGTTTGCCCAGCACAATGTGGATCTTCTGCCTGACCTAGATGGAAATCCGGCGACGTTAGATGTATTGATGTTTGACAATGGATGTGCCCGTACAAAGGACCTGAACCAGGGTGGTGTTTCAGGTAAGGACGTATATTCTCGCGCTGTTGTGTATCATGTAGATACGGCAGCTATGACAGTTTCACAGGAATGGGAGTATGGTAAAGAGCGAGGTGATTCTTGGTATTCGGCATATATTAGCGGTGCAAACTATGAGGAAGATACCGGGGTATTCTGGATTTGTTCTGGCGGAATTCAACATGATGCATCCGCAGACAATTATGACCTTAGCATTGCCGGATTCAATGGTGATTTGAAGGTAGAGTATTCTGCTTTAATAGATGCAGTATTAGAGGCTGAACTGAAATATGAATTAAAAGTTCACCGGAATGTATACCGCAGTGCAAGATTTGATATATATGGAGGAAGAAGCACTTCGACTGATGTCACAGTTCCGGGAAATTGTTTTGTAGTAAAAAATGAATAAACAACCTCATTTGCTCATGTGATTTTAAGTATATTCATAAAGAACATGGAAGAAGCTGATTTTTTAAAATAAATGAGTCGTATACGAATAAGGTAGGAGAAACGTATGAAAACAGCAATTATGTTCTCAGGCCAGGGGGCTCAGTTTCCTGGAATGATGAGCGATATGTTCGAGATCTATACGGAAACCAGGGAAGTGTTTCAAAAGGCCGAAACTTTTTTAAAGAGAGACATATATAAACTGGCCATGGAGTCCAGTGCAGAGGAATTAAATTTGACCCAGAACACACAGCCCTGCCTTCTGGCCTGTGAATTGGCAGCCCTGCGTGTATTAAAAGCATGCGGTGTGCCATTTGAAGCTGCTCTCGGATTCTCTTTGGGTGAATGGGCCGCTTTGGTGGCAACCGGGGCAGCACAGGAAGAAGATGTATTGAGAGTGATCGAAAAACGGGCAGACGCGATGCAGCGGGCAGTTCCGCCCGGAGAGGGAGGTATGGTGGCCATTCTGGGTCAGATGGAGGAATCCGTTTTACAACTGTGTGCTTCGATTGGGGACATTGCACCTGCTAACTATAACTGTCCTGGTAATATTACAGTAGCAGGTAAAGCAACTGCGGTGAAGGAGCTTTTAAAGCGTGCGGCGGAAGAAAATATTGTGGCGGCAGAAGTAGCAATCAGTGTCCCCTCGCATTGTATGCTGATGAAACCGGCGGTGGAGGAGCTGCAGTCTGTGATTCAGTCACTTACACTGAAGAAACCTCAGATGGAACTTGTGATGAATGCCACCGGCTATCCGGCAGAGGCTGAAGAAGAAATCAAAGAAAATTTGGTTCGTCAGCTATCCAATCCGGTTATGTTTCAACAAAGTATAGAATATCTATTAGGGCAGAATTTCGATACATTTATTGAGATAGGCCCCGGGAAAGCACTGTCCGGCATGGTAAAGAGGATTGCAAGACAGGAAAAAAGAAAAGTCAATATCCTGCAATTCAACAGCTTGGATAATATAAAAGCAATCCAAGAATTAAGTCAGTCACAAAATTGAAAATAGAGAAGTATCGCAGAACAGTGTGGTACTTCTTTTTTCCACTTTATGAAAAGGGACGCGAATCCCCTAACCCCGCGATTGCAATCCCCTCGCATCTATGGTATGATAATAAGCAAATCCTGGAAATTTGAGAGGAGAGGGGTTATGAAGAAAACTTCGCTTGTAATCATGGCAGCGGGGATCGGGAGCCGCTTTGGGGGCGGAATCAAGCAGCTTGAACCTGTGGGTCCCAGCGGTGAGATCATAATGGATTATTCTATTCATGATGCGCTGGAGGCTGGCTTTGATAAGATCATATTTATAATAAGGAAGGAATTGGAAAAAGATTTTAAGGAAATCATCGGGAACCGGATTGAGCGGATTGCACCGGTGGAGTATGCATATCAGGAGCTTTCCGATCTGCCGGCCGGCAGATCGGTCCCGGAGGGGAGAAAAAAGCCCTGGGGGACGGGGCAGGCGATTCTTGCCGCCAGGGAGCTGATCCATGAGCCGTTTCTTGTCATCAATGCCGATGATTATTACGGAAAAGAAGGGTTTAAAAAGTTGCATGCTTATATGGTGAATGAGTTGGATGAGTCTGGCGCTGTCATGGAAATGTGCATGGCTGGTTTTATCCTGTCCAATACATTAAGTGAAAACGGCGGCGTGACCCGTGGGGTCTGTTCGGTGGATACGGACGGGTATCTTACAAAGGTTACAGAGACGTATGATATTTACCGGACGGCATGCGGCGTACACGCAGCCGACCAGGCGGGGAATCCGGTGGTAGCTTCGGCCGGACAGCATGTGTCGATGAACATGTTCGGACTTCCGGCTGCGTTTGTGAAGGAATTAGAAAACGGTTTTCCAAAATTCCTTGCCGGAATCAGAGAGGGAGACTTAAAGGCAGAATATCTGCTCCCGGCGGTTATCGACTCGTGTATTCAGAGCGGACGGGCCCGTGTACGTGTTCTGGAGACGCGGGATAAGTGGTTCGGTGTGACTTATAAGGAGGATAAACCCTCGGTCGTGGCTGCAATCCGTGCGCTGGTGGAGACAGGCGCATATCCAGAAAAACTGTTTTAAAAGTGGCGTTCCCGTCCTTTCCTGCATAGAATACATGCAGAAGACTCTGTTTGGAAGGGACGGGAATTTTTATGGGAATGGTTTACAGAGGGTATCCGCAGGCGCTGCAGCCATATATGCTGTATCGGAGAGAGGAGCAGACACCGGATTTTTTTGCGGGAGGTCCGGGAGAACATCGCAGACGGAAAAATGAGGCAGACTATTTTAAAGGGCTTTATCCGGCTGCAGTCCGATTTTGCGAGCAGCTTGTCGAGGAACTCTGCGACCGGCTGGATTATAAGGGAAGTCCGATTTATGATGAATATCCGGACCGCGAAACACTCTGTCGGATGCGCAACCGGGTTGTCAGGCGGGCGAAGGAGCTGGGAAGGGAGGCAAACGAGGATATGGCGTTTGTCCTGCTTCTGAACGAATTGCTCCGGAGAAGAACGCTCCAAAAAGATTAACATGCCGGTTTTACGGGAATGCTATTAGAGTGCGTTTGATGATTCATTCCCGCTGTCTGTGAGCCCTGGTTTGCGGCATACTTGGCTCAAACTGACTGAAGGCAGCCCGCCGCGTAAGCTTAGCGAAATCATTCACAAAACGGGATATATCTGACAGAAAGCATGTTCAAATGCACTCTAGAGAAAGCAAGGAAAAACGAAAAGAATGAAAGCCGGAAAAAGAATCAGAAAGAAGGCGCTTGTGCTGCTCGCTGTATTTGTCGCAGCCGCCATCTTTTATTTTATTTGGCCCATGCGGCAGGGAAAGGAGAGCGGGACCGTTTCCTACACGGCTATGGCGCAGCCGACGTTGCCTGTCGTGTTTCCCCGCATGCTTGGACGAGAGATGGCGCCTTTATATGGACATAAAGAGGAGAGGGCTGTTACGGCAGATCGTGACAGTCTTCTTGTGCTGCCTGCGGACAGACGGCTTTCGCTGCGGCTTGAGGGTGCAGGGCGTGTGGCGGCTCTCGGTTATGAGATCAGAAGCCTGGATATGGAGCACCTGGTGGAGCGGACAGAGCTGACCGGCTGGAAGAATGCAGATGGGACGATTGAACTTACACTTCCGATTCAGAATCTTTTGGAAAAGGAGCAGGAGTATTCACTGGGGTTAAATGTGCGCCTGGCTGAGGGGGAGTCCGTATGGTATTATGCGAGGATTGTGGATACGGACAATGAACATGTGGAAGAAATGCTGACGCTGGCCGAAGAATTTTCACAAAAAAGCATGAATTATGAGGCGGCCCAGTCGCTGACGATGTATATGGAGTCGTCCGCCGGTGCGGATAACAGCACATTTGGGACCGTCACGCTGAAAAACAGTTTTACGCAGATCACCTGGGGAAAGCTTGGTGTCTCCCGTCCGGACCGTGTCTTTTTGATGTTGAAAGAACTTTCCGGAAACCTGGCCAACGTGCAGTTAGAATATCGTGTACGGCGCCAAGACGAGGACGGGGCTGGGGAAGAACTCTATACAATAACGGAAAATTTTACGCTCAGATGGGCCACACAGCGTATTTATATGATGGATTTTGAGCGGGAAATGAATCAGTTTTTTACCGGGGAGCGAGAGCTTTTTTCAGGGCGCCGGATCCTCCTTGGCATCAACAGCGGCCGCGATCTTTATGCAAAAAAAAGTATAGATGAGCAGGTGATTGCGTTTGTGGTGAACCGTGAACTGTGGGCCTTTGACCGGCGCAAGGAGGCGGGAAACGATGGTTTGTTTTCCCACAATAACGGCCGAAGTATTCGGGTTTTTTCCTTTGGCGGCGCGGATGAGGCCGATATGCGGGCGGCAAACGACGCGCATGGGATTGAGATTCTGGAGGTAGCACAGGACGGAAATATTGATTTTTTGGTATACGGCTACATGAACCGAGGGACGCATGAGGGGGAGACCGGTGTGTCTTACTACCGCTATCACGCCGACAATAATGCATTGGAAGAAAAATTTTTTCTTCCCGCTTCCGTGCCCTATGGACAGCTTAAGCTGGATGTGGAAACGCTGGCACACAAAGGAGCAAACGGAATTCTGTATCTGTATATGAATGAGACTGTGTATGGGATTGATTTAACGAGTTATGAGTATGTGGTGGTGGCCTCGGGGCTGACAAATGATAAGTTTTCGGTCAGCAGAGACGGCACGAGGCTTGCCTGGCAGGAGGATACAGGGGTCTATGCTTCGGGCGTTCTTCATATCATGGATCTGGATACCGGGGAAAAAACACAGCTTGGCGGTGAAGATGGGGAGATATGCCGGATCCTAGGCTTTTTAGGGAATGACTGCGTCTATGGTATCGGGGAGGCAGGGGATTCTATCCTGTCTAACGGACGAATCAAAGGTACCTTTTTAAAGCGCCTGGAAATTGTGGACCGGGCCATGGGCCGTGTAAAGTCCTACGAGAAAACGGATTCCTGGATCCGCAGTGTCTGGGTGGATGAGAGCCGGATCCACATTGAAAATGTATATGATAAAAACAGCGGCTTTTTTGCCCCAACTGTGTCAGACACGCTGGTCTGTAACGTGGATGCGCTGCCCGGAAGAATGGATGACATCGGCTGGTATGCATCGGAGGAAAAGGGGAGGGTATATTTTGTACAGCTTTCCGCGGACATTGCCGCAGACGATAAGCTTCGCCTGCTTTCACCGGAGAAGCTGGCTGCCGAGGATACGGCGGTGCTCACAGTGGAGGCGTCCAAGCCTGCGGAGGTCATGGAATTTTATGCGTATGGGCGGGGACGCTATCTAGGGCGCTTTGTAGATTTTTGTGAGGCGGCGGCTACCGCTTATGAGTATATGGGCTTTGTGACTGCCGGGAAGGATGAAGTGATTTGGGTTCGCGGCAACAAGGCAAACTCCTACCATATCCGTGATATTTCGGTTGCACTTCGGCGGCTGGAACGAAATCGTGAAGGCTTTGTGGGAAACGCCCGGGCGGAGGACGAAAGTCTTATGCTGGATCTTTCAGGGTGTACGTTAAATCAAGCGCTGTATTTTGTCGGGCGTGGTATGCCGGTATTGGCCTACACGGGGGAAGGGGAGTATTTGTATCTGACCGGGTACGATCAGGTGAGTGTACGGATATATGATCCGGTGACATCTGGGAGCGAAACCTGGGAAATTGAGAGTGCGGAGGAATATTTTTCCCTAAATGGGAATGATTTTATCTGCTGTCTGTTTTCAAATTAGAGAATGTGCCCGCCAACGTAAAAATGTTCGCGAACTTGTCAAGAATTTTTAAAAAATTCTTATAAAAAAGAGAAAAAATACGATAGAATGTGAACAAATTATTAAGACAACCTTAAAACGATACTTTACAAATTTTCAATCTATGGTATAATTATCTAATCGGATGTAATGATTTGTAAAAAAAGGGGCCGCTTTCCGGCAGAACGGGAGACGGTATAATCGGATATAGAGGTGCAGCATGGGACAATATATCATGAAGGGCGGCAATCCGCTTGCGGGCGAGGTACTGATAAGCGGTGCCAAAAATGCGGCTCTGGGGATTTTGGCGGCGTCGATCATGACGGATGAGGATGTGACGGTGGATAATCTGCCGGATGTGAGCGATATTAACGCTTTAATTGATGCAATCCGCGGATTGGGCGCAAGAGTGGAGCGGATCGACCGCCACACGGTGCGGATTAACGCGAAGGAGATTCATGCAGTCACGGTCGAGGATGAGCATATGCGCCGGATTCGTGCGTCCTACTATTTTATCGGTGCGCTGCTCGGGAAATATAAAAGTGCCGAAGTACCGCTTCCCGGGGGGTGTACGATCGGGAGCCGCCCGATTGACCAGCATATGAAGGGCTTTCGTGCACTGGGAGCCGATGTCTCGATTGTCCGCGGTGCTGTCTGTGCGCACGCGATCGATCTTGTGGCGAGCCATATTTATCTGGACGTGGTTTCTGTCGGCGCAACGATCAACATTATGATGGCGGCTACGATGGCTGAGGGAGAGACCATTCTTGAAAACGTAGCGAAGGAACCGCACGTGGTAGACGTAGCGAACTTTTTGAACAGCATGGGTGCAAAGATCCGCGGCGCTGGAACGGATGTGATCCGCATTCGGGGTGTCAGAAAGCTTCATGGGACGAATTATTCGATTATTCCGGATCAGATCGAGGCCGGAACGTTCATGTGTGCGGCAGCCGTGACCCGGGGGGATATTACGGTAAAGAATGTAATACCGAAGCACTTGGAGGCGATTTCCGCGAAGCTTGTGGAAATCGGCTGTGAGGTTGTGGAATTTGATGAGGAAATCCGTGTGGTCGGAAAACCAAGACAGCGCCATATGAACTTTAAAACGCAGCCGTATCCGGGCTTTCCTACCGATATGCAGCCGCAGATGACGGTGGCCCTGGCTCTCGCAGAGGGGACCAGCGTTGTGACAGAGAGTATTTTCGAGAATCGTTTTAAGTATGCAGGCGAGTTGTCGCGTATGGGGGCCAATATTCAGATCGAAAGCTCGGTCGCCATTGTGGATGGGGTTCCGCTCCTTACGGGGGCCCAGGTGGTTGCGCCGGATCTGCGTGCCGGGGCGGCGCTTGTACTGGCCGGCCTTGCTGCGGAAGGTTATACGACAGTGGATGAAATCGGATATATCGAGCGTGGGTACGAGAACTTTGATGAGAAACTTCGGACACTTGGCGCGAACATTGAACGTGTCGATACGGAAAAAGAAGCGCAGAAGTTTCGGCTGAAGGTAGGTTGACTGAGGAGGTCCACTTCTTTAAAGGAGGTGGGCCTTTTTTAAAGATGGAAATACTTTTCCACGGAATAAAGGGGAACGGGAAGATGAAAAAAGGGATTTGTGTATGGGCAGGACTGCTTTTCTGTGCCATAGCAGCTGCCGGCTGTTCAGGCGGTGTACAGCCGGAGGGAGCGTATACTTTAGAAAAGAATAAGACGACAGTGGAACTGACGATCTGGGGAGCCGAGGAGGATGAGGAGCTTCTGGAGCAGTTGATTCGCGGATTTGAAAAGGAGTACGAGGGGGAGGCGGACTTTCATATTACTTTTGAGGCGCACAGCGAGTCCCAGTGCAAGGATGATCTGCTGGCGGATCTGGAAGCGGGAGCCGATGTGTTCACCTTTGCCGACGATCAGCTAAATGCGCTTGCAGCAGCGGGAGCGCTAGAGCCCGTCGAAAATGCCGGGGAGATTATGGAGGCAAATTTGTCAAGTACGGTGGAGGCGGCTTCGGTTGCCGGGACGCTGTATGCGTATCCGCTGACGGCGGATAACGGATATTTTCTGTATTTTAACAGACAGTACTTTTCGGATGAGGACGTTGAAACCTTGGATCGGATTTTGGAGACCGCGGCGGAAAATGGGAAGCTGTTTGCCATGGACTGGACGTCTGCCTGGTATGTATATGCGTTTTTTGGCAATACCGGGCTGGAGGTAGGGCTGAATCCGGATGGAATCACCAATTTTTGTACCTGGAATGGACAGGATGGGGAAATTCGCGGAGTGGATGTTGCACAGACAATGCTAAAAGCAGCGGCAAGTACAGGATTTGAAAGCCGGACGGATTTAGAATTTATGGAGGGAGTGCGGGACGGCTCTGTCATTGCGGGTGTCAGCGGTGTCTGGAATGCGGTGGCTCTTGAGGAAATTTGGGGAGAAAATCTGGGAGCGGCAAAGCTTCCTACTTACACTTGCCGGGGGCGGCAGATACAGATGGCTTCTTTTTCGGGCTGCAAGTTAGTTGGAGCGAATGCCTATTCAAAGAATTATGAATGGGCGGTTCGCCTGGCAGAGTGGATTACAAAGGAACAAAGCCAGGAGCTTCGGTTTGCGATGCGCGGCCAGGGACCTTCTAACAACAAGGCGGCTATGTCTGCCGCGGTGCAGGAATCTCCGGCGATTGCCGCACTGCTGGAGCAGTCAGAATTTTCGGATTTGCAGAGAGTGGGCGGCCATTTTTGGGATCCGGTTGCGGAGTTTGCAAAAAACATGGCGGCAGGCAATCCGACAGGCGAGGATTTACAGAAGCAACTGGATAAAATGACAGAAGATATAATAGCCAGATAAGGAGAATGGAATATGAAAAATAGGCTCAGTATCCAGAAACGCCTGCTTCTTCCGATTATCCTTTTAGGAGTCGTAGCGTTGATTTCAAATATTCTGGCGGCTTTCAGCATTCACAACGTAAATGCAAACGCTGCGAATATTGTGGATAATTATATGGTTGGAGAGACGAAGCTTGCAGAAATCCGCCGTTCTATCCTGAATATTCATAAGATGGCTCTGTCCCATATCGTTGCCACGGATTATAGCACGATGATCGAGGTTGTCTCTGAAATAAAAGAGGAGGAGAAAATACTTGACCAGGCGCTTGCAGAATATGAAACGTATGTTGTGCAGGAGGAGGTTTATCAGGCGCTGCTTGCGGATTATGATTCCTTTAAACATGCGTTGGTTCATCTTCTGTGTGCCAGTGCAGACAGCAGGACACAGGAGGCGTATGCTTTTGCGAACGGAGACGTGGCAGGCTACGGGGCGGCTGCCGAGCAAAAGATCGACGAGCTGTATGACTCGATCAGCGCCCGGACGGAAAAAGCGAGGCAGCGGTTGACGTTCGTCTATGTGACGTCGCTGATGATCAGTGTTATCTCCGTTGCGGCGGGGATTCTTCTGGTACTTCTTGCCATTAAAATGATTCAAAGATATGTCATTGCCCCCATCAAGGGTACGATACAAACGCTCCAGGGAAGCTCGGAGCGTATCAACGGGGTAGTGAGCGAGGTGCTGGAGCGGGCGAGAACCTCCGATAAGAGTACAAGAGAACTCTCGGCTCTCGCGTTGAAGCTGTCCGCAGCGATTCAGGAGGTGGCCGGCAATTCGTCTGTCATTAACAAAAGTGCCGCGGACACCCGGGGGGATGTCAACGATATGGCGGAGGAATGTAGTACGATCACACAATATTCCATCGAGATGCGCGCACGCGCGGATGAAATGGAGCGCACCGCGCAGAATAATGTGAGAGTGATCCGCGAAAAGGTCACGAATATTCTGGCTGTGCTGAACGAGGCGATTGAAAAGAGCAGGAGTGTGGATCAGATTCACACGCTCACAAAGGACATTTTGGGGATTGCTTCCTCCACGAATCTGATTGCCCTGAATGCTTCCGTCGAGGCGATGCGTGCCGGAGAGGCGGGAAATGGCTTTGCCGTGGTGGCAAGGGAAATCCGCCAGCTTGCCGATTCATGCGGAGAGACGGCAAGCCATATCCAGCAGATAAATGAGGTGGTCACGAGTGCGGTCTATACGCTTTCCGGACATGCGCAGGCGCTGGTGGATTATCTGAATGAATCCATACTGACAGAATTTCAGGAGTTTGTAGATTCCGGCCGGCAGTACAAGGAGGATGCGGCATATATCGAGCAGGTAATGGATGCTTTCAACAGCCGGGCCGCCCGTCTGAGAAATTCCATGGCTGAAATCGCCGGTTCAATCGAAAGCATTACAAAAACGATCGACGAGAGCGCACTGGGCATTACAGGGGTTGCAGACAGTACCCGCAGTCTGGTGGATGACATGGCGGATATTACAGGGCGCATGGACATCAATCAGGAGATCGTCGGTGAACTGCAGAAGCAGACCGAGGTGTTTGCAAATCTGTAGAGGGAACGGTTTGAGGGGGCAGGCAGAGGCAGACGGACGGAGGAAAACGGAGGAAGCAGGAAAATCGCTATTGACATTCTGCAGAGAATCGGATAAGATAATACCTGTAACAATAGAATAAAGAAAAGTTCGCAATATCCCTTATTCAGAGTGATGGAGGTACATAGGACCTGTGAAGTCACGGCAACCCCGGTTCATCGCAGCCGCGAGAGGACAGGAAGGTGCCAACCTGAGCGAGTAATCGAGCAATAAGAGGATTTGATAGCTACGCTATGTCAAGTCCGCTTATGTAGATGAGCGGGCTTTTTCTTTTTCCGTTGGCAGGACGCATGCGGCCGCAAAAGGGGCGGCAGGCCGGAACCTGCTTCATGAAAGGACAAGCTATGGAAAAAAGATTATTTACTTCAGAGTCTGTAACGGAGGGGCATCCGGATAAGATGTGTGATGCCATCTCTGACGCGATTCTGGATGCGCTTATGGCGCAGGACCCGATGAGCCGTGTGGCGTGCGAGACCTGTACGACGACGGGAATTGTCATGGTGATGGGAGAGATCACCACGAAGGCCTATGTAGACATTCAAAAGCTGGTTCGTGAGACGGTCCGCGAGATCGGCTATGACCGTGCAAAGTACGGCTTTGACTGCGAGACCTGCGGCGTGATGGTCGCGATTGACGAGCAGTCCACGGATATTGCGATGGGCGTCAACAAGGCGCTTGAGGCGCGTGAAAAGACTATGACAGAGGATGAACTGGATGCGATCGGTGCAGGCGACCAGGGGATGATGTTCGGTTATGCAACAAACGAGACCGAGGAATATATGCCGTATCCGATTGCCCTTGCCCACAAGCTTGCCAGACGTCTGACCGAAGTGCGAAAAAACGGTACACTTCAATATCTGCGTCCGGATGGTAAGACACAGGTGACGGTTGAATACGATGAGAACGGAAAGCCAAGCCGTTTGGATGCAGTGGTGCTCTCTACACAGCATGACGAGGAAGTAACGCAGGAGCAGATCCATGCGGATGTGAAAAAGTATATTTTCGATGAGGTCCTTCCGCAGAATCTGGTGGATAGGGACACGAAGTTTTTTATCAATCCGACCGGCCGTTTTGTGATCGGCGGCCCGCATGGTGACAGTGGCCTGACCGGGAGAAAAATTATCGTTGACACCTACGGCGGCTACGCGCGTCACGGCGGCGGTGCTTTCTCAGGAAAGGACTGTACGAAGGTGGACCGCTCTGCCGCCTATGCGGCCCGTTATGTGGCGAAGAATCTTGTCGCGGCCGGACTGGCAGATAAATGTGAGATTCAGCTTTCCTATGCAATCGGTGTAGCGCAGCCGACATCGGTGATGGTAGATACGTTTGGCACCGGAAAGCTTAGTGATGAGAAGCTTGTGGAGATCATCCGGGAAAATTTCGACCTTCGGCCTGCCGGAATTATCCGCATGCTGGATTTGCGCCGTCCGATTTATAAACAGACGGCAGCGTATGGCCATTTTGGAAGAACGGACCTGGATCTGCCGTGGGAGCGGCTGGATAGGGTGGAAACACTGAAGAAATATCTGTAATGTATTTGTGCAGCATATGAGCCGGGGAGACGGTTTGGATAAGGAGCTTAGGCTTTGCCGGGCCGGGGGCTTATACATAATAAAATAGACGTCGCGTAAGCGGCGGGGAAGGACGCTGTCCTTGTGGTGAGGCTTTTGCCATGAGGACGGCGTTTTTTGTGGAAAAATGAAAGAATGATCGTAATATTTGATGGGAACTGGGGAATCAATGCGAAATGAATATTTTCTTATGAAAAAAATGATAGCCCGTAAAAGCAGCAACGAGAGTAATCATGCAGGCTGGTCTGAAAAATATAATCGATAGATCGTATGTAACGATACAGTCTCAGTCCGCATTCCAAAGTAATCACACACCTTCGGGCTGTTGCCCTTACTTCCTCGGCCATGCCATAGACGGCCGTGCTGGATTTGACACCGGCAGCCGTGCTGCTCATGGCTTTACTCTTTGCTGCGATACGGAAGCGTGAAAAGTTCCTCTACGGAAATATCAAATCCAGCATCTTTTCTAAAATTTAAGAGGTGCGTACCACATCCATTCGCCTTTCCGACCACGGCAGGAACGGTTTGCACGTTGATTCATGTATCGTTTCATTTGTATGAGACAATAGTTTAGGGATTAAAAAATATCCTTTCCATTTTACATTCATGCCTTCGTTCTTTTTTATTATAGTTAATCCCGACCAAGACTGCACTTGTTACAAAGGCAGGGAATCCGTTTATATATTTCTTTTCATGGATCTGTTTCAGCGCATTTTCGGCAGAAGAATTATACTTCAGTTCTAAAAGAATCCCTGGCTGTCTAGGCCTTCGCGGAATCATGATGCAATCTGCGTAGCCCTTTCCTGCTGTGTGCTCAAAACGAAGCTCATACTCATCCTGCGCAGCATAATATGCCAGGTGAATCACACATTTTAAAGTGTGTTCGTGACTGTATTCTTTAAATTCTTGCATTTCATCATGCACAATTTCAAGCATATTTTCTACAGATCTTTCATCCATTTGCAAAGTATATTGAAGAAGACTGCGTGATCGAAGAAGAAGCTCAGAGATAATTCCCCATGAAAGTTTTTTAATGGTACTTGCAAATTCTTCCTGAATTTCACGATTGGGAATTTGAACTTCGTTGCCATTAATGGAAAGATAGCCAAGATGGATCAATGCCGTCATTACTTCATCCTTATCATGAAAGCTGTCCAAATCATTAGAAAAACCAATAACATTAATCGGGGCACTTTCTCCGCCCAACAAAGAGATGACGGTCTCTCCCAGTCCGTCAAAATTCATTGTGATGTAGTCTTCTAATTCTGAATATCCTCCGGTCCTGTTCCAATAATCCTGACAACAGCCTTCTTCTAACGCTTCTACCACGGAACGCGGATTATAAATATGCCCTGCGGATTTCATACTATATCCGTCATACCACTGCCGTATTTCATCGAAAGAAACGGTCGGATATGTCTGACATAGTTCGAGGATTTCTTCCTTTGTAAAACCAAAGAAGTTCCATAGCTTTTTGGGCTCCAGCATCGTGTATTCCCGAAACATATTTAGCGCAGAACCAGTATTATACTTTTTAATGGGAAGAATTCCAGTCATATATGCCAGTTCGACATAAGACTTATCCTTGAGTAGGAGTTTTAAAAAGCTTAAAAATTTTTCCTGCTCGATTTTCTTTTCCTTTTTGAGCCGGAAAACGCAATCCCATTCATCAATTAGGAATATGAATTTTTCACCGGTTTTCTGATGGATGATATCCAATGCGAGAGTCGGTTCATTTTCTACGGTCAGGGGTGAGTTTTGGAGAATGCCGGGAAACTCCACTTGCAGATCATGAATCAAATGGCGACTTAAAGCAAAAATCCCTTCAAAAACAGTCTCATATTTTTCAATGTAATCGGCCATATTGATTTGGATCGTATTATGTTTGTTGAGATGCTTGTAATACGTAAGAGTCTTTGTAATCTGAAGCCCTTGAAAAAGCTCCTCTGAATCGACATTTTTTGTATAATAGGCAGCCAACATTTCAAGGTTCATTGTTTTCCGAAACGCCGGGGCCTGCTGATACAGATCCATTTTTCCTTTGTAGAAATTTTGCCGTTTACGAAGTCGAGAAGCATGGATTTATCTACAAAAATATTTGCAACAGTGTACAAAGGGATACATATAAAAAAACAAAATAATGGACTGCCAACCTACTGAAAAACCGCTCTTTCACAACGAAGGGCGGTTTTTTCATGGGCGCAGGGAAAGGAGGCAACCCAACTAACGGGGCTTGACAAGAGAGGTCAAGCCTTTTTTCATGCC
>JAAWAR010000103.1 GCA_022792295.1 Lachnospiraceae bacterium
AAGACTTTGCCAAGCAGCTTAAGGCATACAACCGAAGGGATTACAACAGCTTCCCCATGCGTCCTCTGGGGTGGAAAACTCCTAATCAGGTATTAAGGGATTATCTGCGCTCGGTGTAACATATGTTTGACAAACCTACAATTCTTGATATTTTTTAACAAGACCCCTATATCTGGTGGGGATGGCTCTTTTCGCGCCTAAAGCAATGCAGAAGCCGGGACCGGCAGATGAGCCTTTATAACAGCCTCCTCCGGTCAACCTTTCCATTCGCATTCCGGGGAAGTCGCTCCATGTGCATATACCTCCCCGGCAGCATATAGCGAGGCAGCTTCTGTGAAAGCCTCCTGGAAATCTCTTTTTGCGGCCGTTCCACACCTTCATAATAAAACAAAATCATTTCTTTTTTCCCGTCATACACACAGACACAGTTCTCGACCCCTTCAATCCCCCGTGCCGCCGCCTCAATTTCTCCCAGCTCGATCCGATACCCCAAATGCTTGATCTGTTCATCCAGACGGCCGCTAAAAAAGAGTTCGCCGTCCTCTCTAAAACGCGCCAAATCCCCGGTTCGATACAAAATCCCCGCCCCGTCCGGCTCCGTAAGGATCTCCGTGCGCCGGATAAACCGCTCGGATGTCCCCTCCAAATCGCCATAATAGCTGCCCCCGGCGGCGGCTCCAAAGACACAGAGCTCCCCTTCTCTGCCTTCGCTATTCTCTGGAAAAAGGAGTCTGCCATCCTCACTCAGCAGGCAGACACCCACGTTTGTGAGAGGACCTCCGACCGGCAGTGTCTCATCCTCTGAAAAGGCGCGCCGGATCTCATAAAAACAGCAGATAAACGCCTCCGTACAGCCGTATAGATTTACATACAAGGCATCCGGAATATAGTCTCTCCAATAATTGAGCTGCTTAACGGGCATAACCTCTCCGATAAAAAACACATACCGCAGAAATTCAGGCCGCTCCTTTTCAAAGGCGCGCAATCTTGCAGCCATGCCGAGCGCAAAAGGCACCCACAGCACCGCCGTCACACGCTTCTCATTTAAGAGGGCGACCAGCCGATTGGGAAACATAAATATCTCCGGCGGCAGGAAATACACGCTGCATCCAAAACGCAGCGGACAATAAAGATCATGATTCGCCGCCGCAAAATGAAGCGGAACCTGATTCCCGAGTACATCCTCCGGCCCGAACGTATAACGCGAAGCCAGCCATTCGAGGTAATTGATGACAGCCCCATGCGTTCCGGCTACGCCCTTTGGAATCCCTGTGGACCCGCTCGTATAAAGAATCGAAAGGCAGTCTGACGGCCCTAGCTGAGAACGGATTTTTGCCAAAAATGTCGGATTCTCCTCTGTCTCACAAAGCGTCTCAAACGAAAAAACCGGACAGTTCTCATAAAGTGCAGCGGCCGTTTCAAGCAGGTCTTTCGATGCGACCATCGCCGCAGGGCACAGGGAAGATAGGATCTGTTCTATTCGCTCCTTTGGCATCCCGACATCAAGCGGACAATAAGAAAGGCCGCCAAAGACGATGCCCAAAAACGCCGCCGCCATATCGGCCCCCTTCTCCATCCATACAACTACCGGCCTTTTTTGCAGGCCAAGCGCGCCCAGCCCGCTTCCGATTGCTCCCGCCAGGCGGCGTACTTCGGAAAATGTATACGTATGGGAGCCGTCGCAATAAGCTGGACACTCCGGGAACCGCTTTGCCGCGGCTTCCAGATAATCCAGAACATTTGCTGCCATTTGTCCAACTCCCTTACTCTGCGACAATCAGGACGTACTCGACAGAATCAACCGCACCATTCGTAAAATAGAAGGAGACCTGTGTGTTCTTTCGGGTATAGCGGAGCGTGCCGAATGCATCCTCCGCCGTCTTTCCATATGCATCCATCACGGCCTGCTTCGTGGAACCCACCTTGATCCCCTCCGGCGTCGCATATGTCGCATTTGTAAGATAGACAGACTCCACCGTTTCCTTTCCGTCCATCGTATGTGTCCCCAGTTCAAAGCCTTCATACGGATAAATCGTTGATTTGCCCTGGTAAGCACAACTGTCGCTCGAAAAAGGCTGGCTTTTTGTCGCCCCGAGAGCCTTGACGATCGGAGCCGCCTCCGCTCCCATCGCAATCACCGCCTGCTCCGTCTTAAATTCATAGACAAGCTCCGCGGAGGCCGTCGTCTCAGCGGCCGCCTTTTTAAACCCCCAGCCGTAGGAAGTCATCGGCGAAACAGCAGCCATCGCCGCCAGGCTTAACATCAGTACATATTTCCCTGTTCTTCTCATCTTAAATATCTCCCTTCTTTATTCGTCGTCATCTGTATAAAATTGTGTGAGATAGCCAAGCCGGGCAAACTCTGCCTCCTGCTTTGCTTTTTCCTCATCATAAAGCGCTTCTTTTTTGGCCCACACGGCGGCAAGCTCTGTGTCCTGCCGTCTGTCCTCAACACCCGGAACGGAAGACAAAACTGTCCCCAGATAACGGGCCAGCTTTTCCGCCCCGTATACGTTTAAGTGGATTCCTTGGTCATACGTATCCTGTGAAAAATCAATTCCGATCGCCTCCGACTCACGGCTGCAGTTTAAATAGGCAAGCTCGTGCGTCTTCGCATACGAGACGATTTGGCTGTCCCACTCCTCATACCAGTACGGATACAGTGCCGGCGCTTTCATAAGAATCAGCGTGATCCCCTTCTCCTCGCAGAGGAGCCGCAGCTTATCGAGATATTCCCAGGCGCGTGGATCAAACGAATAATCCGAGCGCCGCCGCATCGCCGGGAGCTCCCCGGCCGGGCGAATATCGGCACGCATATAATAGCCGTTATGTGAGACCGATTCTTTCTTAAAAAAATATGCGAAATCCTCCCGTTCCAGCTCCTTCCACCGGGAATGGAACCGCAGAAGCGGGAAGATATATTCGATCATATGTTCGCCTTCCATCTTCGTTGCCAAAACCGCCTGCCATTTTGCAGAGGACCAGCGCATTCCGTCTAATGTCATGCGGTTGTAGCTCTCATTGTCCTGTTCAAACTGTGTCATGGAGGAAATATTTAAAATCACTGCTTTTGGCGTCTCCGTCCTAAGCGTATCCTCCAACAGATAGTACGACTGCGCAATAAGCTGCTGTGCATTGCCGCGGATATAGCTTGTAATTCCAAACTCCCGCCACAGGACAAGCGGCGAAATATTCTCATACGCCTCACAGTTGCCCAAAATAAGCACATCATGCCCTGTCGTCTCCTTATAATATTCCTCTGTCAGATTGCCTTCAATAACCTTTCCCATGTATTTTGGCATCAAAAGACGCTCCAGACACCAGAGGACGGCCACGGACGCTGCAAGCGCCGCAATCCAAACCGATGCTCTCCTTTTCATATCCCCTCCCGTCAAAACTGATTGTAGATAAACTGGCTGGCATCATAGCCATGCCCGTAAACACCGGTTGTAATGGCCAGCAGGAACAACGAAAAAAATAAAAGATAACAAAGCCACTTCGGCCCTCCTTCAAGTCTCTCCCGCACACTGCCCCCGCGTCCCAAAATCTCCGCAAAAAACACCAGGAAAATTCCCAAAAGGAAGATTCCATAATCCGCTCCGTTAAGCCCAAGCGTCAAAAGGCCGCCCGAGCAGAGCTCCGAAAGGCCCTCTCCCGCTGCCATCCCAAGAAACATAGCAAATATATCCGAAACAGAAGCATACAGAAGCATCTGCAACAGACCAAACACCAGGCAAGTCCGCAGGATCTCGAAATATCGGTACTGCAAACGGTTGGAAAAAGCAAACCGATCATGAAATGCCCGGTAAACCCCCGAAAGCTCCTGCGAAGCCAGAATGACCGCACAATTTGCCAGGCCCCATGTGACAAAGCGCCAGGAGGCACCGTGCCAAATCCCGGTCACAAACCAGACAACCAGGCTGGCCAGCCAGACCGGTGCCCTGCTTCCTGCCTTCCTGCCCCAAACACGCCCCACGGCTTTGGCAAATCTCTGGCTTAATCGGCTTGTCGATACCGGAAAGAAGATATATTCCCGAAACCACTGCATCAATGACATATGCCAGCGCCGCCAGAATTCTGACAGATTTTTCGAAAAAAATGGGCGCTCAAAGTTCTCCGGCAGTGTAATTCCAAGCATCTGTGAAAGCCCCAAAACGATGTCAATACAGCCGGAAAAATCCGCATAGAGTTCAATGACATGAAACAGCATGCCAACAAACGCAAAAAAGCCGCCGTAGAGTTCCGGTGACCCGGTAATTACGGCCGCCGCCGGACCAATCCGGTCCGCAATCACAAGCTTTTTAAAATAGCCCCACAGTACGCGCTCCGCCCCAAGCCGAAATCCGGCCAACGAAAAGTGGTGCTCCCTGAACAGTTCTTCCCGCATATGGTCAAACCTGCCAATCGGCCCGGCCGTAAGCTGTAAAAAAAAGACGACAAACAGGGCAAGCTTTGCCGGATTCCTCTCCGGCTCATATTTACGCCGGTAAACGTCGATGAGATAGCCCATCGCCTGAAATGTATAGTAGGAGATCCCAAGTGTCATAAAAAAGCTTGTATACTTTACCGCCGCCAGAATACCGAAGTTCAGGACCAGGCCTACAATCATCAGGCGCCGCTGCTTTTTCTTCACCTGCTTTGTATACGCCTTTTTCTGTATGCGGTCAAAGCCCTGCTCCTTCATATATCGTCCCGCTTCCTTTGTCTGACGCCCGATCTGCCCTGCCAAAAGCCAGGCAGATCCCGTCGTAACAAGGGGATATGCAATCCCACGCACGCCGCCGTACACGTAAAACAGGCAGCTAAAGACAAGCAGGACAATCCACTGAAACCGCCCGGGAAACAGATAATACACGGCAAACAACGCCAGGCAGAATGCAGCAAAGGAATAGGAAACCAGAAGCACTACTCCTCACCCTCCAGCTTTTCAATCAGCCTGTATATTGCCTCGGCCGAATCAAAATTCTCCGGTGTAATCTCCTCAGAAGGGATCGAAAGGGCAAAGGTATCATTAATCTGCGTCACCAGACGTACCAGTTCAAATGACGTTAAATCCCCATCCTTCACAAGAGATGTACTCGTTTTATAATCCGCCTCAGGAATAATATCCTCTAAAATCTCATATAGCTCATCCATAACCTTCTCCCTCTCTCTTTGTCACGGCGTTCGCGGATACAGCGCACGGTCGAACGCAAAACAGTTCTCATTGTTTTCTGAATATGTCTCCATCTGCGTATCTGTCCACAGGCAGAAATCTCCGCCAGCCCGTCTCGGACAGGTATCAAAATGATACCAGGCGCCGTCAATCTCGACCAAATTCCAATAATGGTGGTTGTCTGTATGACGAATCACCTCGATGCTCGGGATGCCGACGCGGCTTAAAAGAAGCTGTGAGACCGAATAATACGTATAGCAGTCACCGTGCCCCCGCCTTAAGCCCTGATATGCTTCCTGTACCCAGTCTCTCGTTGCCGATGAGCCGCTGTATCGCAGATTTGCCCGAATCCAAGCATAAATTGCCTCCGCTTTCTGCCGCTTTGTCATGCCGTCGTTCACGATCTCCGTTAGGATCTGATCCGCCAGGCGATCACAGGTTTTAAACAGATCACTCTTTTCATTATCCGGGGGAATATAAGAAACCGCTTTATACGGCCAGTCTGCGCCTTTGTAAAAGACGCCCCCGGCAGTGAAATTCTTCACTCTGCCTGCCCCGGTTGCGTCAAATACATAGGCCACACCGTCCACCTCGCGCTCCTCGCTTGTTGCCAAGGAGAGATCATCATTCAGATAATAAAATGTTCGGTTCCAGATCAAAAGCCCGGTTTTCTGAAAGCCCTTATCATCAAAAAAATACTTCTCTCCGCTGATCAGAGCGGGACCGGTCTTTAAATGCCCCTCCTCAAAATAAAAGCGGCCCCCGTCTATGTCACGCCAGCCATCATATACATACGAACCGTTTGGCCTGCGATAATACCAGTAAATGCCATCCCAGAGCCAGCCGGCATAGTCCCCATCTATCTCAGCGGCCTCGCCGTTCTTTGAAAAACGGTAATACTGTCCGCCCTGTACCGCAACACAGTCTGTAAACATCCGCCCGTTTGCATTTGCCAGATAATATCTTTTGCCGTCCTCAAAATACCAGCCGAGCCGCGCATAGCCGTTCTCGTCGAAGCAGTACCAGCTTCCATCCATATCCTGAAACCAGCCTGTCAGATAATGCCCATCGTCCCTTTCGTACCAAATCCCGGTCTCATCCGACCGGAACGTCCCTGCCTGCACCGGCATACAAAACATGACAGAAAACATAGCCGCCAAAACAAGTTGTTTCTTCATCTGTTTTCAATCCTTACATTTTTATGACAAAAACGGACAATTTTTTTAACAATTTATGCCTATTTTAATCCCTGCCCCTCGGATAGTCAATCCTATTTCTTACAAAAATTGCGGTAATTTTGCGGCAAGAGAAAGGAGGGTTTACCCAGCCAGCACACCATAAATCACAGCCCCGATTACACCGCACAGAAGGATCGCCTTCACCGGTCCAACCTTCTTTTTCTGTAAAAGCACCAGAAAAACAAACGCCAGGACCATGGCCGTTACATTCGTATTCTCCACGCCTGCACGGTCAATGCCGCCCCACCAGGCGTTTCCGACAATTTTTACAGCCGCCACAAGCACCATCGCTGCGATCGCCGGATGAAGCCCGTTTAACACACTCCTGACAACGTCAATATTTCTGTATTTATAATAGATTCTCGCCAGAAGCATCACGATCACAAACGCGGGAAGCACGTAGGCAAAGGTCGCGCAGATCGTGCCGGGAATCCCGGCCACACGGGTCCCGGTGAACGACGCCAGGTTAATTCCCAACGGCCCCGGCGTCATTTCGGCGATCGAGATAATGTCGGTAAATTCATCCGTTGTCATCCAGCCGTACTGCCCCACGACCCGGCTGCGCATCAGCTCCATGTTAGCCATTCCGCCGCCGAAACTGAAAAGGCCGATCAGAAAAAAGGTCTTAAAAAGCTCCAGACAAATCATACCGCATCGCCTCCCTTTTGTCCTCGGACCGCCACAACGGCACTCACACCACCGCAGACTAGGATGATCAGAATAATATCCACGCCAAAAAACACAATCGCGGCAGAGGCACCGACAAGCATGAGAATCGGCAGCGTCTCCTTTTCTTTTAAAACGCTCCCCGCCAGCGTCATCGTCACGTTCATCATGACCGCCGCAACGCCCGCCTGCATCCCGCGCAGAAGCAATGCAATCACATGATTTTCCCGAAACTGCACATAGCAGGCCGAGACCGCTGTCAGGATAAGCATTGGCGGCAGAACCGTCCCAAACGCGGTCACGAGCGTACCAGCCACGCCTGCAACACGGTAGCCGATGATCATGGAGGCATTGACTGCCATCACACCCGGACACGACTGTGCGATCGCCACCAGGTCCATGACTTCCTTCTGTTCGATCCAGCCTAATTCCTCAACAAATTTCTTTTGCAGCATCGAGATAATCACCATGCCCCCGCCGAAAGTACATGCGCTGATGACGAAGCAGTTTTTAAACAAAAGCCATAAAAGTCTTTTATCCGAAGGCTTCCTTTCTTCCTCTGTCATTTCAAAAAAACTCCTCTCTTTCGCAGCCGTTTTGACGCTCTCCTTACTGTATATGCAAAAAATCCATTCCGCGGTTGCATTTTTTCCTGCCGGACTCTATAATAAATCTATTATCACCTCAAGGAGAAAACAGCCGCGATGAAGAAAGATCCACTCCGCCATCTGGACTTTATCATAATCGACATTCTTGCCATCGAGTATGCGCTTGTGCTGACATGGCTGCTGCATCGGTTTTGGTTTCCCAAGGATACCATACTTTTCTGGCAGCTTACGCTGCTGTTTCCTCTTATTCATCTGTTTCAGACCTCTCTGTTCGATGCGTACGACGGCGTGCTCCGCCGCGGCTATATGAAAGAATTCTCCTCCATTTTGAGGCTGAAATTTTTTTCCTTTGCCACCTTGATGTTTCTTTTTTATTTTCTCAAAATGATGCCGCAGCTTTCACAGCGTATGGTGGCGTTATATTTTGCGCTCTGTATCCCGCTCACCTACTGCTTCCGCTTTCTTCAAAAGTTTTATCTGCGCCGCCGTTACAACAATATGAAATACTCCCGTCAGATTCTGGTGGCGGCCACAAAAGTCAATGCGCAGAACATGATCCGGGCCGTCACGGGCTCGGCACTGCGCAATTACCAGTTTTTTGGCCTCGCTGTCCTTGATGTATCCATGATCGGTGAAACCATCGGCGGCCTGACAGTGGCTGCGGATCGGGAAACACTCATTTCCTATATAAAAGAACATGTAATTGATGAGGTTCTCTTAGATCTGCCCGGCCTGGCCGAAGAAACTCTCTGCCTGGCAAGACAGCTTCTTGAGATGGGCGTTACGGTACATATAAGCCTCGAAGACATCTGCCGCGGCCTGCCAAACCGCAGTATCGGTGAAGTATTCGGATGCAGTGTTATGACGGCCTCCATAAGCCCTCTCTCTTTTCGCCAAACCCTGGCCAAACGGCTCATCGACGTTGCCGGTGCGCTTGTGGGCTGCTTTTTGACCCTGATCATCGCATGCTTTATCGCACCGTTTCTCTGGATCAAATCCCCGGGCCCGCTCTTTTTTTCCCAGACCAGGGTCGGAAAAAGCGGCCGGCAATTCAGGCTCTATAAATTCCGTTCTATGTATGTGGACGCCGAGGCCCGCAAACAGGAGCTTATGGAAAAAAACCGCATCAAAGATGGCCTGATGTTTAAGATCGAAGATGACCCGCGTGTCATAAAAGGCATCGGAAGCTTTATCCGCAGAACCAGCCTCGATGAATTTCCACAATTTTTTAATGTTTTAAAGGGCGACATGTCCATCGTCGGAACCAGGCCGCCCACGGTAGACGAATACGAACGCTACAGTCCCCACCACAAGCGCCGTCTTACTATGCTTCCCGGCATCACCGGCCTCTGGCAGATAAGCGGCCGCAGCAAAATCACGGATTTTGAGGAGGTTGTCCGGCTCGATACCGAATACATCGAAAACTGGAGCTTAAGCCGGGACATTAAAATTATCTTAAAAACCGTCGCTAAGCTTCTTTGCAGTGAAGACGCATTCTGACAGTGAGAAACTATGTCTCCTCCTCGACCACGCCGGCTTTGCTTCCCATCTTTAAACCCTCTCCCGATTCTTCGAAAAGGCCCAAAGGATCCGCAGGAAGCATCTCCTCCACCTTCTGCGGAATCCTTGCTGCCAGCGTGCTCAGCTCTTTGTTGCTCTCCTCGAGCCGCTTTTTCAGCCCTCCAAGTGCGCCCATATATACTTCAAAATGCGCTTTTGCCGCACTGATGCGTCTGTCCTCCTCCTTCTGTCTTCTGGCTGCCTCCTTCTCCTGCTCCTCTTTATACGCCTGCACTTCTGCCCTCGCAGCCTCCATCATCTTCCTTGCCTCTGCCTGCGCATCATCCGTGACTGCCTGCGCCCTTTTAGCTGCCTCGTCCATTGTCTTTCTTGCCTCATCATCGGCCCGCTCGATCATCGCATCCGCATTTTTTCTGGCTGCTGAAAGAAGATTCTCCGTCTCAATCCTCGTATCAATAAGAAGGCCGGCAAGCGCTGCCTGGTTCTTTTCATACTCTGCCGCCTTCTGTTCCATCGCCCTGCACGTTTGGATATTTTCTCTCCGAAGCCTCTCCTGTTCCTCCAAAAGTCTGCTTTTTTCTTCTTGTTCTTTTGCAAGCGCTGCTTTCAGTGTCTCAATCGTCTTCTGCGCCTCTGAAAGCTTTCCGTTCAGTTCCTCCTTCGCTGCCTCCGCCTCCCGGACAAACGTACTGATATATGCGTCAACTTCCTTCTTCTGATACCCGTTGATCAACGCAGTGCGAAACTTTTTCATCTGTTTTCCCTCTTTTCTCATTTGAAGCGCTCCAGGGCGCTTTTTACCCGGCTTGTATCTGTAAATTATTGTAGTGGAAACAAGAGGGCTTGTCAAGTTGCTGCCCCCTTGTTTCCCGGCCACATTTTTTCGACATTTAAAAGGATGGAGCCAATCGGCAATTCTGCCGCCGGATCATCAAACGGCACCTGACAAGAAGCCTCCCCCGCCAAAATCGGCATCGGAGTATTGGCAGGCCGTATACGTTTTCCTTCCGTTTTTCTCTGCAAAAAATCTGACGGTCATTTTAGCGTATCAGCCGTCTATTTCCCAGGCCAGAACCGATCCAGGGACGAAATTGACCGTCAAATTTTCAAATTCTGTAGGTTTGTCAAACATATGTTACACCGAGCGCAGATAATCCCTTAATACCTGATTAGGAGTTTTCCACCCCAGAGGACGCATGGGGAAGCTGTTGTAATCCCTTCGGTTGTATGCCTTAAGCTGCTTGGCAAAGTCTTCAAAGGAATAGAAGGTATGAGTGGCATAAAAC
>JAAWAR010000104.1 GCA_022792295.1 Lachnospiraceae bacterium
CGGACTCCATGAGCTATCTGTACATATTAAATGATACCACCTGGCTTTTAATGCTGGATACATGTATGTACGTTCCGGAAAACAGAGTAGGCGGCAAGCTGCGGCCGGGTACAATGGAATGGATAGAACAATGCCTGCAGGAAGCTTATGTACAGGGAATTACAGTGCTTCCTGTGGGGCATCATAATTTACAGGAGTTAAGCCGTGTTTATGTGGAGGAATGCGTGCTTCAAAATCATGACGAGGCGCTTGCGCTGTTTGAACGGTATCTGACGCCGGCATATTTCAGCGGCCATCTGCACGTCCAGCGTATCATGAAGCATAAAGCGGAGCCGGGGGTTCCCGATGAGATATACGGGATTTGGGAGATCGTCAGCAATTCGCTGATTATTCCGCCATGTCGTTATGGCAGCCTGACTTTGCATGCGGACGGCAGCATGTCCTATCATACAAAAAGTGTGGACGTCTCCGGCTGGGCATCGGCAAACGGGGAGACGAACCCGGATCTTTTGGATTTTTCCGCGTTCAGCGACCGCTATATCCGCTCGGTGATTCGCCGCCAGATCTACGATTCTCTGGAGGATCTTCCGGACCATATAAAGGAGAGCCTGGCAGACTTTTACGCGGAGCTCTATCGAGATTATTATGCGGGCCTCCAGATTGATTATTCAGAACGGAAAAAGGAGCCGGGCTATGCCTGGTGGGATCGTTTTATGAACCCCAGCATCCAGTTCAGGCAGCTCGAGGGCATGATGCGTGACGGCATGTCTGTGAACCACAACGCGGAAATTCCAAGACCCTACTAAAATTGTTACAGCTTTGTGTCCGATGAAACTGTAATTAAAAATTTTCTTGCCCGTATTTTTTCTTTGTATTATAATGATAGTTACCTATACCGGAGGGATTTCGGAGAAAGGAAGCAGCAGGGATGAAAAGAGTTGGATTTTTGACAAGCGGCGGAGACTGCCAGGCCCTGAACGCGACGATGCGGGGTGTGGCAAAGGGATTGTTTCATATTTATCAGGATGAGATAGAGATCATTGGATTTGAGGACGGATATAAAGGCTTGATGTATGCCAACTATCATTTGATGAACCGTTCGGCCTTTTCCGGGATCCTTACAAAGGGCGGCACGATGCTCGGGACCTCGAGGCAGCCGTTTAAGCTGATGCGTGTGCCGGATGAAAACGGTCTGGACAAGGTGGAGCTTATGAAGCACACGTATTATAAGCTGAAGCTGGACGCACTGGTGGTATTGGGCGGAAACGGAAGCCAGAAGACAGCGAATCTTCTGAGTGAGGAAGGCCTTAACGTGATCGGCCTTCCCAAGACCATTGACAACGATCTGTGGGGGACAGATATGACCTTTGGCTTTCAAAGTGCAGTGGACATCGCGACGAATGCTATCGACGACATTCATACGACTGCAGCCTCCCACGGGCGCGTATTTATTGTGGAGGTCATGGGTCATAAGGTTGGCTGGCTGACGCTTCATGCAGGAATTGCAGGGGGCGCGGACATTATTTTACTGCCTGAGATCCCATATGATCTGAAAAAGGTTGTAAAGAAGATTGAGGAGCGTACCAAAGGCGGTAGCCGATTCTCAATTCTGGCAGTTGCCGAAGGGGCGATTTCCAAAGAGGATGCAGCTCTCTCGAAAAAGGAATATAAAAAGAGGCTGGAGGAGCGTGCGGCAAAATATCCGTCGGTTGCCTATGAGATCGGTGCACGGATTCAGGAGATGACGGGACAGGAGATCCGGGTGACCGTGCCGGGACACATGCAGCGCGGGGGCGCTCCGGTGCCGTACGACCGCGTAATTTCTTCCCGGATCGGCGCTCACGGTGCGCATCTAATTGACGAAGGAAAATTCGGCCGTCTGGTGGTCGTAAAAAACAATGTGATTACGGATATTCCGCTTTCTGAGAGCGCAGGGAAACTGAAAACCGTTGATCCAAACGGCGACATAATTCAGGAAGCGAGGCTTTTGGGAATCAGCTTTGGAGATAAATAAGCATGTCATATACAGCATTATACAGAAAATGGCGTCCCCGGGTTTTTGAGGATGTCAAGGGCCAGGATGCTATCACGGCGACCCTGAAAAATCAGATACTTGCTAAACGGATCGGACATGCTTACTTATTCTGCGGAACCCGCGGCACCGGAAAGACGACGGTGGCAAAGATCTTTGCCCGTGCCGTCAACTGTGAAAATCCGGCAGAGGGAAGTCCTTGCGGAGAATGCGAGAGCTGCAGACGGATTCTGGAAGGTGCCTCTTTAAATGTCATAGAGATTGATGCCGCTTCCAACAACGGCGTGGAAAATATCCGTGAAATTCGCGAGCAGGTCCAATATCCGCCGGCAGAGGGCCGTTACCGGGTTTATATCATTGATGAGGTGCATATGCTGTCAACGGGGGCCTTTAACGCCCTCTTAAAGACATTGGAGGAGCCGCCGGCCTATGTGATTTTTATTTTGGCAACCACAGAGGCGCACAAGATCCCGGTCACAGTATTGTCCCGCTGCCAAAGGTATGACTTTAAGAGAATCACCATGGAGATCATTGCGGCCCGTTTAAAGGAACTGACAGAGGCGGAGGAGATGCCGGTAGAGGAACGGGCGCTACGGTATGTGGCAAAGGCAGGAGATGGTTCCATGCGTGACGCGCTCAGCCTTTTAGATCAGTGTGCCGCGTTCCATTACGGTGAGACGCTGACGTATGAGCATGTGTTAGATATTCTGGGCGCGGTTGATACGGGTGTATTTCGGGAATTGTTTGCCGCCGTTTCGGAGAAAAGGACGACCGACTGCATCCGTAAGCTGGAGGAACTTATTGCGCAGGGAAGGGAGCTGTCGCTGCTTGTCATAGATTTTGTGTGGTATTTACGCAATCTGCTGCTGATTAAGACCGCAGATGACGCGGAGAGGATCCTGGATATGTCCGAGGAGAATTTAAAGCTTCTGCGTGAGGACGCCGGGATGGCGGATGAAACTACGCTGATGCGTGAGATCCGCGTGCTGTCGGAGCTTTCCGGCCAGCTCCGATTTGCGAGTCAGAAGCGTGTTCTGGTCGAAGTAGCGTTTATTAAGCTGACAAGGCCCCAAATGGAGGAAAATTTGGATTCGGTGCTGATACGTCTCGCCGAACTGGAAAAAAAGATGGGGGAAGGGATACCATCCGGGTTTACCGCATGCGGCCTGCCTCATACCTCCCCAATGCCTGCAGTGGCAGAAGAAACGGAGCATTCTCAGACAGAGCCGCATACGATTGTGCTTCCAAGAGCGCAGCTTGAAGACTTGGAACAGATCCGGGGGGAATGGGGAAAACTGGTCCGGGAGATGGGGATGTCCATCCGCCCGTGTTTTCGTGAGACGGTTGTGGAACCGGCCGGGGAAGGCTGTCTGTGCGTTGTTTTCAGCAACAAGATGAATTTTGAGATGGGCAGCCGCCCGAGTGTGATCGGGGATCTGGAACGACACGTAGAAGAAAGACTCGGCAAGACACTTTACTTTAAAACAAGACTGCAAGAAAGCGGAGAGCGGATGGACACGCGCTATATCAGCGACGAGGAGCTGCGTGAAACGATCCACATGGAGATTGAGGTTGAAAGATAAAGAAGGAGGAAGGATGTATGGCAAGGCGAGGCGGTTTTCCGGGCGGAATGCCGGGAAATATGACAAATTTGATGAAGCAGGCGCAGAGGATGCAGCGTCAGATGGAGGAACAGGCGAAAGAGCTTGAGGAAAAGCAGTACACCGCGGCAGCAGGCGGCGGCGCGGTCACGGTCACGGTTTCCGGAAAGAAGGAGGTTGTGTCTGTGAAAATTTCTCCTGATGCGGTGGACCCCGATGATGTGGAGATGCTGGAGGATATGATTGTGGCCGCAACGAATGAGGCGCTTCACCGCCTGGAGGAAGAATCGAGTGCTATGATGGCGAATCTGACGGGCGGTCTTGGAGGACTGGGGGGACTTTCTTTCTGAAACCATGGATTATTACAGCAGTCAGATTTCAAAATTAATCGAGGAGCTGTCGAGACTGCCCGGGATTGGAGCTAAGACCGCACAGCGGCTGGCCTTTCACATTATCAATCTGCCGGAGGAACAGGTAGAACGGCTCTCGGGCGTGATTCGGGCGGCTAAAAGGGATGTACGCTACTGTAAAGAATGTTTTACGCTCACAGACACGGAGCTTTGCCCGATCTGCCGAAGCAAAAACCGGGATCACGGTATTATCATGGTCGTGGAGAATCCGCGGGACCTGGCTGCCTATGAGAAAACAGGAAAATATGAGGGCGTTTATCATGTCCTCCATGGTGCGATTTCGCCGATGCTTGGAATCGGCCCGGGCGATATTAAATTAAAGGAACTGATGGCCAGACTGCACAAGGAAGTAAAGGAGGTCATCGTCGCAACCAACTCCAGTCTTGAGGGAGAGACGACCGCCATGTATATCAGTAAGTTGATTAAGCCGACAGGGATCCGTATCACGAGGATTGCCAGCGGAGTGCCAGTAGGCGGAGATTTGGAGTATATTGACGAGGTAACACTCCTGCGCGCGCTTGAAGGGCGGGTAGAGCTGTAAGTATTTTACGATGAAAAACCCGGACGGTATGAGCCATGGAGCGGGCCTGTCTGCACGCTTCTGGCCATAGATATTGGACAGGTAAGGCAGCATGGAGCGGGCAGGCCGGCCTGCAATCGTGATGGCAGTTGCGGGAGCTGTAGGCGAAGTGGCAGCCTTTATGTATGGTGAAGCGCTGCGAAACGGCGCATAGGAGTTTAGGAGACGCAAAAGAGATGGATAAGTACGAGTTTAACATTAAGGTTGAACAGATTAAAAAGCTGGTGAGCAGAGGAGATTATGATACGGCGATGAAAATTGCCGACACCATTGACTGGCATCGTGTCAGGAATGCGAGCCTGCTTTCCATGATCGCACAGATCTATGAAAAAAACGAGGAATACCAGGAGGCGAAGGATATTTTGCTCTTAGCGTTTGAACGGGCGCCGATTGGGAAGCGGCTTTTGTATAAGCTGGCAGATTTGGCAATCAAGGAAGGAAACATCGCCGAGGCCGAGGCCTATTATCGTGAATTCTGTGATCTGGCTCAGGATGATCCGCGCCAGTATCTTCTGCGTTATCAAATTTTAAAGGGAAAAAAGGCGCCGGCCGACCAGCTGATCCGTGCATTGGAGACCTACACAGAGGCTGAGATGGATGAGAAGTGGCTGTATGAGCTGGCAAAGCTGTACCATGAGGCAGGGAAAGCCGAGCTCTGCGTGAGCACCTGCGACCGGATCATGCTGCTGTTTGGCCTGGGGAAATACGTAGATAAGGCGATGGACTTAAAGCTTGAATATGCCCCGCTAAGCAAATATCAGATGGATCTCGTCGAGAACCGGGACAAATATGAGGCAAACCTGCGCGCGACGCAGGAGGAATATAACGCCGGATTGCCGGTTTATCAGGAACAGGAGGATTACGAGGAAGAACGGGAGCGAACAGAGCGGCCTTTGCGCTCTGACTTGGATGTGGAGAAGGAGATCGTTATGCGCCTCCATGAGGACGCGCAGTCGCAGGAGCTGGCGCGGGAGATGTCCCGTATGGTCGGAGGAGATACACGGACGGCAGAGGTCGAGGAAGACGAGAGCGGGCTTGATGCGACAAGAACGTTAGACGACCTGCGCATGATTAAAGATATCAAGCCGACAAGGCGTGTTCTTGACGTCGCCGCAGAGCGTGAGATGGCGGAGCAGGAGGCCAGAGAGGCGCAGAGAAGGGCGATTGAGGAGGAAGTGGCCAGACGCGTTGAGGAGGAACGGGAGATTGAGCGTCAGAAAAACGCGATCCGTGCCGCCAAGGAGCGCGAGGAGATGGAGGAGGAGGCTCTAAGGCGGGCTGAAAAGGAGCGCGAGGCGGCCCGTATGGCCGAGGAGGAGCGTCGTGCGAGAAGACAGGCGGACATTGACAGGGAACGCGCGCTCAACAGCCATGTACGGACGATCGCCGCTTCTGATTATGAAGGTGACGATCCAAAGTTAAATATGCTGCCGGCGGCGGTCAACAACCTGATGATCGAGGCGGATACGTCCGAGGAAGGGCTGGAAACGGCACTCAATGCCTTGAAGGAAATTCATCGTACACTTGGTTATAAAAATCAGGTTGCTAAGATAAACAGTGAGAAATTAAACAGGCGCGGCATCAGCCAGATCGCTGCCAAACTCTCAGGCAAGGATCTGATTATCGAAAACGCAGCCGGTTTAAGCGGTGCAGTGCAGAATGAGCTGGATGAGCTGATGGAAAAGGATCAATCGGGGATGCTGGTTGTCCTGATCGACACGCCGGCGAATTTAGAGGAGCTTTGCGGGTACCATACATCTCTGACGGGAAAGTTTCGGCGTATCGTCATAGATCCCGACAGAAAAGCAAGAAAGGCTGCGGAGACGGCTGCGGAGGAGGCGCTCAAAAAGGAAAACGCCGATCAGGAACGGATTCTCAGAGAGACCGTTGACCTGGAACCGTTGGCTGTTTCCCAAAAGCCTGATCCCGAACCGATGATAGAAGAACCGGTAGCAGAGCCCGCAAAGGCTGCAGAAAAGTCAAACATTGTGCGGCTGAGAAAAGAATCAAACGTGCTTCCGGATAAGGAGCGCATACAGGAAGCTCCCCAATATGAGGACGCAGAGGAAACAGATATGCCAAAAGGGCCGGCCAAGGAACCGGAAGAAACAAACAAAACGGTTCCGGATGCGTACGACGACGGTAAGGAGATGGATCTGGATGAATTTGCGCAGTATGCCTGCAAATATGCCGCTGAGATTGACTGTAGCATTACAGGAAAGAGCCTCCTGGCGCTGTATGAGCGGATTGAAATGATGGAGGAGGAGGATGTCCCACTCACGAAGACGGCGGCAATCGATTTGATTGAGGCGGCGGCGGACAAAGCAGAAAGACCCTCGATCGGCAGGAAGCTTGCGGGCCTTTTCTCTCCTAAATATGACAAAGAGGGCTTTTTGATTTTGCATGAAAACGATTTTTTTGATTAAACGGAAGGTTTGAAACCTACTATGGATATTCGGATCATCGCTACCGATATGGATGGAACACTCCTTGATGATGAAAAACGAGTGCCTCAGAAGAATCTGGAAGCACTTCGTGCCTGTGCAAAAAGAGGAATCGAGATCGTGCCTGCGACAGGGCGGACATTTTTGGGAATTCCGGATGAATTAAAAGAGCTGCCAGGGGTCCGTTATGCGATCACGATCAATGGGGCTTCAGTGGTCGATCTAAAAGAAAACAGGATCCTTGGCACGTGCCGGATGCCGGCAGAGACGGCGGCTGAGGTCATGCTGATGGCCAGACAGAGCCCACACGATATTATGTATGATGTCTATGTGGACGGGGTGGGCTATACCATGGATTGTTTCTATCAGAATATGGAAAAGTATGTTCCATCACCGGGCCTAGCCGAATTAATTCGAAAGACAAGACGGGTGGTTTTAGATCATATCGCTTATATAAGGGAAAGCGGCAGAGAGGTCGAAAAGATCAATCTGTATTTTCTGGATATGGCAGTCCGGGAGGAAATGCGGCAAAAGCTTATGCGACTGCCGGGTCTCCTGGTTTCTTCGTCGATTCCCAATAATCTGGAAGTTAATGCAGCCGGTGCAGATAAGGGCAGCGCTTTGCTCAGGCTGGCAGAGTTTTTGGGCGTGGAGCGCAAACAGACTATGGCCTTTGGGGATGGGGAAAATGACTTGACCATGATAAAACTTGCGGGAATCGGCATTGCAATGGCAAATGGGGAGGAGCATGTAAAAGCGGCAGCGGATTTTGTAACTTGCACCAATAACGAGGCCGGCGTTGCGGCCGCTGTCCGGCAGTTTATACTGCAGGCAAAGTGAGGGATTTCATGGAGTTTGTCAGAGGGTTATCCGCCCGCTGGGTGGAAATAGCGGCAGCGGCATATTTGATCGGCATGATGCTGTATGGACATCACAGAGGCTTTATCAGGCTGTGCGTATCGGCAGCGGCGCTTCTCATTGCAATTTTGTCAGTACGCTTTGCGGCTCCCTATGTAACGGAACGGCTCAAAAACGATACGCCGCTTTTTGAGGTTATCCGCCAGGGAATCGAAAAAACAGTCGGCCTTGACGAGGGCACGCCCCTCCCATCCGGCCCGTCAGAGGAGCGTTTGTTTATTGAAGGGCTTGATCTGCCGGAACAGATGAAGCGTATCCTTTTAGAAAACAATAACGGCGAAATCTATAAGCGGCTTGGCGTCCGTGTATTTCGGGACTATGTGACAGACTATCTGGCGGATATGATCTTAAGAATTTTGGTTTTTGTGGGTTTGTTTGCGGCGGTTTACCTGATCCTGCATGTTGCGACGGTCTGGCTCGATTTGATTGTAAGACTGCCGATTCTGTCTGGACTCAACCAGATTGCCGGGGCCGTCCTGGGGTTTATTCAGGCGCTGATCTTTTTGTGGATTCTCTGCCTGATTTTTACGGCATTTTCAGGAACGGGATTTGGGAAGGCAGTGCTGGCAGGAATTGAGGCGAGTCGATGGCTTTCCTGGATCTATGATCATAATATGCTTTCATTGTTGGTTTTCGGCTTTTTGAAAACAGTTTTATAAAGACTGAAAATGAATTGTAGATAAAAGAGAAACAATTTCATGTATTTTGTGATTGAAATAGGAGATAACTCATAACGGCCACTAAATATTGTGTTCAAAAATGCAGATAAAATGAGGGAAAAATTTCTCTGGCTCTGAAATTTGGAGAATCAGAAAAATTGTTTTAAAAAAAGAGACAAAATCTCTTGACAAGCAAAAAAGAACATGATATAGTAAAGCTCCGATGTGAGAAATCCATTGGTGGGCTGCTATTTTTTGAAAAATAGGCCTTAAAAAAATAATAAAAAACAGTTGACAAATAATGTGACATATGGTATGATTTAGTAGTTGTCACTTAAGAGAGTCAACAAAGCACCTTGAGAACTGAACAGTATGTAAAACCCTGAAAATTCTTTAAAGGAAATGGCCGATAGGGTAGAGGCCATGGAAAAGAACATTCAGAACAAAACCCAAACAACAGTAGAACGGTTTGAAATTAGCCAAGCTAAA
>JAAWAR010000105.1 GCA_022792295.1 Lachnospiraceae bacterium
ACAGATGCAGTTAACATTATTAGATATTGCTTAGACCCGAATCATTAAAGCTGTAGCACGTATCACGGCGCTGTTTATGCGGTTGTTACCTCGGTCTCCAAGATCGTGGCGTCCGGCGGGCATTATAGGAAGATCCGCTTTACCGTCCAGGAGTATTTTTGCCGCATGAGCCAGGAGCCGGCACGCTGGAGCCAGCCGTTTGCCGCGCTTCTCGGTGCATACGATGCGCAGCTTGGCTTCGGGCTGCCGTCCATCGGAGGCAAGGACAGCATGTCGGGCACCTTTAATGAGGAGGATGGCGAGGAAATCAACGTGCCGCCGACACTCGTGTCGTTTGCGGTCAACGTAGACGAGGGCAAACACATGCTTACCCCGGAATTTAAACAGGCCGGAAATAAGATTATTGTCATCCGGGCCGAGAGAAACGGCTACGAGCTTCCGGTCTATGCCTCCGTCATGGAGCTGTATGACCGCGTGCTTACAGACATGCGGGCCGGCCGTATCGTTTCCGCTTACGCCGTCGAGGGCCACGGAATCGCCGAGGCGGTCAGTAAGATGGCATTCGGAAATCATCTCGGTGTGAAGATCGAGCATAACCTGGACCCGCGCGATTTCTTTGCACCGGGCTGGGGGGATCTGGTCTGTGAGGTTGCGGATGGAAAGGTCGGCGAGCTGGCCTGCACGTATACGGCCATCGGTGAAGTGACCGACCATGCCGTGTTTGCTTACGGAAATGTTTCGATTCCGCTCACAAAGGCGCTTGCGGCCTGGAACGAGACGCTTGAGAGCGTATTTCCGACTGCTTCCGGCGTGGAACAGACTAAGGTGACGGATACGGTTTACCGGGCGGGGAGCGTGGCGGTCTGCACGCATAAAATTGGCGCTCCAAACGTATTTATTCCGGTTTTTCCGGGCACGAACTGTGAGTATGACAGCACGAGAGCGTTTGAGCGGGCCGGCGCACGTGTGACGACGCGCGTGTTTAAAAACCTTTCCGCCGCGGACATCCGTGATTCGGTGGAGGCATACAAAAAGGAGATCAAACGGGCACAGATCGTGATGTTCCCGGGCGGCTTCTCCGCCGGAGACGAACCGGAGGGCTCTGCGAAGTTCTTTGCGGCTGCATTCCGCAATGAAATTCTAAAAGAGGAGATCATGAAACTCTTAAACGAGCGGGACGGACTGATGCTCGGAATCTGCAACGGTTTCCAGGCTTTGATTAAGCTTGGCCTTGTTCCGGGCGGCTGTATCACGGAGCAGAATGCCGATTCGCCGACGCTGACCTATAACACGATCGGACGCCATATCTCAAAGATGGTGAACTTAAAGGTCGTATCCAACAAATCCCCGTGGCTTGCAGGCGCAGAGGCAGGAGGTGTATACACGAATCCGGTTTCGCACGGAGAGGGACGTTTTGTGGCTCCGAAGGAATGGATCGACCGGCTGTTTGCAAACGGTCAGGTGGCAACCCAGTACGTCGATGACAACGGAAAGCCGACTATGGATGAGTACTGGAACCCGAACGGCTCTTACATGGCCATCGAGGGAATCACGAGCCCGGACGGCCGTATTTACGGAAAGATGGGGCATGCGGAGCGGTCGCTTGAGAGTGTTACAAAGAACGTGCCCGGACGGCATGATATGCGGATTTTCGAGAGCGGCGTACAGTTCTTTAAATAGAAAAATGCTTTTTTTGGCGCTGCCGTTTGGGGAGGAAATCTTCCCGGGGCGGCGCCTGCTTTCTTTATGCAGGGAGATTCAGGGAATATTACAAAATCTGCAGGGAGGTGAAGACATGCTGCCAGAGATCTGTGAGATCCGGACGGATCCGGAGGGGCGGGAACTGACGAAGCATGGGACAGCGCTTTTTCCGGCTGCCTGCTACCATGATGATCTTTCAAAACAGGAGGTTTTGTGGCATTGGCATGACGAACTGGAGGCCGTGGTTGTCTCCGAGGGGGCGGCGGTGGTATCTGCGGAAACGAAAAAATATGTGATCCGGAAAGGCGGCGGCTTTTTTGTGAATGCAGGGGTGCTGCACGCCTGCCGGGATTTGGACGGCTTTGGCTGCCGGTTCCATGGTGTTGTGTTCCATCCGCGCCTGATCGGCAGTCTGGACAGTATTTTTTGGCATAGATATATGCGGCCTGTGCTGGAAAATTCCTTGTTAAAGAGCCTGTGCCTGGATGGCAGAGAATTCTGGCATGAGGAGGCCATAAAGGCCGTAGAGAAGGCCTGGCAGGCAGGTGCGGGGGAGGAGCCCGGCTACGAATTCCAGATGCGGGAGGCGTTGTCACGGCTTGTACTGATTTTATCAGGCTGTCAGACCAAAGAAACAGAGACTCCGTCTCCCAAGACGCTTCGCGATATGGGGCGCATGAAAATCATGCTGCAGTACATTCAGGAAAATTATGCCAAAGAACTGACTGCGGCGGGAATCGCGGCGAGTGCAGCAATCAGTGAGAGCGAGTGCCTGCGGTGCTTTGGTGCGGCAATCGGAACATCGCCGGGCCGTTACGTGCGGCAGCTTCGGTTGCAGAAGGCCGCAGAGCTCCTTGCCGGGACCGGCGAACGGATTGCAGACATCGGTGCACAGTGCGGATTTTCCGACACGAGCTATTTTACGAAGGCATTCCGCGCCTGGAGAGGGATGACGCCGTCGGAGTATCGGAAGATGGAGGCGGCTTCGCGAAACAGGAAAACAGAGTGATTTAAGAGACTTTTTTTAACAGAAGGCAGGAGAGAGTCCGAAAGTGTTCTATCATAAAACGGAGGAACAAAAATTGAAAAACAGAAAATTGAAAAAATGGATCGCCGCATTTGCTGCCGCCATCCTGTTAGCAGGCTGTGCCGCAGAAAGGCCTCAAAAAACAGATCTGGCTAAGGCCGGGCAGACGGAGGCCGCGCAGGCCGGCAATACCGGTTCTCTCACGCAGGAGGCGGCTGACGCAGCGGACAGCGTATTGCCTGCATTTGCGGATGATTTTTATGAAGCCGTCAATCATGAGCGGCTAAAAGAATGGGAAATTCCCTCCCATATGTCGGAAATCAGTTGGTTCAGCCTTTTGGATGAGGAAAGATATAAACGCATTGACGAGGAAATCAGGGCGGCCGCCTCGGAAAAGGAGCTCTCGGAGGGAAGCGATGCCTGGAATGTGGCTGCCTTTTATCTGACCGGCCTGGACAAAGAGGCGAGAAATAAAGGCGGTTTGGGTGAGGCGGCCGGCAGCTATGTCAAGGCCGTAGATGCGGCCGGAAGCGTTTCGGAGCTTCTGGAGCTTTCCATTCGTTTCCAGCGGGAATATTCCATATACAGCCTTGGCGCTTTTTCTTACAGTGCAGATTATGAGGACTCGTCCAAAAAAATTCTTTATGCGCTGGGCGCGGATACGGGACTGGCAAAAGAAATCTGGTTTTCGGATGAAGAACAGAACCAGGAGATGGTGAATGCCTACATCGACTATTTAAGAAAGCTGCATGTACAGGCGGGGGCTGCCGAGGAGGAAGCAGAAAAAATCGTGGAGCGGGTGACCGGGATGATGAGGGCGCTGGCTGAGGCGTCGCTTTCCATTGAAGAACGATATGATGCAAAGAATACCTATCATGTGTATCAAGTGAGCGAGCTTCCGGATTTTCTTTTGAATGGGTTGGTGTCGGAGCAGCTGTTAAAGGAGCTATACGGGACCGATTCCGATGAAAGCGTCATTATAGAGGATATAGAACTGGCCCAATGTGTGTCGGAATGGCTGAAAGAGGAAAATCTTTCTTTACTAAAGGAGTATGTCAAATCCTGTCTGTACAGTGACACTGCTGCTTACCGCGAGCTCGAGGCGCAGGAGGCGCTTCAGGAATATCTCTCCCAAATAAGAGGCATAGAGATCGTCGATTTCGAGCGGTATATCTCTGAAAGCGTACAGGAGACCTTAGATTTTCAGTGCGGACGGCTGTTTTGTGATAAATATTTTTCGGAAGAATCAAAAAGGGAAGTGGAGGAGCTGGTTGGAGAGGTGATCTCCACCTATGACAAACGGATTGCAGCGTTGACCTGGATGTCGGAGGACACAAAGGCGGAGGCGAGAAAAAAGCTCGCGGCGGTCAAGGTATCAGTTGGGTACCCAGATAAATGGCCTCAGGATCGATATGCACTGTCACTGGTTTATCCACAGGATGGTGGTCTGTATATGGATAATTTTTTCCGGCACCTAAAAGCCCGGCAGGATTTTCTGTATTCGACAAAGGATGAGCCGGTGGATAAGGCGGAATGGATCACAGCTCCGCAGCTCATCAACGCCTACTATGATCCGTCCTCCAATTCCATCACACTGCTGGCGGGAATCCTGCAGGGTGCCTTTTACAGCCCTAACGCATCGGCTGAGGAAAAGCTGGGTGGGATCGGCATGGTCATTGCTCATGAAATTACGCATGCGTTTGACACAAACGGCTCTCAGTACGATGAAAACGGAAATCTGCGCAACTGGTGGACCGAGGAGGATCTGAAGAACTTTGAGGCCCTGGCCGCGCAGGTGGAGCGCTATTACAGCGGTATGGAGCTGGACGGCAGACAGATAGACGGCAAACTGACCCTGACGGAAAATATTGCCGATCTGGGCGCGTTGGCCTGCATCAGCCAGATCGCACAGGAAAAAGGATACGATCTGAAAGCCATGTACTGCGCCTACGCAAATATCTGGGCCGAGAAGGTAAGGGAGGAATACATGGCTTACCTGCTGGTGACAGACGTCCATTCTCCGGGGAAGATCCGGGTCAACGCCGTGCTCTCCGCGCTCCATGCATTTTATGATACATTTGACGTCAAAGAGGGCGATAAAATGTACCAGAAACCGGAGAACCGCCCCAAGATCTGGTAAAAGGACGACAGAGAACCGCTTTTCCCCGACTGTTCTTTCAGCGGAAACCCGTTTAAACGGAGACGGCTTTGTCAGAGAGCAATGAGAATTTATATATGCAGCAGTTTTTCTTGCGATCCCATAAAAAGCATAGTATGATAGGGGCATAGGAGGAAAACAGTTATGATACGAGAGATATTAAAATTAGGAAATCCCGGTCTTTATGAGGTCAGTACCCCGGTGACCGAGGAGGACGGGCCGGCGCTCCGGACGTGGGTGGAAGACCTGCATGATACGCTCATGGAGTACCGGAGACAGTACAAGGCGGGCCGCGCCGTGGCGCTTCCCCAGATCGGAGTCCCAAAACGGCTCCTGTATATGTTTGACGATAAGCCGTACGTCTTTATCAATCCGCAGCTCATTTTTCCGGATGAGGAAAAATATGTCCTGATGGACGACTGCATGTCTTTTCCGGGACTCTGCGTGCGGGTGGAGCGTTACCGGCGGGCCGTCATCCGTTATCTGGACATGGATTTTCGGCCGCAGGAGATGAAGCTGGAGGGCGATTATTCGGAACTTTTGCAGCATGAATATGATCATTTGGACGGCATCCTGGCGACGATGCGTGCGGTGAATAACAAGGCATTTTTTATGGAGCAGATGAATCGGGATTTTTAAGCCAGCGGAAGGTCATGGTGGTGGGGAAAACAAAACATAAAAAATTTTAAAAGTATGAATGGATTGTTCTTTGCCAATCGTATTATAGATGAGGCCCAAAACGGCCATCAAAAAGAACGGAGGAATCATCATGACAAAAGCATTGGCTGGTATTTTAACGGCAGCAACGGTATTATCAATCGGAATAACAACCGCGTTTGCGGCGTGCCCGGGGGCTGGGCGAAATTTTGTCGATGCAGACGGTAATGGCGTCTGCGACAATTATGAAAGCATTTGCAGCTACGTGGATACGGATAACGATGGGATCTGTGACAACTGCGGTGCCTGTCACGGAAACTGTCCGTCCCAAAATGAATCCGGCAGAAGCTATATGGATGTAGATGGGGACGGCATTTGTGACAATTATACAGCAGGTCGGGCAAGAGGGAGAGGAAACGGATTCCGAGGTGGCTGTAACAGATAATAAGGGAAAGTGCCATGCGGAGCGAACAAGAGGTAAACCGGGCAATCGAACAATATTCCAACACGATTCGGCGGCTTTGCATGTTGTATTTGAAAAATTATGCGGACACGGAGGACATATTTCAAACCGTTTTTTTGAAGTATGTCCTTAGTTCTGCTTCATTTGAAAGTGAGGAAAATGAGAAAGCATGGTTTATTCGGGTTACAATCAACGCCTGCAAAGACTTGCTCAAAAGTTTTTTTCGCAGCCGTACTGTTTCGTTAGATGCAATTATGGAATATCCAACAGAGCTGCCCCCAGATTACAGAGAAGTTTTAGAAGCAGTGTTTTCACTTCCTCAAAAATACAGAGATGTCGTCTATCTGCATTATTTTGAAGATTATACGGCTCCACAAATCAGCCGTATTCTGGGCAAAAATGTAAATACAGTTTATACGCTCCTGACTCGTTCCAAGCAAATGCTGCGGGAAAAGCTGGGAGGTGATGGATATGCATGATAAGCTAAAGGAAATTTTTAATCCGATACAGGCAGAGGAAGAATTAAAAAACAGTACCAGAGAATTTCTTGCGCAAAAAACACAGGGTTACAAAAGGAGAACGGCGGCAAGGCGCCAATATCGTATCTGCTCTGCCGTGTGCATATGCTTATTATTCATACTGACAGGGGGACGATGGCTATATTTTACCCCGACGGCAGAAATCAGCATTGACATAAACCCCTCGCTCGAAATGAGTGTCAATCGGTTTGACCGGGTGATTGCCGTGAACGGTTTTCAGGATGAAGGACTGGCATTTGCGGACACATTCCATATAAAATTCAAAAATTATACCGATGCGATTGAGCAGATATTGAGCAGTGAAACGATAGCCTCTTTGCTGTCCGACAATGAAATTATGACGATTACTGTGACAGGGCCGGATGGGACGCAATCTTCGAAGATGCTTTCGGAAATCGAGACCTGTACAGCCAGGCAGGAGAATACGTATTGCTATTTTGCTCGCCCGGAGGAAGTTGCAAAGGCTCACGATTGTGGGCTTTCCTATGGGAAATACAGGGCCTTTTTGGAGATGCGGATGCTTGACCCTGCTATTACTCCCGAGACGGTACAAGGTATGACGATGAGAGAAATTCGGGATCTGACGGAGCATCTGTCGAGGAAAAACGGAAACGATGTGCAGACAGACGATAACAGGGGATGTGGGCATCGTGGATTCGGCAATGAGCATACAGGAAGACAAGGAGGGGGAAACAAAAGAAAGGGGCGGGGAGAGGTTTAGTAGCCATCCCAAAAGAAGGCCGCCTGTATAACAGGCAGCCTTCTTTTGGTTGTTAGGGCATGGCCCTGTTCTCCATTGAGGAGTTTTTCGCTGATCCGAAAAATGGAACTTTGGAGAACAAAAAAACGACCTGCTCTGCGGGTGGTTGAAATAGCTTTAGCGTTGTGTAAAAAACCTCCCCTGATATAATAAAAACAGGTTCGCCAACCGTTTTGTTAATCAAAGGAGGTAGT
>JAAWAR010000106.1 GCA_022792295.1 Lachnospiraceae bacterium
GGGCACTTGAAAACCGCCGGTACTTGGGCGCCGTATTTTGGCGCCCTATGTACCGCTGCGCTTTTCCGTAGCGAAAGCGTGCCCCTATGGGCCGGACACCGCTCCCTCGGACGGCGGCCCCTCCCCTCCCCGGTTCCTTTTTGGAGGGTTTGTCATATACTGTATTACAGATTTCAGGAAAAGGAGAAAGAAATTGGCGGAAATCAGAAAAGTGATCATAGATGCCGGACACGGCGGCCAGGAACCGGGGGCGGTTTATAATGGAAGAAGGGAGAAGGACGATACTTTGCAGCTTGCCCTTGATCTGGGGAACGCGCTGGAGAGGCGGGGGGTCCAGGTTGTGTATACACGGGTGAGTGATGTGTACCAGTCGCCTTATGAGAAAGCAGTCATTGGAAATCATTCGGATGCGGATTTTTTTGTTTCGATTCATCGGAATGCGATGCCGACACCGGGGACGGCCTCCGGGATTGAGAGCCTCGTGTATGCAAATTCAGGTGTGGCGGGCATGCTTGGGCGAAATATTGACAGAGAGCTGGCTGCAGTGGGGTGGACGGATCTTGGCGTGAAGGAACGGCCGGGGCTTGTGGTGCTTAAAAATACGACAATGCCGGCGGTGCTCGTGGAGGCTGGCTTTATTGACAATGAGAGGGATAATGCATTTTTTGATGCCAATTTGGCAGCGACGGCCGATGCGATCGCAGACGGGATTTTGCGGACGTATGAGGAGCTGGCGAACCAGACGGCGCAAAACGGTGAGGAGCCGGGCTTTTATATGGTACAGACCGGGATTTACAGGCAGAGGCAAAACGCAGAGGCCGAGCTTGCCGAGCTGAAGGGCATGGGATTTCCGGCATTTCTGATTGCAAAAGACGGAATGTTTTATGTGCGTGCAGGCGCGTTCCGAGAGCTTGAGAATGCAGTCCGCATGGAAAGAAGGCTCCGGGAACTGGGATTCGGGACGATGATTGTCAGAAGCTAAGGGATCCGATATGAGAAACAGGGCTTTGCGGCTGCGCTTTTGTCTGCAAAGTCCTGTTTTGCGGCTGCGTTATGAGGATTTAGATCTGTTCTTTACCCGAGAATGCTATTTTGGGAGCGTTCATGCGTTTTTATACTTTTTCCTTCTTTTATCTCAGCGTATCCATAAATTTTGACCGGAAAACAAACTATTTTTATAAAATTTGCAAAAAGACTTAAAATTTATGAGAAAACATGCTATAATCTCAACAGAGAAAACACTGCGCATGCCGGTTTGCGCGTATACCGAGGAAAGCCGGGCGAATCCCCGGGAGGGATAGCTTGTCCGGAGGACATGCTGTAATAGGAATAAAAAGTGCAGAGAAAAAGGAGGCGTTGTTATGGAAAGGCAGAAACTGATTATTACCATTGGCCGCCAGTATGGAAGCGGAGGGGCGGATATCGGGAAGGCGCTTGGGAAGAAGCTTGGGCTGCATGTCTATGATAAGGAAATTCTTAAAATGACCTCCGACGAGAGCGGGATCCGGGAGAGTTACTTCCACCTGGCAGATGAGAGGGCCGGGAATAAGCTTTTATACCGCATCGTCCAGTCGCTGATTCCGGAAAACGGGACTCCCTCGCTGGGCTCGGATCTGGTATCGGCGGATAATCTGTTTCGGTTCCAGTCTGCCGTGATCAGGCGTCTTGCGCAGGAGGAGTCCTGTATCTTCATCGGCCGCTGCGCCGATTATGTGCTGTCCGGCACAGAACATATGGTACGGATCTTTGTGTACGCGGACATGGAGGCGCGTGTGAAGCGGATTACAGAAAAAGGCTACTATGCAAACGACGAGGTGCATAAAAACATTCGCCGCATTGACAGAGAACGCCGTGACTACCATCGCTACTATACCGGAAAGGACTGGGAAGCTCTTGGAAACTATGACCTGATGCTGAATTCGTCGGCAATCGGCGTGGACGGCTGTGTTGCCTGCATCCTGGATTACCTGAAAATCCGCGGGCTTTCTTGAAAACCGGAATGAAATCATGTATAATGGAGGCGGTTGCCGAATCGGGCAGCTGCCTTTAAAAAACGGGACAGGAGAGCAAAGGACAGCCATGGATAAAAAAACAAAGCGCGCGGTCATCTTTGATATGGACGGGGTGATTGTGGACAGTGAGTATGTCTATATGCAGTATCTTCTCGAATTTGCCAGGAAAAAGAACCCGTCGGTGACGATGGATCAGATTAACCCCATGGTGGGCCTCACCAGGGAGGACAGCTGGCGTGTGATGGAGCAGGCTGTGAAGAACGGGCAGAGTTGGGAGGTGCTGCAGCAAGAGTTTATGGCACTGGACATTTACACGCGGGTAGATTATAAAAAGATTTTCCGGCCGGAGGCGTTCACGACGGCGAAGGAGCTGAAGCGCCGGGGGTATCTGCTGGCGCTGGCATCCTCGACAGGGCCGAAGCTGATCGCCCGGATTGTTGAGGAGACGGGTATGCGTCCGCTGTTTGATCTGATTGTGAGCGGCAAACAGTTTCAACGGAGCAAGCCAGATCCGGAAATCTATCACTACACGGCGAAGACCCTGGGCGTCCCCGAGAGTGCGTGCTTTGTACTTGAGGACTCGACTGTGGGCATTCGGGCGGCGACGGCGGCCGGGATGACGACGGCGGCACTTAGAGACGAGCGCTTCGGCTTTGACCAGAGTGCGGCAAAGTATCACGTGGAGCGGATTTCGGAGATCCTTTTGTATCTGCCTTCTGTGCAGACGGAAAATGTGGTGCTCTGCGGCGCAAGCTCGTATGAGCAAAAATATTATTTTAACGAGCGATTCCGGGCACTGCCGGAGGACGTAAAAAAGGAGCTGCAGATTCTCTGCGTATTGTTTACCGAGGACATAGGCGGAGTGCTCACGCTTTCCTATACGCCAGAGGGCGCCCTGGAATTTAAAGTGGAGGCGGACGATCGTGATTATCTGTTTGACGAGATCGGCAGCGGTCTGAAGATCCGCCAGTACCAGCGGGAAAAGAGGGAGCTTTTGGAGGCGCTAGAGCTTTACTATCGTGTGGCGTTTCTGGGAGAAAGGATGGAGGATACAGATCATGTGGAAGCATAAAACCGGCAGGCTGCTTGCGCTTGCCACGGCATTTGCCATATGGATGGGGATGGAGGCGGCCGCCAATCCCTATGGACCGGGTTTTGATGGGTATGATGTCTATATTTATCCGGATACGGCGCCCAACAATCCGGCTTATAACAACGGCTGGAACGGCGGAGTCGGCCCGGGCTACGAGGGAAACAATCCCATGGGGAGCCGCGAGGAGCTGGATGAACAGATCTATGCGAAAGGGCCGGGGAGCGAGGCGGCGCAAAAGCTCCTGAAAGAGGACGCAAACAGCTACTACATCCACAGCACATACCGGGGCGGCACCTGGCAGAAGCAGCCGGATGGGAGCTGGAAACTCTTTAAGGAGGATGGGCAGCCCGTATCGAGCCAGTGGGCCTATGTAGACGGGCAGACGTATCTGTTGGACATGTATGGCACGATGCAGACCGGCTTCCAAAAGGTCAACGGAAACTGGTATTACATGAACAGCACCGGTGCGATGCAGACCGGCTGGCTTTTGAAGGAAGGAAAGTATTATTTTCTCAATACAGACGGAACCATGGCCTATGGCTGGGTGAATACGCAGGGAAAGTGGTATTATTTCGGCGTGACGGACGGTGTTATGCTGACGAACGCGTACACGCCGGATGGCCGCTATGTAAACGCTGAGGGGATTTTGATCCAATGAGGTTAAAGATCGGCAATGTATGCCTGGAAAATAATGTGATTCTGGCGCCGATGGCAGGTGTCACCGATCTCCCATACCGAGTGATCTGCAGAGAGCACGGCTGCGGCATGGCCTGCATGGAAATGGTGAGTGCCAAGGCGGTTCTCTATCAGAACCGGAACACAAAGGAGCTTTTGGAGGTGGATAAACGCGAGGGACCGGTTTCTTTACAGCTTTTCGGATCCGATCCGGCTATTCTCGCAGAGATCGCCGCGCGGCTTGAGGACGGGCCCTACAGTATGATTGATCTAAACATGGGCTGCCCGGTGCCGAAGGTCGTAAAAAACGGAGAGGGCTCGGCGCTTATGAGGAACCCGAAGCTCGTTGAGGAGATTTTGACGGCTATGGTACGTGCGGTAAAGAAGCCTGTAACCGTAAAAATCCGCAAGGGCTTTGACGATGCTTCTATAAATGCCGTGGAGATTGCGAGGATTGCGGAGGGCTGCGGCGTCTCGGCGGTTGCGGTCCACGCAAGGACGAGGGAGCAGTATTATTCGGGAAAGGCGGAC
>JAAWAR010000107.1 GCA_022792295.1 Lachnospiraceae bacterium
GGTCGGTGCTGGACGCGCGCCACCGACGCACAGCACACCCAAACCCGGCTTCGGGCCAACTTGGCCCGAAATGTCAGCGTCGCCTTGCTCCTTATGTTGACTTTAGGCTACAAAAATAACAGGAACTCATTATAATCCCTGTTATTCTTGTACTTATATAGTAAAACGGCACCTTCGAGAAGAACTTGCAGAATTGAAATGAGAGAGACAGGTGACGGATTCACCTGTCTTTTTTGTCATAGAAAATGTGAAAAAATGTATGGAAGAATAAAGAATAATATGGTAATATTAAAGAATAAAGAACAAGAAAGGAGTCTAAAGAAGCATGAGGCTGACGACAGCAGAAATTAAAATGCTGCTAAGGCAGTGCGCGGCGGATGAGGAGATTCATCCGATTGAGGACTTTAAACGGTTTATTGCGGAGAGGACGGAAAAAAACTACAGTGTCGGGCAGTTATCCGGCGCGTTGGCGCAGCTTGCGGCGCTGGGAGAGCTGGAAAATGTGGAACGGGGGCTGTATCGAAAGAAAAAAGGAGGTTCGGCTTTTGGCGGGGGAAATGCTGCGTGGGAACGCTGCGGAGAGGAAGAAAAGGATGAAAATAAACAAAATAAAGAATTAAGAGAACAAATCAGGACATGCCTGGAGGCAACAGAGGAACGTTTGGCGCGGATCGCAGGAGCGGCGAACGTGTGGGAACTGAGCGGTGAAGATTTTGAGCTTCTGGGAGAGACGAGGCGCCTGAGTGAGAGAATAAAGGCAGTCATATCCAGATGCTGAATGGGGAGCTGGTATGGAGAAGAAAGAGAGAAACATTCTTCCAAAGGAGAAATATATACGATCTATAGAGATTCACAACATTTCCGAATACCTGGGCCGGGTTGCCGCTTATATAAAGGAGCGGCGGCAGGCAGAGAGGATCGTGGTATACCGGGGAGAGCCGGCCGTGTATGATCGGCCGTGCTGTCCGAATCTGTTCCGGAAACAGGTTTTGACGGGAAATACTTTTTTTGAAAAAAATCTGTTTGATACAATGCGGCAGAACAAGCTGACGGGTGAGAAGCGCTACCTGGAGAATGCGATTGATGCCCAGCACGGAGAATTTCCCAGCCGGCTTTTGGACGTGTCCTATAATTGCCTGATTGCGCTGTATTTTGCGGTAACGCCGTATTATCATAAGGATGAGACATCCATGGATGAGCAGGATGGCATGGTGTACCTGCTTTTTGTCGATGAGATCTTCAGCCCCAGTGCCCAGAACACCAACGACGCGTATGAGGCACTTATCAACCGCAATCCCGAATGGTATCGGGACAACAGCCTTTTTTGGAACAGCCACAAGTTTATTGACCATACGAAGCAGAACGACAGGATCATCGCCCAGCAGGGCGCGTTTATCCTGTTTGCAGGCGAACAGGCGGAGGAACTGCCGGAATACATGTACTGCGGAATTCGGATTCCCAAAGAGGCCAAGCCGTTAATTCGGGAGGAGCTAAAGCTTTTGTTTGGGATTCATACGGGGAGCGTTTACCCGGAGATCATCAATCTGGTTCAGGAATTGAGCCAAAAGAGCCAGCAGCTGAATACGGAGACATTCAACTGCCGGAATGAGCTGGGGTATGTACTCGTACAGATGAGGCGGGAACTGGAGTACTACCTGGATTATGCGCTTGATCAGAAGGAAAGAGAAAACATGGATCAGATCCTGTTACGTGTCGAACACAGAGTCTGCCATTACCGCAGGGGACTGGTGGAACTGATCGAACATTTGGAACAGATGGAGAGGCCGGCTTTAGATAAGGAAAGCCTGCGGCAGGCCATAGAACGATATAACCAAGCCGTCCGGGAGTTTTCTGCCGCAGTGGGAGAGTACGGGCTCGGAAGGTTTTCCTGTGAGACGCTGCAGATCAGGGTATGAGAAAACAGAGAGGGAAAAGAGGATGCAGATCAAGAGTCAAAAGATAAGACAGAGCGAATCGTTCCGGGATCACATCAATCTGGTGCTGGAAAACCGCGGGGATGACGCGGACGACGAATGGTGGGATGATGCAAAGGCAAGAGAGGAACTGGAGCGGCTGGCCTGTGCGGAGGATGAGTATGTGAGCAGTTCCGAACGTCTGAAGATCACAAGCGAAAGGCCGATGCTTCTGGCCGTATACCAAAAGGACTGTAAGGCACTGTTTGAACAGATCGGCAGACAGGCAGCCATGATAAAAGCGGATAAGGGATTGCATCTGCTCTTTTTTGTCCGTGACATGCGCAGCCGGATCAAGCTCGAGCAGTATTTTGCCGGAGAAGGAAAACAGGTGATCAATGCCGGGCTCCAGGCCTGCGGGGGAAAAAACAGGCCGCTGTTTCAGTGTACCTATATCCTGGTTCAAAAATACGGGAATGAGGAAGCATGCCTGAGAGACCTGAAGCGCTATGAGATCCTGCAGATGCCGCCGGTCTCGGCGTATATGAACCGGGAGACTGCCTGGGACAGCAGGGAGGAGGAATCGCTGTATGCCCGTGTGCTGACAGCCGATCTGTTTCAACTGGTTGAATTGTATAATACGATCGGAGATCGGCTTTTTCGGAACAACGTGCGGATCGGACTCAATGAGATGCTGGGGGTTGACCAATCAATCCGTGAGACATTAAAGACAGAGCCGGAGCATTTCTGGTATAAAAATAACGGAATCACGATCTTAGCCGAGAGGGATGAATTTCGCCTGAGGAGCCTGGATACACTTGTTTTGGACCGGCTGGCACCGGAAAGGGAGCCGGCGTTTTCCGTAATCAACGGCGCCCAGACGATCACAGCCTCCGCCAGATATTTTTTTGAGACCGAATTTCAATATGAAAGCAGTCCGGCAGGCTCGGCAGAAAGGGAACGCCTTAAGGCGCAGCTGAACAAGTCCAAACGGGCACAGGTGCTTGTACGTGTGATCTACGTGCCCCAGGAGGACCCGGTAAATGCGTCCGGCCTGGCAAGGGAGATCAGCACGGCCTTAAACCGCCAGAAGCCGGTTAAGATCGAAGACATTGCCTTTACAGCTCCTTTTGTGGAAAAGCTCGCAGGCTATCTGGAGAGGGGTCTGCAGACAGGGCAGACAAGATTCCGGCTGATACGGCGGGGCGAAGGGGGACCCAGGCACCGCCAGATGGAACTGATCTCCTTTGCGCGGGCTGCGCTGGCATGTGCCGGAAAGCCTGCGGAGGCCAGAAGCCAGGGAGCCAACACACTTTTGAAATTTCATGTGAAAGAGGACGGGACTTATGAATTCCAACAGAAAGAGGTTTTTGCAGACGCATGGATGAAAGCGGAGGCGGAGAATGAGGAGGCCGTGTTTAAACGTCTGTACGGAGCGGTATGGTTCACCGATCAGCTTGCGCAAAAATATGAAGGAGTCAAGAAGGGCTGGATCGAGGAAACACCGGAGGTGCGGGCCGTTATTCGAAACGGAAAATGGTATCTTACGGCAGCCGTGGTGCAGATTTTAAACGGCTTTACGCGAAGCAAAGCCGGGGAATGGGCGGGACAGCCGGATTTTTCCGGGTTTAGCGCCTCTGTGGAGGAAACGGAAGAAAAGCTCACGGCAGGAATCAGGCGCTTTGGAAGGCTCGTGGCGCTTTTCATAAAGCTGGACGAAGGATACGGAGATCTGGATTCAAATTTGTTTAAAAAGAATGAAGCATATAATACTCTAATCAAAAGGTTGGAAGACACATTTCATTCTGACAGGAAGGGGCCCTCGGCTGCAGACAGGGACAAAACGCTGCAGGAGAGCAGACTGGAAGTGTATTTGCAGGAGTTCATACAGCTCTTTTGTGAACCTGTGTCTTTGTCCAAAGCAGAAGCGGCGGCGGCTCTGCAGCCGGCGGATTCATTCGGGGGAATGGAGGACTGCATCATTCTGCGGGGGATGCGGCTTCCGGCGGAAAGCATGGCAGAGGCGATGCAGAAAACGGTTAAATATGTGCTGGAGCAATATCCCGATGTGCGAAACCGCCTGAGCGGGAGCATCGCCAACTGGCTTTCTACGCCAGGGACACTGCACAGCCCACCCGGATATTTCAGGGGAAATACAAGAAAAATGACGGTTGACGGGGTGGTTTATGAATTGGGGACCTTTTCCAACACAGAAACGAAACTCCGTCAGATGCGGCAGCTCTGCAGGTTAGCGGGCGTAAGAGAAAACGAGATCTTCTGGTATCAGGCGGGCGGCAAAGCGCCGGTGTTTTCCTGGTAAAAGAGTGTGGGGGAATATCGGCATAAGACCGGCACCGCCGGTCTTATGCCGTTTTGGTTTCGAGAGCAAGAGCGCCGCGCCTGAAATTCCTTTTTTGAGCCGGCTGCTGCAGCCGGGCGCAGAGCGGAATCCGTATGGGCGTTTGAAAACTGCCGGTACTTAGGCGCTGTATTTCAGCGTCTTATGTACCGCCGCGCTTTTTTGCCGCCGGAGCCTGCCTGCTCGGATTCCGCTTTGCGCCCACGTATGCCGGACCCGTTTAACCCAGTCACTCTCCGTATTTTTCGACGGTTTCCAGATCTTAGGGGATTGACAAGGAAAGAAAAGCATGATATGATTTGTATAGAACATATGTTCTATACATGCGATTCGGGAGGCTGGTAAAATGGGAGAGCACAGGACATATCTTTGTATAGATCTCAAATCTTTTTATGCTTCGGTAGAATGTGTTGAGCGGGGGCTTGATCCGATGGAAGCCCATCTGGTGGTGGCGGACCCGGAGAGGACGGAGAAAACGATTTGTCTGGCGGTCTCTCCGGCGTTAAAGGAGCTCGGCGTCCCGAACCGGTGCCGTGTGTTTCAGATACCGCCGGGTATACAGTATGTGATGGCTCCACCGCGCATGAAGCTGTATATGGAATATTCGGCCCGAATTTATGCCATCTATCTGCAATATATCGCCAAAGAGGATATACATGTTTATTCCATTGACGAGGCTTTTATGGACGTGACGAATTACCTGCCCATGTATCGTCTGACGGCAAGAGAACTGAGCCTTCGGATTATGCAAGACATCTGCGATACGGTCGGGATTACCGCGGCCTGCGGGATCGGGACTAACCTCTATCTGGCAAAGGTTGCCCTGGATATAACGGCAAAGCACAGTGAAGACCACATTGGAATGCTGGACGAGGAGAAATATAGAAAAACGCTGTGGGAATACAGGCCGTTAACGGACTTCTGGCGGATCGGTCCCGGGCTTGCTGCGCGGTTAGCGGATCTGGGGATTTATACAATGGGACAGCTCACAAAGGCCGGGGAGGACGTGCTGTATAAGACCTTCGGGATCGATGCAGAGCTTCTGATCGATCATGCCTGGGGGTGTGAGAGTGTGACGATTGCAGATATTAAGGCATATAGGCCGAAGACAAACTGTCTGTCTAACGGCCAAGTGCTTGGCTGTGACTATGGGCATGAAAAGGGAAAGCTTGCGGCGAAGGAGATGGCGGATGCGCTCTGCCTGGAGCTGGTAGAAAAAGAGATGGCGACAGAATCCATTACACTGCAGCTTGTCTATGCAGGCGGCCGGGGGACGATGGCCCCGGTCCATGGTACGATCTCGATGCCGGCCGCGACGAGCTCTGCGAGGATGATACTTTCTTATGTAGAAAGGCTGTATGACAGCATTGAGACAAGGGGGCAGCCCATACAGAAAATCTATCTCACTTTCAACCGCCTTGTGGATGAAACCTATCAGCAGTATGATCTGTTTCATGAGCCTGCAGGCACGGACAGAGAGAGGAGGCTGCAGAAGGCAATGCTGGATATCAAGAAAAAATTCGGGAAAAATGCGGTTTTAAAAGGAATGAGCCTGCAGGAAGGGGCGACTGCCAGAGAACGGAATCAGCAGATCGGAGGGCATAAGAGTGGAGAACAGACAGAAAATGAGCCGCGAGGAACGGGCTAAACAGTTTATGCCATTTGCGGCACTGAAGGGATTTGAAAAGGTTTTGCAGGAAATGGAACGGGTGACGGTTCCTAAAATTGAACTGTCTGAGGAAGCAGCAGAGGAGCTCGGGCAGAAGCTTTTGCAGGTCAGAAAAAATGAAATGCTGACAGCGGTCTATTATAACGACGGAGAATATCAGAAGCTTACAGGACTGGTTTCCCGGATTGACCTGGCTGAAAAAGTGCTGAAGATTGTCAATACAAACATTCCGTTTTCAGAGCTCTATGCCATAGACAAAGAGAGCTGACGGGGAGATAAACAGGGACTGTAAAGACAGCCCCTGCGATAAAAAATTTACTGGATAATCGTCCCGCACTTTGCAAGAAGGCCGTCTTTTGCATTTTCCAGGGAGGTAATGACGGCCAGACGGCCATTTCCGGCGCGGACGAATTCGACGGACGCTTCAATTTTAGGCAGCATGGAGCCGGCATTAAAATGGCCTTTACCGGCGTAGGAAACCGCGTCGGAAGCACTGATTCGTCCAAGCGGAGTTGCCTGTGGAGTATTGAAATTTAAAAGTACATTCGGGACACCGGTGAGGAACATAAGCACATCGGCATCCAGTTCACGCGCCAGAAGGCCGGCGGCACGGTCTTTTTCAATGACAGCGCTGGCTCCTTTCAGGCGGCTTCCCTGCTCCATGACCGGAATTCCGCCTCCGCCTGCCGCAATCACAAGCTGACCGGCATCAAGAAGCGCCCGTATGGCGTCGATTTCAATCACGGCAACAGGCTTTGGGGCGGGTACAATCCGGCGGTAGCCGTCTTTTACCTCTGTGACCAGATTGCCCTTTTCTTCCTCGGCTCTGGCCTCCTGTGCCGTCATGACGCGGCCGATGACCTTCATGGGGGCATAGGAGGATTCATCATAGGGATCCACGGTGACCTGTGTGAGGACCGTGGAGACTGCTTTTGAGATGCCGCGGCGTAAAAGCTCCTGGCGAAGCGCATTTTGAAGATCGTAGCCAATATATCCCTGGCTCATGGCCGAGCAGACAGACATGGGGGCAGGGGTATAGCCCGCATGCTTCTTTGCAAATTCATTCAAAGCAGTATGAATCATGCCAAGCTGTGGCGTATTTCCATATGTGATGACGGCCTGCCAGCCATCCTGAATGAAGCCGGCAATGGTTTTGGAAACCTTTTCAGCGGCCGTTTTTTGCTCTGGAAGATTGGTTCCCAGTGCATCATGCCCAAGGGCTAGGACGAGTCTTTTCCTTTTCATATTCTGTACCTCTATGTGTTATAAGAAACCGTTTCGGATCCCTGCGCTGTTTAGCCCAAAAGCGGCGCGAGACGGCTGTGCTCCAAACTGCCCGTGTTCGCTCCGATTTGTCCAAAATAAGCGCCGCCGGCGCCGGAGAGTGCCGCGGGTGCTTGAAAATGGCGGTCCGGTCTCCTTTTTCTATGCCTATCGTATCACATTTTTTCTGTAAAAGAAAGGAATTTTTTGCAATTTGACGGCAGGTGTGTTATGATAGGCAGGGAGTGATGCTGGTATAAGAGTACTTGAGAAGGTTTAGGAGGAAAGAAATTTGAAGCTGCTATCAATCGCGATTCCATGTTACAATTCGGCGGAATACATGGAAAATTGTATTAATTCTCTGCTTCCCGGAGGAAACGAGGTAGAAATCCTCATCGTAGATGACGGCTCACAAAAAGACAACACGGGAGAGATTGCCGACCGTTTTGAAAGGGAATATCCTGGCATTTGCAAGGCGATCCATCAGGAAAACGGGGGACACGGCGCTGCGGTCAATGCAGGGCTTTCGGCGGCATCCGGCATTTTTTTTAAAGTCGTGGACAGTGACGACTGGGTCAACGGGCAGGCATACACACAGGTTTTGGATACGCTGCGGCGTTTCGTGTACGGAAAAGACACAGTCGATATGCTGATTACAAATTTTGTCTATGAGAAGCAGGGCGCAAAACACAAAAAGGTCATGAATTACAGGCTGGCTCTGCCAAGAAACGAGATCTTTACCTGGAACAATGTCAAGGCGTTTATGTTAGGGCAGTATATCCTGATGCATTCGGTGATTTACCGAACGGAGCTTTTGCGCGAATGTGGCTTGGAGCTTCCGAGACATACATTTTATGTGGATAATATTTTTGTATATGAGCCGCTTCCGCATGTGCGGAAGATGTACTATCTGGATGTTAATTTTTACCGCTATTATATCGGGCGCTCCGATCAGTCAGTCAATGAGCAGGTGATGATCGGGCGTATCGACCAGCAGATCCTGGTAACAAAACATATGCTGAATGCGCATGATCTGGCAAAGCTTCCGAATCGGAGGCTCAGACATTATATGGTACGCTATCTGGAGATCATGATGGTGATTTCGTCGATCTTAGCGATCCGTTCCGGGACCGAGGAAAATATGGAAAAGAAAAAAGAACTGTGGGATTATGTGAAGAAATTGAACCCGGCTCTGTATCTGCGTCTGCGATGGGGCTTTTTGGGCCAGGGTATGAATCTGCCCGGAAGGAGCGGAAGGCAGCTTTCAATCGCAGGCTATAAGATCGCACAGAAATTTTTTGGATTTAACTGAGACAGAGGGGACCGCAAAAGACGAAGCGGTCCCCTCTCTATACGCGTGCGGCGTTAAACGGTCAGCCGCGCAAGATCCTCATAAAAGCCCGGATAGGAGATCCTTACACAGTCCGCATCAAGAAGCTCGGTTTCTCCTTCGGCTGCGAGTGCAGTGACAGCGAGTGTCATGGCGATGCGGTGGTCCTTATGCGTATCAAGGCAGACGCCATGCAGAGGACGTCCTCCGCAAATGCGCATGCCATCCTCGGTTTCTTCAATATCAGCGCCCATGGCACGCAAGGAGTTTACCATAACCGCGATGCGGTTGGATTCTTTGACACGCAGTTCGGCCGCATCCCGGATTACAGTCGTTCCTTCTGCGAAGCAGGCCATCGCGGCGATCATGGGAAGCTCGTCAATCAGGGTCGGGATGATGGGCCCCCCTACGGTGATGCCTTTTAAAGAGGCAGAGCGGATGAAAAGGTCAGCGCGTGGGTCGCCGGCTTCTTTGCTGGCATTCGATACTTCGATGACGGCGCCCATCTGTCTGCAGACTTCAAGGATTCCGGCCCGGGTCTTGTTAACACCGACGTTTTGGATAAGAACCTCGGAGTGCGGGAGGAGAAGGGCAGCAGCGATGAAATAGGCGGCCGAGGAGATGTCTCCGGGAACGCAGATGTGCTGGCCGTAGAGCTCGTTGGCCGGGAGAACCTTTGCTGTAAGTCCATCGCTTGTCACGCTGCCGCCGAACTGGCTAAGCATAAGCTCGGTATGGTTCCTGGAAAGACTGGGTTCCGTGACGCTTGTCGCGCCGTCCGCGTATAGCCCTGCTAAGAGGACCGCAGATTTTACCTGAGCAGAGGCGACCGGCGAGACGTAGCGGATACCGGTCAGTGGTCCGCCGCAGATTTTAAGCGGGGCACAGCCGTTTTCGTTTATGCTCTGAATCTTGGCGCCCATTTCGGCAAGCGGATCCATAATGCGTTTCATTGGGCGCTTTTGAATGGATGCATCGCCGGTCAGCGTCGTATCAAAATTTTGTGGTGCGAGCAGGCCGGAGAGAAGCCTTACGGTGGTGCCGCTGTTTCCACAGTCGAGAATGGTATCCGGAGCCTTAAGGCCATGCAGGCCACGGCCGCGGACCGTGACGGCTTTGTCCCCTTTTTCAATTTTTATGCCCATGCGGGCGAAGCAGGCGGCCGTGGAGAGACAGTCCGCGCTTTCTAAGAAGCCGTCGATCTCCGTGTCCCCTTTTGCAATGGAGCCGAGCATGATAGCACGGTGCGAGATAGATTTGTCCCCGGGGACGGTTAGTTCCCCGGAAATTTTTTTAACTGGTGCGATTTTCATGAATCTTTTTCCTTTATTGTTTTTATTTTTGGCTGAGGCTGAGGGCAAAAGGTATTTTGTATCCTAATGATATGCGGACCCCATACCCGCTTCCTGGCTTTTGCTGCGGTCGGTATGGAAAAAGCGTCTGCCGGATTTTCAGCGCTCTTAAAACATTTAAAATCCGTCCTGCCAGGCAGGCATTTCTTTGCCCGGATCTTTCCTGTCATATTCATTCACATGGACCAGGAGCCCCTGACATGTCTTGCCCGGCAAAAGATGAAAGGGTCAGTATGATATTCATTCACGCGGGCCAAAAGGTCCATGACCGTTTGTTTCTGCCGTCATTTCAGATTGTAGTTGTATTTCTTTAAAAGTTCATAGGCCGTTTGTACGGACTGTTCGTCGTAGAAGCAAATACGCAGCGCGCCTTCCCCGTTTTCACGGCTGTGATTTAAGCCGATGTCCTTGATATTGATGCCGCGGGCGGCCAGGATCGCGGAGAGGATCGAGATGGAACCAGGTTCGTCTTCGATGTCCACCGAGAAAGAGAAAGCGGGCTTTACCGGCCCGAAGCTCCTGTCGGAGAAGGTATTTCGATAGGCGCCCGATTCTTCGAACAGCCGATGGACAGCGTCTTTTTGGCGGGTATCCAGCATGGTGCAGATCTGCCTTAAGGCGTCGATGTATTTGACAAGCAGGATTTTGATGTTTTCCGTGTTCGCCATGCAGATCTGCTCCCACATAACCGGGGAGGAAGAAGCGATCCGCGTGATGTCCTTAAAGCCGCCTGCAGCGAGCTTTCGCATGACGCCGTCTTCGTTGTCATTGTCCCTCACAAGCGTTACGAGACTTGATGCAATGAGATGGGGCAGATGACTGATGGCTGCAACCGAATAATCGTGTCTTTGGTAGTCCAAAACCATCGGAAGCGCGCCGATGGCAAGTGCAACCTGACGAAGGCGTTCGATCTGGGCTTTTGTGGTTTTTTGGGTCGGAGTGATGATGTAGTAGGCATTTTCCAAAAGATGATCCGTGGAATTTTCGTAGCCAGTTTTTTCTGAACCGGCCATTGGATGGCCGCCGATGAATACGTCCTCCATGCCCAGGCGGAAGACGGCTTCATGGATGTCGGTTTTGGTGCTTCCTACGTCGGTGATCAGTGCTCCGGGTTTTAAATACGGGCGAAGCTTCTCTAAATAGAAAGCGTTCAGTTCTACCGGAGTACAGAGAAAGATCAGGTCGCACTGCGAGAGGGTTTCATCAATTCCGTCAAGAATTCGGTCGATGACGCCGTCTCTTTTGGCCTGCTCCAGCCTGGAACGGGTACGCATGTACGCCATAATTGTGAGATCCTTTTGGGAGCGCTTTAAGCCGCGTGCGATGGAGCCGCCGATCAGGCCGAGGCCGATAAAGCCGATGGTTGTATCATTCATGATGGGAAATCCTCCTGCATGGCTTTTTCTATAAATTTTAAGGCAGGAAAGGAAAAATGTCAACACGGCAACGCGAAAAAGTACAGGGAGGGATGCAGCCTCTAAAACTTAGTTTGTGCATTCTGCATATTCTGCTTGTAAAATTCAAAAAGTTTTGGTAGAATATCCTCATGAGCCAAGTTTGACAAAATTAATCTTACGGGAGGAAATTATATGGACGTTTATGGAACAAAACAGATCCGCAATGTTGTACTGTTAGGTCACGGCGGAGCCGGAAAGTCTACGGTTGCTGAGGCAATGGCATATCTGACCGGTGTGACCAAGAGGATGGGAAAGATCGCGGATGGCAATACAATCAGCGATTACGATAAAGAAGAAATCAAGCGGCAGTTCTCCATTTCCACGACCATGATCCCGCTCGAGTATAGCGGAGCAGAGGGAAAGATCAAGATCAATCTTCTTGACACGCCGGGTTATTTTGATTTCGTCGGTGAGGTCGAGGAAGCGGTCAGCGTAGCCGACGCGGCGATTATCGTTGTAAACGGCAAGGCCGGTATCGAGGTCGGAACCGAAAAAGCGTGGGAGCTGTGCGAGGAACGCCGCCTTCCAAGAATTATTTTTGTCACCAACATGGATGACGACCATGCCTCCTTCCGTGAGCTGATTCTTAAATTAGAAAAGCAGTTTGGCAGAAAGATCGCTCCGATCCAGGTGCCGATTCGTGAAAATGAAAAGTTTGTCGGCTTTGTCAACGCCGTCAAGATGGAGGGAAGGCGTTTCACGAACTTCTCGGATTACGAGGAGTGTGAGATTCCGGAATACACGCAGAAGAACCTGGGAATTATCCGTGACGCACTAATCGAGGCTGTGGCTGAGACGAGCGAGGAGTACATGGAGCGTTATTTCTCGGGCGAGGAGTTTACCCAGGATGAGATCTACACAGCAATCCAGACGCACGTATGTGAAGGTACGATCGTTCCGGTCATGATGGGCTCCGGCATCAACTGCCAGGGCTTCAACGCACTGTTAAACGCGATTGACCGCTACTTCCCGTCTCCTGACAGAGGCGAGTGTATCGGCGTTGATACCTCGACGGGCGAGCGCTTCACTGCAAAATACAACGAGGAAGTTTCCCTTTCTGCACGGGTGTTTAAGACCATCGTAGATCCATTTATCGGAAAATACTCTCTGATGAAGATCTGTACCGGCATCTTGACTCCGGACAGCACGATCTATAACGTGAATAAGGACGCAGAGGAAAAGGTCGCCAAAATTTATCTCTTGAGAGGCAAGGATGTAATTGAGGTTCCGAAGCTTGTGGCCGGAGACATCGGCGCGGTCGCAAAGCTCGCCGTCACGCAGACAGGCGATACGATTGCCGTCCGCACGGCTCCGATCGTATACCATAAGCCGAATATTCCGATTCCCTATACCTACATGCGCTATGCGGCGAAGACGAAAGGCGATGAGGACAAGATTTCGAGCGCTCTTGCCAAGCTCATGGAGGAAGATCTGACTCTGCGCACGATCAACGATGTGGAGAACCGTCAGAGCCTTCTGTACGGCATCGGCGATCAGCAGCTTGAAGTTGTGGTGAGCAAGCTTGCCGCGCGGTATAAAGTTGAGGTGGAACTTTCCAAACCGAAGTTTGCGTTCCGCGAGACGATCCGCAAGAAAGTGGAAGCGCCCGGCCGTTACAAAAAGCAGTCCGGCGGCCACGGCCAGTTCGGTGACGTCAAGATGTCCTTTGAACCGTCCGGAGATCTGGAGACGCCATATGTTTTCGAGGAGCAGGTATTCGGCGGCGCCGTTCCGAGAAACTATTTCCCGGCTGTTGAAAAAGGTGTGCAGGAATGCTGCCTGAAGGGACCGCTTGCCGGATATCCGGTCGTGGGACTTAAGGCAATTCTGCTCGACGGTTCCTACCATCCGGTCGATTCATCTGAAATGGCCTTTAAGATGGCGGCAACGCTGGCCTTCAAGAAAGGCTTTATGGATGCGGGCCCGGTGCTTTTAGAGCCGATCGCATCGGTAAAGGTGGAGGTTCCGGATAAGTTTACCGGCGATGTAATGGGAGATTTAAACAGACGGAGAGGCCGCGTCCTGGGCATGAATTCACTTCATGGCGGCAAACAGGAGATTGTTGCGGATGTTCCGATATCCGAGATGTTTGGATATAACACAGATCTGCGTTCGATGACTGGCGGTATCGGTGTATTCTCTTATGAATTCAGCCGTTACGAGCAGGCGCCCGGCGACATTCAGAAAAAGGAAGTCGAGGCGAGGGCAGCGAGTGCTGAGGCAGAAGGTTAAAGCGTGCATTCTAAAGATAAAAACGGTGGAGAGACCGGTCCCTTTGGGGCCGGTCTTTGCTTGCCAAAGAAGATGCCGCCGTCCTATCCGATCAGGAGTTTGATAATCAATGCTATGACGACGCAGACCATAAGCGGACGGATGATTTTAGCTCCCTTTTTGACGGCAAAGCCTGCGCCTAAGTAGTTGCCGATCACGTTGGCAGCGGCGCAGGGGATCGCGATGGCAAAAGGCACGTTTCCGGAAAACAGATAGGACAAAAGCGCCGTATAGTTGGAGACGATGAGGACAAGCTTGGCGTTTCCGGTGGCAGTGCGGACGTCATATTGGAACAGGAGCGTAAAGAAAAGCATGGCGATCGTGCCGCCGCCGGGTCCGTATAAGCTGTCGTAGAGCCCAATCGACATACCTGTGAGCAGCGCCATGGCGATGTTGCGGGGCGTTAGGGGGCGTTGCTTTGCCGTATAATTCCAGGCATTTCGGACGAAAATAATAAGAAGTGCCGAGAGTGGGAGCAGCACCATCAGCATGGAGCGGATCTGTGCCTCACTTAAGTAAAAGATGATCCGGGTGCCGAGCATGGAGAAACAGAAGGTCGTGAGGGCGCTGACGGCCGTGACTTTCAGATCAAGACAGCCGCTTTTGAAGTATTTAAAAGCGGCCGCCGTGCTGCCAAAGGCGCACTGGAATTTATTGCAGCCATAGACAAAGTGAATGGGCATGCCGCACATCATGTATGCAGGCATGGCAATGAGTCCTCCGCCTCCGGCAATGGCGTCTATGAAGCCGGCAATAAAAAGCGTCGGGCAGAGCCAGATCAGATTATGTACATATTCCATGACAGTTTGCCTCTTTTCTTTTGGTTTCGTGGATGTCCGCTTGGGATACGATTCATTCTAGCACAGAGCCACGGCCTCTTTCAAGAGAGAAAAAGAAAAAACGGCAAATGAAATACAATGCAGAAAGGGGTTTTAACATGTCGAAATATTCCGGTGCCGGGACGGCTAAGGCCGTTCCCCCTTTACAAAAGAAGCTGCTGGACCGAATGGCGCAGCCATGTGCGACCCAAACTGTTGTCTCGAGACTTTTGCAGGAAGACTCCGGCAGGAGTGAGGAGAAAAAGGACGAGGAGGACCGAATCAGAGAGCTTGAAAAACGGCTAAAGGAGACGGAGGAGGAGCTTTTAAAGGCGCAGAACAGGATTGCGTTTCAGGCACGCTGCGTGGAGGAGCTCAAAGCTGTACTGCGGACAGGAGGTACGCAGAGAAAAGGGGAGAGGGGAAACATGCCGCGAATGGATTGGAGGCTGCTTCCGGTTGCGTTTGTGACAGGAGCGGCGGTTCTTTTGATCGAACACGGAATTGGAGTTTTGGGGCTTTTGGGGATGCTGTGAGTCCGATGCTCCCACAAACGGCTGCTGTACCGGCGAAGCTGTATCGCACGGCCTCCGCATCTTTCTCCGCCCAAACGCTTCCATTTAAAGAAATCGTAAGAAAAAAGTCCCTGGCTGTTCCTTGACATCCAGGGATTTCCTAATATATACTAAGTGTATTAAGAGTGTTAATACACTTTAAATGCTTCGCAGATGGAATTGTAAGCCGGGAGTGCTTTCGCATTCTGTGTGCGAAGGATATGTATGGGAAAGGAGGTACGGGATGATTATTCTGGACTACAAGGACCGAAGGCCGATTTATGAGCAGGTGACAGAACGGCTTTCGGAACTGATGCTTCACGGGATATTGGTGGAGAACGAAGCCCTGCCGTCGGTGCGGAGCCTGGCAATGGATCTGTCGATCAATCCGAATACGATCCAGCGCGCCTATGCGGAGCTGGAACGGCAGGGATATATTTATACCGTTAAGGGGAAAGGAAGCTTTGTGGCAGAGAACAGCAGTATGAGAGAAAACAGAAAAAAAGAGCTTTTAATCCAGGTCAGCGAGATCATTGACGAGGCGATCCGGCTGGGGATCACCGGTGAGGAAATTAAAAAGATGATAGAAATCCAATATCAGTCGGCCAGCAAGACGGGAGGTGAGCGCGTTGATTGAAGCAAGGAATTTAACAAAACGGTTTGACAATATCATGGCGGTTGATCATATAAATGCCAAAATTAAAGACGGCTATGTCTTTGGCTTAATCGGTACCAATGGCGCCGGGAAAAGTACCTTCCTGCGGATGGTGAGCGGCATTTTGCGTCCTGATGAGGGGATCGTGCAGATCGACGGTGAGGATGTCTTCGAAAATACAAGAGTGAAGGCGCGCTTTTTCTATATTTCCGATGATCAGTTCTTCTTCGGGAACGCTTCGGCGAATGACATGATGATTTATTACCGGACGATCTATCCGCTGTTCAATGTTCCGCGTTTTTATCATCTTTTGGAGTCGTTTGGCCTTGACAAGCGCAGGAAGATATCCACCTTCTCCAAGGGCATGAAAAAGCAGCTTTCCGTCATCCTGGGGATCTGTGCGAATACGGATTATATTTTCTGCGATGAGACTTTCGACGGACTGGATCCGGTTATGCGTCAGGCGGTCAAGAGTCTGTTTGCAAGTGACATGGCCGAGCGGAAGCTGACGCCGATCATCGCCTCCCACAATCTTAGAGAGTTGGAGGACATATGTGACCATGTGGGCCTTTTACACAAGGGCGGTATCCTGCTGTCCCGGGATCTGGATGAGATGAAATTAAACATACACAAGATTCAGTGCGTTTTGAAGCCAGAAGGCAAGGCAGAGGATCTTACGGCTCTTGACATCGTAAAGACTGAGACGCGCGGGAGTCTGCTTACGCTGACGGTCCGCGGTGTGAAGGAGGAGATCGAGGCGGCTATGCAGTCATATGAGCCGTTGTTCTTTGAGACGATTCCGCTCTCGTTAGAGGAAATTTTTATCAGTGAAACGGAGGTGGCAGGCTATGACATCAAAAAGCTTATTTTTTAAGCTCATGCGGGAGGACTTAAAGCAAAGAATCTGGGCAGTCGGTCTGGCGTTTTTAATGTTCTTCTTCTGGCTGCCTGTCATGGCGGCAATGGGCGCGAGCAACATTGAAAGAGAATACGCGAGATGGATCGCAAATGGAGCGGTCTTTGAAAACAAAACACTGGAAATGATGCGCTTTGAGCGTTTTGCGGAGCTGGTGGAGAATGTCGTGGGGCTGGACAATGTGATGCTGATCTTTACAATCGTCTGCGCGGCGTTTATTCTGGGTCTGACAGGCTTTACGTACCTGCATTCCAAAAAGCAGGTGGATTTTTACCACAGTATCCCGGTACGCAGGGAGTTTATATTTTTGCTCCGCTATGTGAACGGTGTTTTGATCATTTTGGTCATGTACGCCCTGAATCTTGTCTTTGCGCTGGGTGTGTTTGCGGTCAATGGAATCGGGCTTTCGCAGACGTTTGGGCCTGCAATAGCGTCTCTTGTGATTCACATGGCGGGCTTTCTTCTGATTTACGGGCTGATGGTGCTCGCAGTGCTTTTGACTGGTAATTTTTTCGTATCAATCCTTGGCGGCATTGTGCTGTTCTCCTGGGTTCCTCTCGTGGTGCTTCTCATTATGGGACTGTCAGAGCTGTTTTTTCAGACGATCCGTATTGATAAGCAGCCTGTTTTTGAAATGCTCATGCTACATGGATCTCCGGTTTCTCACTATATGGCGATGATTGAGGAGAGCTCAAATCTTGGCTTTTCAGGCAGCATCGGACATTGTGTGAAATCGTTTGTGGGTGCCGCGGTGTTTTTTATCGCAGGGGTGATTCTGCATCGGTTAAGGTCTTCGGAGGCGGCCGGGAAGGCCATGGCTTTTAAATGGTCGAAGGCGCCCATTAAATTTCTCCTGGTCGTGCCGTGTACGATCGCCATGGGAATCCTGTTCTGGACCGTGTACTACAGCATCACGTGGGCGGCGTTTGGCTTTTTGATGGGCCTGTTTATCAGCCATGCGATCATTGAGATCATTTATCACTTTGATTTCCGGAAGCTGTTTGCGAATCTTTTGCAGATGGGTGTGTGTGCAGCACTTTCTCTGGCGGCGATCGGAATCTTCCGGTTTGATCTGGTCGGCTTTGACCGGTATGTCCCGAAGGAGTCTGATTTTTCATCTGCCTCCGTCTGCATCGGGCAATTAAGCAACTGGAATGATTATGGTCTTCCGGTGCTCCGCAAGGATGGGAGCTATTCCTGGAATTACCTGAATGAATCCGACTACGTGGAAGGCAACATGCAGTTTACGGATTATGCACTGGTCCGGGCGGTTGCAGAGGCAGGGATTGCCCGTGCGGCCGAAAACAAGGAAAAACGGATGCAAGGGGGAGACATTTTCTATGGCTATTATATGGATGACGCAAAAAGCGGGACGTATTGGTCTTATGTAGATATCGGTTACCGTCTGAAAAACGGGAAAACGGTATACCGCGGCTATTCGGTGGACATCTATGCGCTGCGGGATGAGATTGAGAAGATCTATTCGACAACAGAGTACAAAAAGGGACTGTATCCGGTCATGAATTTTACCGCGGATTCGACGATGGGCGTTTATTCCCTGAAGGCGGGGCAGATTGCGGAGGTTTCGACCGATCAGACGTTCTGCGCAGAGCTTTTATCCGCGTATCAGGAGGAGCTTTCTAGGCTCACGCTCTCCGAGCGTGCAGAGGAGAAGCCTGTTTTTGCGCTGCGCTTTTTGAGTAAGGCTGAGCTTGACTACCTGCATGCAATCACAAAGGGGAGACATCCGAACTATACAGGGGATTTCATGCTGGATGACATGAGTACGGTGAATTTCTTTGCTGTTTATCCCTCGTTTACGAGAACGATCGAACTGCTGGGGCAGGCGGGAATTGACGTGCATGAGAAGCTTTCCGCAGAGGACGTGGAGAGGATCGAGATTTGCAGCCGTTATACGTATAAGATCGGTTCAAAATGGAATAGAGACAAAGAGGACTATCCGGAATACGATGAATATACTGCAGAGTATACAACGGAGGCAGAGGCAAACATGGTCAGCCAAAGTGTGTACCGTAGCAAGGAAGACAGATGGATCACGATCCTTGAAAATAATGGAAGCGCCGAAAACAGACAGAAGATCCAAGAGGTGCTGGAAAACGTCGTTCCGGGTGATCTGATGCGTATGAATGATCTCTGCACGTGCAATTACGGGCTGGAAGTGCGCATTTTCTTAAAGAGCATGAACGAGGGACGGAGCCGTTCGGAGCAGGAGTATCTGGAGTATTATTTTGAGGATATAGAGATCCCGGAATTTTTAAAGGCCGCAGTCGGATATGAGGAGGTCGAGCATTATAATATCTCCTATGGCCTGAATGGAGAAGGGGATTGACTTTGTTTCTTTGATTCGTTAAGATGTAGGCAGGGAAGGCGGCTGACCGGCTTGGCCGCCCTTAACGAAAGGAGAGACAAAGGATGACGCTGTTTGATGATGTAAGACGCAGCCTGTCCCATGCGGGAAAGCAGGCAGCAGAAAAAACGAAGGAGCTCACGGATGCAGTTCGGCTCCGGGCGAAGCTGGGTTCGGAAAGAGAGGAGCTCGAAAAGCAGTATGCGGCGGTCGGAAAGGAGGTATATACGGCGGCGCGGCCGGAGGATCAGGAGCGCTTTGAAACCGTCTTCAGAGAGATCGCCGTCGTGCAGGAGCGGATCGCAGGGCTTGAGAAGGAGCTGGCCGTCCTGGATGGCCGTATATTCTGCGCGGAGTGCGGCGCACGGATTGAAAAGGGGTCTGTATTCTGCAGCAAATGCGGCGTGAAGGTGGGAGAGACGATGGAGGCAGAGACACCAAAGGAAGCCGCCGGCGAGGAGACCGGAGCCGGGAAGGATGCCGCTAAAGAGACTGCCGCAGGAGATGCTGCAGATTCAGAAAAGGTCGGCTGTACGGCTGTCTTAGAGGTGGTATCCGGACAAGAGGAAATGTAAGTTGTAAAAAGAAAGAAAACGCAGAGAGAGAAGGAAATACCCCTGGAAAACGGCATGGTTTTGGGCCATGCCGTTTTGCTGCCTGTGAATGTGAGACAGAAGGTATGAGGGCCGACCTGTCAATCACGCAGGCCGCGTTCTTTAGGCTTTCGCTCCGAGAGAAACAGGCCGGCCAGGGCAAGACCCGTTCCTGCGGCGGTCAGGGGAGTGAGGGGTTCCCGTAAGATAAGCGCAGAGGAGGCGATGGTGATGACAGGAACGATGTAAATATAGACGCTGGTCTTTACGGGCCCCAGTATTTTGACCGCCAGGTTCCAGGTGACAAAGCAGAGGGCAGAGGCGCCGAGTCCCAAATAGACCAGGTTTGACAGATACGTCAGGCTGGCAAGGCGCGCCGGTTTAAGACGAAAGCCAAGAAGGAGCGCGGCCGGCAGCATGAACAGGATTCCGTAAAAAAATATCCGGCGTGTGGCAGGGATTGTACCGTATCCATAGGCACTGATTTTTTATCAGCACGGAATAGAGGGCCCACAAAAGGGCGGCAGACAGCGCCAGCAGATCACCAGCCGGGTTCAGCTTAAGCTCCATGCCGTTGAAACAGATCAGAAAGACGCCTGCCATGGCCACTATAAATCCGAGCAGAAAACCAGGATGCAGCTTTTCCTCCCCTTTTAGAAGCAGGCGGGTCAGGAGAGCCGTAAAGAACGGGGCCACGGAGACGATGACGCTTACGTTGGAAGCCATCGTGTAGGTGAGAGCAATGTTTTCCAGCAGATAGTACAGGCAGACACCGCAAAGGCCAGCCGCGGCGAAGGCGAACTCCTGTTTTTTGGAAGCCGTTTGCAAGCGGCGGGGGCAGGCGGCAAACAGTGCCAGATAGCCGAGAACAAAGCGGAACAAAAGAATTTCAACAGGCGAAAAGGCGGTCAGAAGGATTTTGGTTGAGACAAACGTCGTCCCCCAGATCAGGCTGGTGAGCAGGGCACAGGCGTGTCCGACGGTGTTTTTGTGATGCATGTTTTGTCTCCTCGTCAGGTATTGATGGCTCACATATCCTTTGGATATGCGGTCTCTTAGGGGGCGGCGCACGATTTGCTTTGAGAGCTGTCCCTCTCTTTGGCGGGGCGCAAATCGGCGCGGGTATAACTTTCGTTGAGATTATACCACTCAAAAAGGCTGATGTCTTGTAAAACATTTTGTTTTTTTTGAGGCATGCCAAAAATATCCGGGGGAGAGAGTATCTATAATAAAGAGAGAAAGGCAGGCCGTGCCGAAACAGAAGAAATGAACTATGAGAAAGAACAAGAAATTTGCGGCGGCTGCCTTGACGGCGGCGTGTCTGGCAGCCGGTCTTACAGGGACTGTCTTTGCACAGACAGCCAGGCAGAGCACAAGAGGGGATGGGGCGGTTGGTTCAAATTGTGCAGAACGGCACTCAGACCGAGGAAATGCGGATAAGCTCTCCAGACAAGTTTTATTCCGATTCAAACGGAGCGGTCATGGAGTGGCTTGGCAGTCTTAACCCGTCCGGAGAATGGCGTGATTTGCCTGACATCAGGCCCGGTCCAAAGGAGCGTAACGGAGCCATTGCAGCGAAAGTAGGTTATATGTATGATTCATTCCAGTGCCAAGTCACCTGACCAAGGGATAAGAGAAGCTTAAATGAAGATTTAATAGGTGCAGGAATGGATTTTATGGGTTTGGGGAGAGGTACCGGCAAAATTATAAGATAAAAAAGACCGGAGCACCATACCCGCAAAGGGAGTCGTGTCCGGTCTTTTTGCATCCGAATTTATCCTTTTCCGTTCCAACAATACGTACAGAGCCTGCACGGATCGATTCCAATGGACTCCTTAAGATCATCCAGACGATGGAAGCGGAGCGTTGTGAAATGCAGACGTTTACGGATCTCCTCGACCATCTCTTTGTAATTCTGGCTGTCCGGATTGGAGTAGTCAAAAAGAGTCTCCTCGGAGACGGAATCGCCCTCACGTTCACGGATAATGCGTCTGGTGATCAGGTCATAATCCGAGGTAGAGCGGGAAAAATTCAGGTACGGGCAGGCGAAAGTAAGCGGCGGGCACGCCGGGCGTACATGAACCTCCTTTGCACCGCTCTGGTATAAAAATTCCGTCGTCTCGCCGAGCTGGGTGCCGCGGACAATAGAATCGTCGATCAGCAGGAGCTTTTTTTCACGGATCAGGGAATCCACGGGGATAAGCTTCATTTTTGCGATCAGATTCCGCTGTTTCTGGCTCGTCGGCATGAAGGAGCGGGGCCAGGTGGGCGTATACTTGATAAACGGACGCGAGAACGGGATTCCGGATTCATTTGAATAGCCGATTGCATGGGCGATGCCGGAATCAGGGACACCAGCCACGCTGTCCGCCTCGACGTTTGTGTCGCGCCGGGCTAAAAGCCTCCCGCAGTTGTAGCGCATCTGTTCGACATTGACACCCTCATAGCTGGCATTCGGGTAGCCGTAGTAGGTCCATAAAAAGGAGCAGATTTTCATTTCCTGACGTGCCGGGCTTAAAACCTCGACGCCTTCCGGTGTGAGGAAGTCAATCTCACCGGGACCGAGCTCGGAATAGTGGCGGTAGCCAAGGTTTAAGTAGGCGAAGTTCTCGAAAGAGGCACAGAATGCGCCCTCTTTGCGTCCAATGGTAATGGGAGTCCGGCCAAAGCGGTCCCGGGAGGCGAAGATTCCCTTTGAGGTCAGCAAAAGGATGGACATGGAACCCTTGATTTTTTCCTGGGCGTACAAAAGACCCTCCACGAGCGTATTCTGCTGGTCAATCAGGGCGGCCACAAGCTCGGTGGAATTTACGCGTCCGCCGCTCATGCCCATGAAATGGACATGCCCTTTCTCATAGCCCTCGCGAATCAGTTCTTCTTCATTTTTGATCACACCCACGGTGGCCAGTGCGTAGTGGCCGAGGTGGGAGCGGATTAAGAGCGGCTGCGGGTCCATATCGGAAATGCAGCCGATGCCGAGTTTTCCCTCGAGCTCGTCGAGATCGTGGTCGAATTTGGTGCGGAACGGGGAATTTTCAATGTTGTGTATCGAGCGCTGGAAGCCGTTTTCGCCGTATACAGCCATGCCTCCGCGCTTGGTTCCCAGATGGGAATGGTAATCGACTCCGAAAAATAAATCCAGCGTGCAGCTCGTTTTGGAAGCTACGCCAAAAATTCCGCCCATATGATTTCTCCTTTGATTTTTGTAATTGCGTTACAGTTATTTTTCTCCGACAAGATTGGTAAACATAGCCCCGGCAATCAAAAGGACAGCGCCAAAAGCAATGGCCCAGAAATTTAACGATGTCAGCATAGAAAAGAGGCCGGTATTGATAAAGATTGCGACCGGCGAAGCCAGGACAAGTCCTAAAATCGCGCAGTAGGTTTCGACTCCGAACCGCTCAAACAGAAAAGTGATTAGCTTGGCGATCAAAAAGATTCCCAAAAGGATGCCGATCCCGAAGGGGGCGAGCAGGAGGACACCGTGTACCATAGTTGGAAAATCCATTGCGCGAAGGGCATCGAAAAAGCCCTTGATCGTATTGATGATCCCATAATAATAGCCGAAGATCATTAACATCATGGAACCGGAGACACCGGGAATGACCATTGTGGCAGAGGCAATGATTCCGAGGAGGAACAGGATTGCCATATTGCCCGCACTCACATCAATTTTGGTGAGGCCCGTCTCCCCGACGTTAAAAAGGGGCAGGCCGGCACAGATGAAAAAGGCCAGAAGAAAGGCCGCAATCCCGCAGATGCCGATTGTTTTCTTCCGTCTGGTGCGCATGCTTTTTTTGAGAGCCGTAAGAAGGATGGGGATTCCGCCCAAAATCAGGCCGACAAAAGCCATGCAGGTCACAAAGGTGTGATCGGCCAGAAGGTATTCAATGATGTAGGTAAAACAGACAATCCCGAGTACACAGCCGATGAGGATCGGGAGAAGGAAGGAGACGCTTTTTTTGAAGGCGCCAAACAGGCCGGAGATACTGCCGATCAGCCGGTCGTAGATCCCTAAGGAAACTGCCATGGTCCCGCCTGACACGCCGGGGATCACATTGGCGACACCGATCAGCATTCCCTTGAAAACGTTGAATAGAAATTGCATTTGGTTTCTCCTGAGACTAATTATGGAAATTTGAACTTCTTTATTATACAGGATAAGGGGCGCTAATTCAAGAGGAAAACATGCTTGTATCCTTTTTCAGACTGTGTTAAACTGTTACTAAATTTGTTCAAAGGAAAAAAAGAGAGGAGTAGAACATGGAAAAGCGAAAAAGGAATCTTGAGACGATCTGCATCCAGGCAGGCTGGCAGCCAGAAAACGGGGAGCCGCGCGTCCTGCCGATCTACCAGAGCACGACGTTTAAATATTCGACAAGCGAGCAGATGGGGCGCTTGTTTGATCTGGAGGAGGACGGATATTTTTATACACGTCTGGCGAACCCGACCAATGACGCGGTGGCGGCGAAGATCTGTGAGCTTGAGGGCGGCTGTGCGGCTATGCTGACTTCGTCGGGGCAGGCGGCGAATTACTATGCGGTCTTTAATATCTGCAGCGCGGGAGACCATATCATCAGCGCGGCCACGATCTACGGCGGCACCTCGAATCTGTTCACTGTGACAATGAAGAAACAGGGCATTGACGTAACCCTGGCAGACCCGGATGCGTCTGAGGAGGAGATCGAAAAGCTGTTCAGGCCGAATACGAAGGCTGTGTTTGGGGAGACGATCGCAAATCCGGCGCTTGTGGTGCTGGATATTGAGAAATTCGCGCGTCTGGCGCATAAGCACGGCGTACCGCTTATTGTGGATAACACGTTTGCGACGCCGATCAACTGCCGGCCGTTTGAGTGGGGGGCCGATATTGTGACCCATTCGACGACAAAATACATGGACGGCCATGCGATGGCAGTGGGCGGCTGCATTGTGGACAGCGGTAATTTTGACTGGGAGGCCCATGCAGAAAAATTCCCGGGGCTCACGACGCCGGATGACTCGTACCATGGAATCGTGTATACAGAGAGGTTTGGGAAAAAGGCGTATATTACAAAAGCGACCGCGCAGCTTATGCGCGATTTGGGTTCGATCCCGTCACCGATGAATGCCTTCTTATTAAATATCGGGCTCGAGACACTGCATCTGCGTGTGCCGCGCCACTGTGAGAATGCGCAGAAAGTCGCTGAGTGGCTGGATGCGAGGGAGGATGTGGCTTGGGTCAATTATCCGAGTCTGCCCGGGAACCCATACCACGCGCTTGCATCAAAATATATGCCGAATGGGAGCTGCGGCGTAATCTCTTTTGGCTTAAAGGGCGGCCGGGCGGCAGCGGCAGGCTTCATGGACAGGCTTAAGCTGGCAGCGATCGTGACACATGTGGCCGACGCCAGGACTTGTGTCCTGCATCCGGCGAGCCATACCCACAGACAGCTTTCCGACGAAAAACTTGTGGAGGCGGGTGTCGATCCGTCGCTTATCCGCTTGAGTGTCGGAATTGAGAATGTAGAAGATATTCTTGCTGATTTAAAACAGGCTTTGGAGTGAAATCCAGAGCCTCTCGGGAAGGGGAACGAGCTTGGAAAGAATGGGAGAAAGCACCATTGAGACGGTAAAGGGAAAAGGAAAACGGGGCTTGCTGCGGCTTGTGTTCGGACGTACGACATTCTTCGTATTGTTTACGCTTTTGCAGGCGGCGGTGCTGGTCTGGATCTATCTGTGGCTGGATAACAAGTACCGCGCATACGGCTACGGGCTTTTTAATCTGGTCGGGGCGATTCTGGCAGTCAAAATTTTAAACGAGAAGCAGAATGCGAGCTTTAAAATGGCATGGCTCGTTGTCGTGCTCTTGTTTCCGGTATTCGGAGGACTGTTTTACCTGTTTGTCCAGATTCAGCTTGAAACAAAGGTGCTGGCTGCCAAGATTCAGGACATTGACGGGCGGACCGGCCATTATCTGATGCAGAGCCAGGCCGTTTATGAGGAATTGGAAAAAAAGAGCCCGCAGAGTGCGAATCTATGTCGGTATCTCGGGGAACAGTGCAGCTTTCCGGTGTACGGAAAAACCCGTGTGCATTATTATCCGCTCGGCGAGGATTTTTTTGCGGAGCTTCTGCCGAGACTTCGGGAGGCCAAACGCTTTATTTTTCTGGAATATTTTATCATCGCGCCCGGTGTTATGTGGGATTCTGTCTTAAAAATCCTGGAGGAGAAGGCCGCGGCAGGCGTGGAGGTACGCGTGCTCTACGACGGCATGAACTCCTTCTCCAATCTTCCGCACGATTATCCGAGGGAGCTGGCGGCAAAAGGGATCCGATGCCGCGTGTTTAACCCGATCCGGCCTGCGATCTCTACAAGCCAGAATAACCGGGACCACCGGAAGATCCTGATCATCGACGGGCACACGGCCTATACGGGCGGCCTTAATCTGGCAGACGAATACATCAACCGCAAGGTGCGGTTCGGACATTGGAAAGATAACGCGGTAGAGCTTCAGGGTGACGCGGTCAAAAGCTTTACGGTGATGTTTTTAAAAATGTGGGATGTATGTGTACGAAAACTTGAGTATGCTTGTGATTACAGCCTGTATCTGCATGAAGAAACCGGGACACCTCTGCAAAAGCTGGGCGTGGAGGGGTTTGTAATCCCGTTTTCCGACAGCCCGTTAGATAATGAACCCATAGGGCACAGAGTCTATCTGGATATGATTTACCAGGCGAGAAAGTACCTGTATATCATGACGCCATATCTGATCCTTGACGATGATATGTCTACGGCGCTCAACTATGCGGCGAGGCGGGGCGTCGATGTTGTAATTGTCATGCCGCATATCCCGGATAAAAAGTATGCGTTTATGCTGGCGCACACCTATTATCCGGAGCTGATTGAGGCCGGAGTAAAGATCTATGAGTACCTGCCGGGCTTTGTCCATTCCAAGACGTTTTTAAGCGACGGGGAGCAGGCTGTGGTCGGTTCGATCAATCTGGATTTCAGGAGCCAGTATTTGAATTTTGAGAGCGCAGTCTACCTCTGCAAGAGTCCGGCGATCGACGAAATCCGTGCAGATTTTGAAGACACATTGAAAAAATGCGTGCGGATGACGGCAGAGAGCTGCGAGGCGCTGCCATTTGCGCACCGCTTCCTCGGATCGGCTCTGCGGCTGATCGCGCCGCTTATGTAGCCGGGCTTTGCGTGACGGCGGGCTTCTGTATTTATACAAAAGCGTCATAAAGCCGCATTTCGTAAAGCATGCGGTAGATTTTATCCGGATAAAGGCCAATGTATTCGTCAAGCTGAAATTGTGTGAGGGCATTTTCCTGGACATAGTCAAAAAGGAGATCCGGGCAGGAATTGGGAGCCTCGTCGGCATATTCGTCCACATCTTTTAAAAGGTCAAGAAACTGCAGCATCTGATAATTGTCGGCTGTCACGGCTATGCGGGGACGCCGCAGGATAATTTTTTGCCCGCCGATCTCAATTTCCCGGTATTTGCCGCCGGCGCGGTTCGAGACGATCTCGAGGACATACGGGGCCTGTGCGCGGATTCCGAGCTGATTGGCGAAGGTGTGGCCGGAATAATAACCTTCGATCTTTTTACAGCGCCAGACGTATTTGTAGTAGGCAACCAGGGAGGGGGAGATAACAGTGTGATGTTCCGGCTGAGCGGGGAAATAATAGACACCGGCCTCATAGCGGAGCAGCTTTCCCGCATCACAGAGCATCTTAAATGACTGTCTAAGGCTTGTGTCGCTGACAGAGGGGAGTTTAATGTCGGAAAGGAAGATTGGTTCATCGGCTACATAGTGGTCTAAAAGATATTGGTATAGCATAGAAGATGCCTCCTAACAGATAGATAAGATAGAGGTTTAAATGTGTTAAAATCAGAATAACATAAATAATGCAAAAGTGTCAATATATGTTATCGGTAAGAATAGAAGCAGGATTCGCAGAAGCAGGAGACAGTATATGGATATTGGCACTGCGGGAATGGAGCGGGAAGCTGAATGGAGTGACAAAAGGCGGAAAAAACTCGATCGTGACAGCAATGCCTACAGTGACGGCAATGGAGGTATGTAGCTGTAAAACGGATTTACATAATACAAAGACAGAGAAAGGGGCTTTCATGGAAAAACGGGAAGAAATCATCAGGCTATGGTTTGCTATGTGGTTGAAAAAATGTGACTTTGGCATATTGGATATATTTTCTGAAAATGCTGTTTACGTCGAAAGCTGGGGGCCGGAGTATCACGGCTCATTTAAAATCAAACAATGGTTTGATGAATGGAATAGGCGCGGTTCGGTACTTCAATGGGATATTAAGCAATATTTCCATAAAGAAAACCAGAGCATTGTGGAATGGTACTTTAAAGATACAATGGCTGATGGGAAGACGGAAGCATTTGACGGACTTTCCCTCACTAAATGGACACAGGATGGGCGCATACAATTTTTAAAAGAATTTGGCTGCAATACAGACAACTACGACCCGTATCAGAATGGCTGTGCTCCACAATTCAAAGAGAATCGGCCTATGTGGTTTTGATTTTATATGCAGGCAAAGTTTGAAATGCTATACAATTTTCATAATTTTAAGCTCGGCAGCAGATAGCTGCTGTGTCACATTTGTATTTTTTTGCATGGGTAATAAAAGGTTGATTGTTCAAATAGAGTGCCCGGCTGCCTTTTTGCCCGGCCCGCATTTTTCCGTATGAATTTGTCTCATGCGGATTTTTTATTGGTCAGGAAACTTTCTTCATAGGAGAAACAGGCCTTTGAAAGTTTGGAAATTTTTCACAGGATTTCACAAAATCAACACATTCATCTGGTAATCTTTAGGCGGCAAAATGAAAAAAACTTTGAGAGGAGGCACATGGATGCAGGGAAGGAAGATGGCGGCGCTTGCGGTTGTGTGCGCGGTTTCGACAGGAGCGGTGACGAGCGTGTATGCGGCGAGTTCTACCTTTGAAATGAGGAGAAAGGTGGTAAGCCTCTTAGGAATTCTGACGACCAGTAACCTGAATGAAAATGTGACAAGGCAGGAATTTGCCAGAATGCTTGTACGGGCCTCGGAGTACCGCAGCCTGACGAAAACAGGCAGCAACGTTGCTGTCTTTGCGGATGTGGCAAGCACGGGCGAGTATGCCTCTGAGATACGGACGACAGCAGCTAACGACTGGATGAGCGGTTATCTGGGCGGATATTTTAAGCCGGAGGAACCCGTGGCCATGCGGGATGCGACAAAGGCGGTGTTAGGGCTTCTCGGCTATACAAACGAGGACTTTTCGGGAAATTTAAAGGAAAGCCGCCGTGCAAAATTTGTTTCCTTATCCCTGGATTCGAATTTGTACCGGGAGGATGACGAAGTCCTGACGAGAGAGGACTGCATCAACTTGTTTTACAACCTCATGAAGGCGGAGATGAAAGGCGGCGGCCAGTACGGCAGCCGGGTATTCGAGCTGACGTACAACGCGGACGGAGAAGTCAATACCTCCTCGATCCTTGACAACAGTCTGCGCGGGCCTAAGATCTTGAATCGAAGCAGCCGAAATCTAAAGAGCCTGGTTCCATTCGCTCTGCGGGATGCGACGATGTTTTTAAACGGTGAGGCCGCCGACGAGGGCGAGATCAATGACAGCGCGGCGGTGATCTATTACCATGAGGAGACGAAGATGATCTTTGCCTACTCGGACGACGGTGAGAATAAGGGTGCGACAAAAGGGCGTATCAAGGCAATTTATTATGACTCCACAGATCCGTTTACGCCGGTACGGGTCGTCTTAAACACGTACCACCAGGACAACGCGGAGGATGGAGACGAGTTTAAGCTTACCGGGTCGGAGATTCAGTACTTGTTTTCGGTTTACGGGGAATTTGAAGTCGGAGACGATGTGGCACTTGTCTGGGAAAAGAGCGGCAGCGCAGAAAACGCGGCGTATACAGTGGTTGACGTTGTCGGAGATTATTAAGGGAGCTTCATAAATGGGAATGGAAGATACAAAAACAAAAAAGAAACGCAGGAAAAAAGGGAAAAAAATCCCTTTTATCGCCATAATTGTGCTTCTCGCGTCAGGCAGCGTGTTTTTCTATATGAAAAAGCAGCAGGCGGGTGCTGTGGCGGCACAGGGGGCTACGGTACAGACGGCGACGGCACAGCGAATGGATATTACTTCCGAGCTCACGGCCTCCAGCTCACTTTCACCTAAGGATACCTATGAGGTGACGTCGCTCGTTGAGGGAGAGATCCTGGAGGCAGATTTTGAGGAGGGCGACGTGGTCGAGAAAGGACAGGTGCTCTATCGGATTGACGCCTCCTCCATGGACGGCGATCTGAGTGCGGCGCAGACTTCGCTTGTGCAGGCGCAGGAAGATGTGGCATCGGCGAAGGAGGACTATGGCGAGGCTGTCTCAAAGCTTTCCGGCAACAGCTATAAATCCACGGCGTCCGGTTATGTGCAGACACTGTACATAAAGGAAGGCGACAAAGTGAGCGGAGGCACAAAGCTTGCCGATCTTTATGACGATTCGGTCATGAAGCTGACGGTCCCGTTTCTGACGGCAGAAGCGGAGCAGATCGCTCCCGGGATGACTGCCGTACTTACACTGGAGGATACAGGCGAGCAGCTTACGGGGACGGTCACAAATGTAAGCAGTCTGGAAATTTCTTTGTCAGGCGGCCGGCTTGTGAAAAACATAACGATTGAGACGGCGAATCCGGGCGGCCTGACCATAAAGACACAGGCGACGGCACAAATAGGAGAATTCATCTGCGGCGCGGAGGGGACGTTTGAGGCGAAGACGGAATCGGTGCTGACTGCAGATCTTTCGGGGAATCAGACACTGGAGATCGAGCGGCTTTTGGTGGCCGAGGGAAACTTTGTTGAGGCCGGTACAGGGATTTTTACGGCCACAGAGCAGTCTGCCAAAAAGTATATAAAAAATTTTGAGGACAGCTTAAATGCTGCCAGTGACAGTCTGGAGAATGCCAGAAACAAGCTGGGCAATACACAGGACAGCATTGAAGATTATACGATCACGGCGCCGATTTCTGGCACGATCGTGACGAAGAATTCGAAGGTAGGAGACAAGATCAGCCGGAATTCCGGGAGCTCTACGGCGATGGCGGTTATCTACGATTTGTCGGCGATGAGCCTTGAGATGTCGGTCGATGAGCTGGATGTAAGCGCGGTGAAGGTCGGGCAGTCTGTGGAAATTACGGCGGATGCCGTTAAAGGCGAGGTGTTTATGGGGACCGTGACGAATGTGAGCCTGCAGGGCAGCTATTCCAACGGGGTAACAAATTACCCGGTGACGGTGACTCTGGACGAGACCGGAGAATTAAGGCCAGGCATGAACGTGGATGCGAAGATCATCCTGGACAGCTCCGAGCAGACTTTATGCATCCCGGCGGGGGCGTTGCTGCGCGGAAATCGGGTGTATGTAAAGGACACGGCTGCAGATGTCCGCGAGAAGGAGACAGGAAGCCCAAAAGAGGACGGACAGTCAGCAGGAGGCCGGTCAAAAGAAAATCAGCAGACCGGGCAGGCGGCAAGAGACAGATCGGAAGAAAGCCAAAAGACCGGGCAGGCGGATATAACAGAGAATGGCCAAGGAACAAAACAGGAAACCAAAACAGGGGATGACCAGAAGAAAGCGCGGGAAGTCCAAATAGAGGCTGACGGGGAAGGCGGCCAAAAAAGCAGCCGGGATTCGAACGCTCCGGAGGGCTTTCATGCTGTTACGGTGGAGACCGGCATCATCAATGACGATTATGTGGAGATCCTGTCCGGACTCTCTGAGGGAGACGAGGTCTATGTCGATCCGAACGCGGGCAGTACAACGAATACCTGGCAGATGATGGGGCCGGGAGGCATGGGCGGTCCCGGCGGTATGGGCAGCCCAGGCGGAAGAAACAGCGGTCCGGGCGGCGGTTTTGGCGGGAGACAGTAAGGAGGGATTTATGGCAGAATCGGCAGCAAGGGAAAAAGAACCTCTGATTTCGCTGCGAGGCATCCACAAAATTTACTACATGGGTGACGAGGAGGTACGGGCAAACGATGGGATCGACCTGGAGATCCGGGAGGGAGAGTTTGTGGCGATCGTCGGAAAGTCCGGCAGCGGCAAATCGACGCTTATGAACATTATCGGCGCACTGGATGTCCCGACTGACGGAGAATACTGCCTGGGCGGCCAGGATGTAAGCGATATGGCGGACAATGAGCTTGCCGAGATCCGCAATCGTATGATTGGCTTTGTGTTCCAGCAGTATAATCTGCTGCCGAAGCTGAACCTTCTGGAGAATGTGGAGCTTCCGCTCCTCTATGCGGGTATGGATACAAAGGAACGGCGGGAGAAAGCACTCGCATCGCTTGAGAGGGTTGGACTTAAGGAGAAGTGGCGCAGCTATCCAAACCAGCTTTCCGGCGGCCAGCAGCAGCGTGTCTCGATCGCCAGGGCATTAGCGGGAAACCCATCCCTGATCCTGGCCGACGAGCCGACGGGTAGTGTCAAGTTAGTACAACACTACCCGAAAGAAATACCCGTGATA
>JAAWAR010000013.1 GCA_022792295.1 Lachnospiraceae bacterium
GACCAAAGGCTTGGCCTTTGGTCCCCCCCCCATTACAAGATTAGGTGCTATGACAGCTTTTCCTGCCATCTGCTATCTTTGATAATATCCAGGCATTTCTCTTAGGGTCACTATATATGTCCTTGCCGGGAAATGCCTTATATTTCCTGTCGCAAGACAGGCATCTTCTTCTTTGCATTTTTTCCATCAGGAGCGCATAAAAGACAACATCCTTCGGATCCGGAATCTCAGCATCAATCCATCCATAATCGGGATAGACCGCACGTTTCAAAACATCCTTACGGCAGTGGAAGTATCGATTCCTAAGCGCTTGAAGACCTGCGCAGCCTCATCCTTCAGGGAATCCTCAAACGGACCTGTAATAATAAAGCAGCCCTATACACCTCCTCTTTCTTTGATAGACAATTATAGTACAAGATCAGTCAAAAACTATAGAAAAAGAAGATTAATTTGTGCCGCAAGCCAAACGCATGAAAACGGCAAATAGACTGGCATTGCGATGCATCAGCGCTTCCCCTTCGCTTCGTCCAGATAGCTGTAGATCGTGACCCTCGTCACGCCCATTAACGTCGCCACCTTGTCCATTGCGCCCTTCACAAGGAAGATCCCTTTTTCATCCATGAAACGGACGATCTCCACACATTTTTTCCGGGACAGGTTTTTGACGTCTGCTGTACCGATGATTTTTAAGATCAGCTGATCGAGGATGGACAGTACATCCTGTCCGGGCTCCTCCTCCAAAGACAGAGAGACCTCCCCGGTCTGGGTCAGGCCGAGGAAGCCGTCAAGTGCCTTTTGGAGCGCCAGGGAAGCGGTGAGATCCATGTTGATGCAAAGCATTCCGATGACCTCACCCTTCTCGTCCCGAATCAGAGCGGAGGAGGACTTGATTTTTTTGCCGTCCGGCAGATCAAAGCGATAATTGATCATGCGATCTTTTTGGAAGTCCTTATTCAGAAGGACCAGCTTTACGAGATGGTCGAAGGACTGGCCTATCTGCCGGCCGGTCACAGTCCCGTTTGCCACATAGACAACGGAACTTTCAGGCTGTGACAGGTCGTGTACGGCGACCTCGCAGGCTGGCCCGAAGGAGCCTGCGATCATGTCGGCGATGGGAAAATAGGTTTTCAGGATGGGCTGCATGGCTGTTTGTCTCCTTTTTGCGGGATCAATGGTCGGATTTAAGCCCCGCTCCGCACATCGTGAGCAGGCTGTCTCTTGTCCGGCCGTGAAGCTCGCAGTATTTCAGATAGGCGGCGTAATTGGCCGCGGTTGTGTGTTCGCAGTAGATTCCTTTACGGGCGAGAAGGGACCTGGCGTCAAGAATCCTCTCCTCCGGGATTTCGATGAAGTCAATGCCGTATTGATACGCCTTTTTAAGGATCTCCTCTCCCCGCATGGGGACACCGATAGCGATTCCCTCGGCCAGCGTAGCTTCGGGCTGTACGGCTTCGGGCTGTTTGCTTTTATGCGCGCAGGCCCTTGCGAGAGGAGCGCAGCGCTCGCTTTGAATCCCTGTGATCCGCGGCATATGGTCAATGGCACCGCCGGCCAAAAGTTCCTCCAGGCCGAGGATGGCGCCGATAAAGAGCGTCCCGTTTCCCACCGGGATAAACAAATGCTCCGGGATGCGGTGAAGCTGCTCGTAGACCTCATAGATATAGGTCTTGGTTCCCTGATAGAAGAAAGGATTGTATACATGATTGGCATAGTAGGTCCCTTCCCTTTCCATCGTCCCGCGGCAGACCTCGGCACAGTGATCCCGGGAGCCGGGGATCACGTGCACTGCGGCGCCGTGGGCCTTGATCATGTCGATCTTTTTGGGCGAGGTCCCCTCGGGCACGAAGATGCTGCATGTGATGCCGCAGCGGCCGCAGTAGGCGGCGACGCTGTTGCCGGCATTCCCGCTGCTGTCCTGGACGACGGAAGTGACGCCGATGGATTTGCAGTGTGCGATGAGGACGGCCGCACCTCGGTCTTTGAAGGAAAGCGTCGGCATAAAGTAGTCCATCTTGAGAAGAACATCGTCATCGAGGGCGATCACCGGGGTCATGCCTTCGCCGAGAGAGACATCCCTCCAGGTATCGCCTTCAAGCGGCAGAAAGGCCCGGTAGCGGAACATGCTCCACGTATCCCGGTCGATTAATGCCTCGTCAAATTTCGGTGCCGCATAGTCAAGTTTCCAGAGCCCGCCACAGTCGCAGCGGGCCTTTTTGGCCGTGACGGGTTCCTGCTTCCCGCATTTGGAACAAACATAGGTCAGCATATCTTATTTACCTCCGCGACTGCTTCGATCTCGACCAGGCAGCCAAAATGCAGTTTCCCCACCGGCACGACAATGCGGGCCGGCTTATGCGCTCCGAAAAACTCGGCATACACCCGGTTTACCTCATCCCAGTCATCAATATCCGATACATAAACTCTGCACTGCACCACGGAGTCCCGGGAAAGGCCGGCCGCCTGCAGGACGCGGTCGAGATTTGCGAGTGCAAGCTTTGCGTGTACGCCTGCGCCTCCGTCCGGCACACGCCTCGTATCCGGGTCGATGGAAAGCTGACCGGATATGTAGAGCATTCCGTTGGAGAGCATGCCGGCGCTGTAGTGGCCGTTGTTTTGTTTCTTATAGGCAGGTGTTACCGGTTTCATTGTACGGTTTCCTCCTCACTTTTTTCACGGCTGGCCTGTTCCATGAGGCGGACGAGGGCAGCAAGACAGGCCTTTACTCCGGCGATCAGGCAGCATTCGTCAAAGTCGAAGCGGCTGTTGTGATGGCCTGCGGCAATTTTTGTGAGCAGCGCCATGTAGCAGGCCGGTTTGCCCCGTTCCTGGAGCCGCCGCATCATGTAAGCAAAATCATCGGTACCGCCCGTGTTGATGAGGACAAGCTTTCTGTCTTTCAGCACATCGACCGCCTCGGAGGCTTGGATGATAAGCTCGGCCAGCGCATCATCCCCATTTCCGGTGGGGCAGGAACCCATGATCCTGATGTCGGACTCACATTCAAAGGCATCTGCCGCCGCTTTAACACAGCGGACGGCCGCCTTATAAAGACGCTGCTCCACGGCCGTATCCGAGCCTCTTGTCTCGGCGCGCAGGACGCAGTTTTTGGCCACTACGTTGCGGCCGGTTCCTCCGTTGATCGTGCCGATATTGAGTCTTGAGGAGCCCCTTCCGTCCTGTAAAAACGAATTCATGCCGCCTATCGCCATGGCAGCCGCCAGGATGGCATTTTTACCATCCTCGGGAGCCGCGCCGGCGTGGGAGTTGTCACCGGTGAAGGCAATGTCAAATTTGGTGGTTGCATAGAGCCCCTTGATCGTTCCGCATAAGCCCGGGTACAAACCTTCGGTTCCGAAAATATGCATGCCCATGACGACGTCGCCGTCATCGAGGACGCCGCGCTCCACAATAGCCTGCGCACCCTTGTCACCTTCCTCGCCGGGCTGGAAAATGACCTTCACCTTTCCGGTTAAAAGCTCCCTGTTTTCGTGCAGGACGGCGGCCAGCACCATGCCCATGGCGGCGTGCCCGTCATGGCCGCAGGCATGCATGCAGTGCTCATTGACGGAGGAAAAACCTTCCTTAAACGGCCTGTGTCCTGGATCGGCCGCTTCGTCCACGTCGTTGCAGTCAATATCGAAGCGGAAGATATACGTGGGGCCCGGCTTTCCCGAGTCAATGACCGCCATAGCGCCTGTGTAGCCCGCCATGGCGGAGACGAGGGCTTCATCTGCACCCTGTTCGATTGCACGTGTCTTGTGAAGGACGAGCGTTTCTTCATCCGGATAGCTCCAGGTGTATTCCGGGTTCACAAGGTCAAGACCGAATTTGACCGGGACGCCGTGCTGCTTGAGAAAGTCGATGATTTTAGCGGTAGTCCGAAATTCCGTCCATGCGAGCTCCGCATACTTGTGAAAATCGCGCCGGATTGCCGTGCAGGTTTCGGCATACGGGTCGGCAGCCGTAAGAAGCTGTGTGAGATTCATCGTGTAGTCCTCCTTTATATATTTTTTTATATTATAATATAGAAAAATATATAAAATGTCAAGTGCAGATTTGAGACAGACTGCCTCTTGACGGATTCAAGTAAATGGAGTATTATATTTTATGACTGAAAAGATATTTTAAGTCATAAAAGGAGAAGGTTCATGGCAAGGGGCTTTACGGAACGTGAAAGAAAAAACATCAAAAGGAATCTGCTGGAAGCTTGTAAACGGAGCTGGACCCAGCATGGCTATAGGAAAACGAGCCTGGATGAGCTTTGCAGGCAGGCTGGTATCTCAAAGGGAGCATTTTATCTTTTCTTTGAATCGAAGGAAGCGCTTTTTTGCGAGGTTCTCTGCTCCGTCCAAGAGCAGATCTATGAGATGGCTTTTGGCAGAATCGAAGCACAAAAGAATAAGGAGGGGATTGCACAGGCATTAAAACTTGTCTACCGGGAATACGACAAAAACAATTTTTTATACGATTCGGACAGTGCGGATTATACAATCTTGCTGAATAAACTGTCAGAGGAACAGGTAAAAGAAATCGAGGAGTCAAATTACAAAAACCAGCAGCTTTTTTTAAACCAGCCATATTTGAAATACAAGGTGGATCCGGCTATGGCAATGTCGGTTCTCTATTCTTTAATTATGAATCTTAAAAATAAAGAAATCCTTCCATATAATCACGTGGAGGTCTTTGATTTTATGGTGGACCATTTGATTGACAATTTGTATGAATCACAGGAGGAAGAAAATGAAAACAGAAATTGTAAGAAAAAATAATATGGAGGCTGCGGTCGTTAACAGTAAGGAGCGGTTGATCACAGACGTTCAGTCTGCTCTGGATTTCATGATGACCGTAAAATACGAAACAGGCTGTACCAATATCGCCATAAATAAAGAAGCCATTGCAGACGATTTCTTTGTCCTAAGCACCTGTCTGGCGGGGGAAATCCTGCAAAAATTTATCAATTATGGCGTGAGGCTTGCGATATATGGAGATTTTTCAAAGTATATGAGCAAGCCCTTGAAGGACTTTATGTACGAGAGTAATCACGGAAAGGATATTTACTTTCAGCCGAATGCGGCTCTTGCCGTTGACAGACTCTGCAATATCTCCACGAACTAAAACGCCGGGGGCCGATTAAAGGCCTCCGGCGTTTCATGCCGTTTTTTATTCTTCATTTTTAGCCCGCAGCGCCGTCTTCATATTCCCATAGATGAGGAGCGCCAGCAGAGCGAGAATCACAAGAGAGATCGGGCGCAGCAGGATATAGGAGACGATGGGCAGATTTTTGGCGTGGGCGACAGTCAGGGAGCGCCGCAGATTCTGCTCAGCCATATTGCCGAGAATCATTCCAAGTACACTCGGTGCAATGGGAATCTGGTTTCTTTTAAAGAGCAGCCCGATGATTCCGAAGATGACGGCGATCAGTACATCGAACAGGCTGTTCCTTGCACTGTAGGCGCCGATCACCGAAAAGGCCAGCACGGCGGGAACGATATACCGTGTCCGGATGTTGAGGATCCTGGAAAATACGGATACGCCTGAAAGTCCGACGATGACCATCAAAATGGTGCTTAAAAACAGTCCCAGAGTCAGTGCATACACGATGTCCCCGTGCTCCGCAAACAGCTTGGGTCCCGGAATGAGCCCGTGTACCGTCAAGGCTCCGAAGATGATCGCCGATGTGGCGGAGCCGGGGATACCAAGGCTTAAAAGAGGAACAAAGGAACCGCCTACTGCCGCGTTGTTGGCGCTTTCCGGCGCGATGATCCCGTCTACGCTTCCTTTGCCGAACTGGTCTGCTTCCTTCGAGGTCCGCTTTGCTTCCCCGTAAGCGATAAAGGAGGCGATGGCCCCGCCGGTTCCGGGAAGAATTCCGATGATCGTGCCGATCACTGCACTTTTTAACGCGATTTTCCATCGATGCATGGTATCCCGCAGAGCGTCCATTGCTTTAAATGTACCCGTGTGGTCGGAAACCGTGGAAGCCTCCTCTGTGCCGCAGACTAAGTTTAACATCTCGGCGATTGCAAAGAATCCGACGCTGACCGGAATCAGGCTGAGGCCGGACTGAAGATGAAGATTTCCAAAGGTAAAACGGTAATTGCAGGTAATCGTGTCCATTCCGACGACGGATAAAAGCAGTCCGAAGGCCACAGAAAAGAATCCTTTTCCGACACTTTTTCCCATCAGGCTGCCAACCACTGTGAGACCTGCCATGCATACTAAAAACAGCTCCGGTGGCCCGAATTTCAATGCCATTTTGGACAGGATGGGCGTAAACAGGCCCATGACGATGACGCCGAACAACCCGCCGAACCCGCTCGCCAGTACAGAGTAGCTAAGCGCCTCCTTTGCCCTTCCCATGCGCGCGAGTGGGTTGCCGTTTAAGGCTGTGCAGGCGGCCTCCCCGGTTCCCGGGCAGTTTAAGAGGATCGCCGAGATAGAGCCTCCATAGGTGGAGCCCATATAGAGCCCGGCTAACATCATCAGCCCGTGTGCCGCGTTCATACTGTAGGTAAGGGGAAGAAGCAGCGCTACGCCCACCACACCGTTTAACCCCGGCAGGGCTCCGAACAGGATTCCGAGGATAACTCCTGCCAGATTGATACAAAGAGAGACGGGAGATAGTGCAAAGGTCAGAGAAGCCAAAAACATATCCATATGTGTAATCCTCTCAAAATACAGTCAGGCTGTAACAGCTCAGACAGGTCTGCGCGTCCGCCGCGCTGACATATGAAATCGTTGTGGCAGCGGGCATCCGGTCTTTCGCCGCAGGCGATTCAACATGGCCGGATGCCGCAACTGTTCCGGGTATCTGAACTGTCCGCCAGGCTTATTCGAATGCGTTCGGATTTTCTTCCAGAAGCGTTACCATTGCCTGGTAGTCGTTGTCTAACCGCTCTTTTACCTCAGACCGGCCGAGGAAACGATAGATTTCACTCATGCCTTCCATTTTCTGCTGGAATTCTTCGGTTTCGGTGACGGTCCGGATGGAAGTCTCCAGCCGGTTTAAAATATCCTCAGGCGTTCCCTTGGGGGCTGTAATCACTCGGTAAGTCTCCGTCGCGACGTCATAGCCAAGTTCCTTCATGGTCGGAATGTCCTCGATCACGGAGAGACGTTCTCCGCCGAAGGAGGCCAGAGGGGTAACGGCCTGTCCCTCAACCTGAGCGACAAATTTCTTATCCAGAACAGCGCAGTCAACATGGCCGCCCAGTACGGCGTTTAAGCTTTCGCCGCCGCCTTCCTGCATGACCGTGGTCACATCGATGCCGGCCGCCTGCTCAAAGAGAGCGACCTCCGCAATATGCGTTTTTCCGGAGATGGCCACCGTGACGCTGCCCGGGTTTTCCTTCGCATAGGCAACAAGGTCGTCCAGGCTCTTAAAGCCGTTCTGGTCGTTGGCCATGAGGACGTTTACGGTCGTATTGATAGCGCCGATGTATTCAAACGAATCGTATTCATAGGAAACGTTTTCTCCGGTTAAAAGAACCAGGATGTGGTCAAGATTGGAAAGGGCGCCGATGGTGTAGCCGTCCGGCTTCGCGGCGGAAAGTTCTGTTAAGCCGACCTGGCCGAGGCCTCCGGGTTTGTTGGAGACGACCAGGGATTTTCCGAGATCCGGTTCCATAGCGGCAGTCATGAGACGCATCAAAGAGTCGGTTCCGCCTCCCGCAGAATAGGGGATGATGAAATTGACATTCTTTTCCGGGTATGCCACAGCGTTTTCCGCCTCGTTCGCCTGGGTCTGGGCCTCAGTCTGGGCCTGCGTCTCCTTTGGAGCTTCCGCCGGTTTTTGGCTGCAGCCGGCTAAAAGCCCGACGGTCAGGCATGACAGTGCAAGTAAGATTTTTTTCCGCATCATAATGTTTCTCCTTCCTGAATGACAGTATAAGACTGTTTTTTGTTTATATCAGCACACCCGAGGGTGTTACCATCCGAAGACATACGGCAAAGCAAAAATATACGAGAGCCATCAGCACCACGGTATAAAGGACACTTCGCAACAGCTTCTTAAGAGTGAGAGGCGCTTCCAGCACCAGAGTCGTCCCCAGAGAGAGCAGGGCGATCGTCGTATAAAAGCCCAGTCTTTCATATAAAAGGACGGAAGCGAGCAGCATGGCAAGCACCAGGAGCTCCTTTTTCTTAAAGCCGGCATCTGCGAGGCGGTGAAAGCCTGCCTTTTTGCCCAGAAGGGATACCGCCATGGAAGCGGAGGCCCCGAGCATGATGACGAGAGAGACAACCGGCAAAATCCGGCTTTCTGCGACCGTGATCTCGGTGATCTGCCAGGCGAGCAGGCCGCAGACAAGAAGCATGGCAAGCGTTACATACCATTCGGCATTGTTCAGACTTTTCCTTTTATTTTCCATCCCATTTCTCCCATCGTCCTCCGACAAAACGGAGCGCATAGTCCTTAAGTGCCTGCTCGGACAGCTCGATCCCGATGCCGGGCCTGTCCGTAAAGTGATAAAAACCGTTTTCCACGAGCTCATTCGGTTCGCATAGAAGCTCTCTGTGCTCGACCGCTGCAAAGGGGAATTCCATCGGAAGCGCGTTTTGGCAAAGGGAGGAGGCATGAGCACTGTGGGCGGTTGCAATCAAGCCGTTGGGATTGTGAAGCGTTACCTTGCAGCCGCAGCCTTCCACGACCGGGATCAATGCCCGCACGGCGTCAGGGCCTCCGATGTACTTGATATCCGGCATGATGACTTCATAACAGCCGGACTTCACGGTTTCCATGATCTGGCGGATCGACAGGGCGTCCTCCCCGGCGGCCCACCGGATCGACGGGTAACGCGCGCACATCCGTTCCATGAGCGCATACTCGCGTACATCGACCGGATCCTCGATCCAGTAGGGAAGGCCGAACTGCGAGAGAAGGCGTTCCACCATTCGTCCAAGCGTGTAACCGGTAAAGCGCTGATGGCAGTCGATTGCAGTGTGTCCGATCGGTACAGCCTCGAAAAGCGCCTCCATGCGCTCAAAAGCCGGTCCGAGATCGTTATCGGCATTTTGGGGATTGATCTCGTCAAATGGCGTACATTTGACGAGAGAAAAACCTGCCTCAGCCGCTAGCCGCCCGCGCTCCCTGAGAATTTCAGGGCTGCGTTTTTTCCAGAGTGCCTTATTCAGATTTGCATACAGCGGGATTTTGGCCGCGCCGTCGCCGCCGTACAGCTTATAGAGCGGGATTCCATAGTGCCTTGCGCTCACATCCCAGAGCGCCTGATTAAGACCGCTCGCCGCCGTGGCATAGGTACGGATGGCAGAAAGAGTCGGGTAGCGCCAGCCGGTAAGAACCTTCATGCACGTCTGGATCTGCAGGGGATCTTTGCCCCTAAGGCGGTCCGCGGCATCGGTCAGGATCGCGGCCAGGCCGTTGTCATCGCAGCTTCCTGTCACCTCTCCCCAACCGCAGAGTCCCTCGTCGGTCACGAGCTTTACGAGCAGCCATTCATCGGATGGCAGCATAAGTTTTATTACCTGTAAGTCGGTCAGTTTCATAATGCATCTTCCTTAAACATGTTTTTAAAACGGCTTAGATTGTACTCAAAGGTCCCCTCGATGATTTTTTTTACTTTTTCCGGTTTGCGGGTCTTCATTGCCTCATAGATGGCTGTATGGTTTTTAAGCGCCTGCTCGAAATTCCCGTTGGAGACCTCTGCCATTTCTGTAAAGTATTTTAGAAATTCATTCTTACAGCCCCGGATGACCGAGATGAACAGTGGGTTGTGGGAGCCCTTGATGAGGGCCATGTGGAAGGCAAAGTCTGCCTCAACGTATTGTTCCGCATCCGATCCGCTTTCATACATGGCCTCAAGGGCCCGGTGCAGGCGGTCAAAATCCTCGTCTGTGCCCCGTTCACACATCAGCTCGACGCTGGTGAATTCAAGCGCCTTTCGAAGCTCCACGACATAGCGGTACTCATCCTTACTTAAATCCATTTTTTCAAGAGACAGGGTGAGCATGTTTTCTCCGATGTGGCTTGCGGCGATAAAAGAGCCGCGCCCCGGCTTTGTGACCACAAGATTCTGTGCTTGAAGCCGCTGGATCGCACTGCGGGCACTGACCCGGCTGACACCGTATTCTTTGCAGATCTGATTCTCCGAGGGGAGCTTTTCCCCGACGGCCCACTCTTTGTTCATGATTTTTTCCAGTAAGGCTTCATAGACTTCATCAGCCAATGATTTGGTTCCCAGGTTTTCCTTCATCGTAATCTCCTTGTCTGCCGTCATGCCTTGCTGTATTACTTGTATTACAAGTTATACATATCATACATGATGACGGGTATTTTGTCAATCTGTTTCTGTGAAAAATTTTACCATATTGTGGGAGCTCTGTCACCGCTCACGTGGCTACTGCGCACTGGTTGCCGCTGGCCGTATGATAAAACCGGGCCAGCGGGCAAGAGTCCTTTTGTACGCTGTTTCGGCTGGTCCTTAACACAGGCGCCACCGGCGATTAGGGACACCCCAGATGATTTTTATGGATCTGTGCCGATTCCTACCCTCAGTGAACAAGGATACACACGCTCCAAGTGCCGTCTTTTGGCGGCTGGCGGCGTTAACGTCAATCGGCGTACGTCCAGTACGCCTCATTCCGTTGCCTTGCCAGCCACTAAAAGACGGTACTTGGGGTGCAAAACCGTGTGTCCCCTTGTCCACTGAGGGCATGGACGCATGTGAATAATCATGGAGCTCTTTCTGCCCGACTTTCTCGCCTGCCTTCCCGGCCATGCGATTGACGGTGCATTTTAAACTGGGTGTATCAATACAAGGGTTTGGCAAAGAGCTGAGAACGCCGGCGAGGAAAGAAGGACAGCTATGGCAAAGAGTGAATAGATCAGTCGAGACATCAAATTTTGAGGAAATCAGACGGGAGAACTGCTATTTTGCTGACAAGTACGGACTCAAAGAGGAGTTTTTGAAGACACAGGGCGCGAAGGTAACGCGAATCGCCCGCCCGGGCCGGTTCGGGGGAGGAATTGGAGCACGAATGTGAGACGGCCCTGCGGCAGATAGAGAATCGGCAGTATAAAAGAGATGTGGAACGTACCAGGTTTAAGAACGGAAACTGCCTGGGCATTGCCTCCCGGAAGAAGCAATATTTTGTGAAGGCAGGCACTGCCTGACGCAAAAAAAGCCCTGCGGATCATCCGGCCGCGGGGCTTTTTACAGGAATCAATCAAATGTTTATGCGAGATATTTCTTGAGCGTCGCCCGTACCGCACCGGGGCCTGCGATTTCCTCTAAGAATAGGGCCTCGATCCGTTCGCCGATCCCGGCGGCGTAGAGGTCGCTTCCAAAGATATTGGCATTGGAAAGGATCTCCTTTAGCTGGCCCTTGTAGGTCTCGGGCTTTCCAACCTTAATCCCCTCAAGCTTCTTTTTGAGCTCGGGGAGCATCGGATCGGGGGACAGCTCGAACGCGTTTCCGTTATCATCCACGGCAAGGAGATAGCGGCACCAGCCCGCGATTGCGAGCGGAATCGCAGTCAGCTTTTTCGCGTCGCCGTACTGCGCAACGTAGGATTTGATCGTCTCTCCGTACCGGATTCCCACCTTCTGGGAGGTATCGGTGGCGATCCGCTGCGGCGTATCCGGCATGAACGGGTTCGGGATGCGGACGTTGATCACCTCATCGACGAAGTCCTTCGGAGAAAGAATCCCCGGGTCGGTTACAACCGGCATACCTTCAACGGGGCCGATCTGATGCACCAGCTTATTTAACTGCTCATCCTTCATCTCGTCTGCGATGAGCGTATAGCCCAGGACACAGCCGTACACGGCAAGCGCCGTATGAAGCGGATTTAAACAGGTCGTTACCTTCATGCGCTCCACCTTGTTGACGGTATCGCGGTCTGTCATGTAGACGCCGGCCTTTTCCAGGGCGGGGCGGCCGTTCGGGAACTTGTCTTCAATTACGAGGTACTGCGGGCCCTCCGCATTCACGAACGGGGCGATATACGTCTTTTTGGAGGTGATGACCGGATCCATATCCTCGATGCCGAGCTTTTTAAGCTCTGTGCATACGGAATCGGCCGGCCGCGGCGTGATTTTGTCGATCATGGACCACGGGAAGGAAACCTGCCTCTCGTCGGACAGATAGGCAACGAAGTCCGCGCTTACGAAGCCCTTTTTCTCCCACTCCTTCGCCATCGTCAAAACAGAGCGCTGGAGCTTCTCTCCGTTGTGGGAGCAGTTGTCCATGGAGACGACCGCAAGCGGAGCCTTTCCTGCCTTGTAGCGCTCGAAAAGCAGAGAGCAGGCGACTGCCATGGCGGAACTTGGCTTTTCGGGCCCGGCTTCGATGTCGGCCCGGATGAACGGGAAGAAGTTCCCGTCCGGCCCCTGAAGGGCATAGCCCTTTTCCGTAATCGTAAAGGAGATCATCTGCAGACCCGGATCGGCAAAAATCTCCTTCAGGCGGTTCCAATTTGCAGGTACAAAGGACTGGGCCTTGATCGCCTCGGTCAGGGAGCCGATCACCTGTTTCTCGGTGGAACCATCGGCCTTTAAGGTCACGGCCAGAACCAGATTGTCATACGGCTTATAAATCTTGTCGATCACATCAAAATCAAAGGTCTCCACACAGGTGATGCCCTTGGAGGAGGCTCCCTCGCTTATCAGCCTGTCAGCAAGCCCGCCGATAAAGATGCGGAAGATGTTGCCGGCTCCGAAATGCACCCAGACCGGGGCCTTTTTCGTATCGGCCGCGAGCTTTTCTGCATCATAGGACGGAAGCATGATTCCGGCCTCATTCCAAGGAGCGGCTTCCTTGATTCCATTTCTTGTAAGCTTCATGTCGTTCTCCCTTATTTGGATGTTTTTTCGATGGCTTCCCAGAGACCGTTTAAGTAGGCGGCGCCAAGTGCCCGATCATACAGACCGTAGCCCGGCCGGCCGACCTCATCCCAGATCATCCGGCCGTGGTCGGGACGGATATACGTATCGGGGCAGGTGTCATAGACGGCTTTTATGATCGCAAACATGTCAAGGTCGCCCTCCTTGGACAGATGGCTCGCCTCACGGAAGTGGTGGACGCCGTCCAGGAATTTGATGTTTCGGACATGCATGGCGGCGATCCGGTTTTTCTCTCCGAAATGGCGGACGATTTTTGGAATGTCGTTGTCCGGATTCGAGCCGAGGGAGCCCGTGCAGAGGCAGAGGGCGTTGGCGGGAGAATCATGCAGGCCGCAGATTAAGTCAAACTGCTCCTTGGTGTGTGCGATGCGCGGGAGGCCGAAGATTGGCCATGCCGGATCGTCCGGATGGCAGGCCATGCGGACGCCAACTTCCTCACAGACCGGAATAACAGCGTCAAGGAAGTATTTATAGTGTTCGCGGAGCATGTCCGGCGTCATGCCCTCATACTGCTTTAAAGTCTTTTCAAGTTCGCCCAGGCGCTCCGGCTCCCAGCCGGGCAGAGTAAAGCCGTTGGAATTTTCGATGGTATTCCTTACGATCTCCATCGGGCCCATATCGCCCAGATCTTTCTCGTCGAAGTACAGGCTGTTGGAGCCGTCCTCCGGGATCACGCGGGCGAGGTCGGTGCGCAGCCAGTCGAAGACGGGCATGAAGTTATAGACGATAACCTTGACGCCGTATTTGGCAAGGTTGCGGATCGTGATGATGTAGTTTTCGATATATTTGTCACGGGTCGGTAGCCCCATTTTGATGTCCTCGTGGACATTTACGCTCTCAATGACCTCACATGCAAGGCCTGCAGCATGGACGCCGTCAATATAGGACTTGATTTCTTCCTCGGTCCAAACCTCACCGGCCGCCTTGTAATCAAGAAAACCCATCAGGCCGGACATGCCGGGAATCTGCTTGATCTGGGAGAGCTTTACGGAATCGCTGTTTTCTCCGTACCAACGGAATGTCATTTTCATAGATAAATACCTCCTTTGGTTCAATTATACCTCACATCCCTCGAAAAAAACAACATGTCAGTGAAAAAAATGTCAGTTGGGAGCTTCTGTTTGTTACGGTTTGCCGGGAATCCAGCGAACGTACTCTACACTCGGCCGTCATTTGGAATTACTTTTGGCGATGGTCGGCCAGGAGCACCGGTTCCATACACTGGCTCCCGGCCAGTCAGAAGGGAAATTAGCTGAGAAGTGAATGGTGATACCGTTTCAGTAGATTCTGCCGGTTCATTTAAGTAAGAGGTTCTTCCGCCAGAAGGCGTGTGTACAGGCTTTGCTTTCTGTCAATGAAATCAATGGAGCTTTGCAGCTCCGCCATGGAAGCTAAGAGGGAGTTCCGCCTTTTTTCCAGCATATGTAGACGTTCGGGGATTGTCTCCCGTCCCTGCCCGCAGAGGGCAAGATACTCCTTCATCTCGCGGTGGGTCATACCACATTTTTTCAGACAACTTAAGCTGTGAATCCATTCGATGTCCTGTTCGTCGAAGATTCTGCGGTTGGCCTTGTCGCGCTTTACGTTTGGGATAAGACCCTGGTTGCAGTAGAATTTCAGCGTCTCGTAATGCATGCCTGTTTTTTCGCAGGTCTGTTTCATTGTATACATGAAAATAATCCTTTTTTATGGAAGCTTCTCCGCCTTGCATCCCAAAAGCGGAAAAAGCGTGTTTAATAGCTCCGGTATTTCATCGGCGGAGGCATTCTGCAGTTCCTCGCAGATCACGAAGGAGCCCGTGGCGCTGACGGCGCCGTTTTCACCGACTGTAAAAGTAACAGCGACCGGATAGCCCTGGTCAAACAGGTACAGATAGATGCAGTCTGCCTCAAGCTCCTGACATACAAAGACCTTGTTCGCCCGGTAGATGGATGAGGCGGCCAGAGCCACGGTGCCTTCGGATGCGGTGAGCTGACTTACGGCGACAGAGGAGGCCTGGTGATTGATCTGCTCAAGCAGCGTCTCAGAAAGACCGCTATAGAAGTCGGGCATACCAAGGGAGGCGGCAAGGGATTCTATGTCTGGAGGAGATATTTTGTAGACAGAAGACGGTACTTCGTAGTTTCCTGCAGCAATTTTTTGCGTGAACGACTTGATTTCCTCACTTGTGGAGAATATGGCGCCGTAGTTTTCATTCTTCGCCATTTCTGCTGCCGTGGTGGCGAGCTCCATTCCGTATTCATAGGCTGTTTTTTCGTTTCCGTCCGTCTTGTCTTGGCAGCCAGAGAGAATACTGAAAGAGGCAAGAAGTGCCGCCGCCAGCATAAGCCGTGTTGTTTTTCTTTTCATGGTGATCCATCCCTTCTTAAAAAAATACCGGACAGGGTGCGTATACGACATTCCTAGAAATTGGTATCCCTCCGGGAAGATGCGCGTGATTTGCCAAGGTATGAGTCCGCCCAAACGGGCGGAGGCAAAACGGCGCGGTATAATCTCTGCCGAGATTATACCATGTCCCTCAAATTTCGTCTATCAAATTCCGTCCGTGTGAATTTTAGAGTGCAGATGAGTGTGTGGACAAAACGAATGCATAGGAAAAGCTGCGGAAAAGTTATGAAAAAAGGCTTGACCGGTAGCAGCTACCGGAATGTAGAATAGCGGCAGGAGCATATAAAAAGCATAAAGGAAAGGGGCTTTAAAATGGATCTGATTCAAAAGAATTTCGGTTTTGGCTGTATGCGGCTTCCGATGAACGGCGGCGAGGTGGATAAGAAACAGGTCTGCGAGATGGTGGATGTGTTTCTGCGGGCAGGTTTTAATTACTTTGATACGGCCCACGGATACCTTGACGGGAAAAGTGAGCTGGCGATAAGGGACTGCCTGGCAAAACGCCATCCGCGTGATTGCTTTATCCTGACGAATAAGCTGACGGCGCCTTATTTTGACAGACAGGAGGAGATTCGGCCGTTTTTTGAAAAACAGCTTGCATGGTGCGGCGTCGATTACTTTGACTTTTATCTGATGCACGCCCAGGGAACAGAGAATTTTGAAAAATTCAAGCGCTGCAAAGCCTATGAGACGGCGCTGGAATTAAAAGAAGAAGGAAAAATCCGCCATTTTGGCATCTCCTTCCATGACCGCGCCGAGGTGTTGGAGCAGATTCTCACCGAATATCCGCAGGTTGAGGTGGTGCAGATTCAATTTAACTACGTGGATTATGACGATTCGGCCATAGAGAGCCGCAAGTGTTATGAAATATGCAGAAAGCACGAAAAACCGGTGATTGTGATGGAGCCTGTGAGGGGCGGGAGCCTGGCCAGCCTGCCCAAGGCAGCGGAGGAAGTCTTTGGGGCACTGAAAGGCGGGAGCCCGGCCAGCTATGCGATCCGGTTTGCCGCCGGCTTTGAGGGAATCCGGATGGTGCTCTCCGGTATGAGCACTCTGGAGCAGATGAAGGAAAATATCGGCTTCATGAAAGAGTTTGAGCCTCTTTCTGAAAAGGAGAAAGAAGCGGTCGAGCAGGTGCGGGAAATTTTTCATTCCATGAATCTGATTCCCTGTACAGCCTGCCGCTACTGTACGGCGGGCTGCCCGAAGAAGATTTCCATTCCGGATCTGTTTGCCTGTATGAATGCGAAAAAGACCTTCCAGAATTGGAACAGTGATTTTTATTATAACAGCGTACATACAAAACAGAACGGAAAAGCGTCCGACTGTATCAAATGCGGGAAATGTGAGGAAATCTGCCCGCAGCATCTGAAAATCAGAGAACTTTTAGTCAGCGTGGCAGAGGAGTTCGAGAAAAAAGCATGAGCCCGGGAGAATAAGAAAAAGGAGCCTGTAAGGATGCAGGCTCCTTTTAACGGGAAATTCCGTTTGTATTCTGAATATGTCTTTTAATAGCGGCGAAGCTTTCGGCGCTGATGACATGTTCAATGCGGCAGGCATCCTCGGCGGCCGTTTTTTTGTCAACACCCAAACGGGATAGCCACTCAGACAGGGCCGTGTGGCGCTCATAGATGGTTTCCGCAATCTGGCGTCCAGAGGCGGTCAGCGTAATATGTCCGTTTTCATCGACTAAAATATGCCCCTGGGTCCGCAGATTCTTCATGGCGACGCTTACGCTCGGCTTGGAAAAACCCAGCTCGTTGGCAATGTCGATTGAGCGGACATACGGCTGCCGGAGGCCCAGCATCAGGATCATTTCAAGATAGTTTTCAGCAGATTCCTGTATTTTCAAAAATACCCCCTCCTTCATGGTCCCGCATCCGGTACGGAAAGCTCTGTACCGGTAAAACCCTTTGCCTGGTGCTGTCAGTATAGCACGTTTTTTTAATCGGGTCAAATCCCGCAGAAGCGTGGAAGGGGCAGGAGACTGCCGGCTTCTGTGATTCTAGCTTGCTCTGTCTGGATCATGCCTGGGAGAATGCATAAAGTGCGGCTTACGGTAAAAGGATTGACATAAAAGTTAGTCTGTGCTAATATATGGAATAAGTTAGCAATAACTAACTTATTCAAAAAATAAATATGGGCAAAGACAGGGAGGATATAAGACGTGAGTGTTGTGATCATCGGGGGACATGACCGTATGGTAAGGCAGTACAAGGAAATCTGCGAACAGCATACATATAAGGCAAAGGTATTTACACAGATGCGGACCGGGCTGCACAAGCAGATCGGCAGTCCGGATCTGCTTATTTTGTTCACCAGTACGGTTTCCCATAAGATGCTCCGTTGTATTTTGGACAAGATAGATAAGGAAAAAACGGATATTGTGCGCTGCCATACAAGCAGCGGCAGCGCACTTACGGAAATTTTGGAAAGGCATGCAGCCTGGCCGGCCTAAAAAAATTCTCTGAGGAAACGTTTTTTTACGAAACGATACTGTCTGGTCGGCCGGCCCTTCCCCTCTGGTTTCTGGCTCTCGATTTCGCAGATCAGGCCGGAATCAAGAAGCTGCTGAAGGATTCGGTTGCAGCTTCGGCTTGTGATGTTCAGCCACTGGGACAGTGAGGCGGCTGTGATGACGGCATTCTCATCCATCTGGAACAGGCCGACAATTTTCAAGAGATTGCTTCCGCTGATGCCGTTTTTCTGAGAATAAGAAAGGGCCTTTGTGTTGGAATAGCTGTAATTTAAGGAATTTGTCAGGGAAAGAGGGCCAGTCAGGGTGTTATCGTCACCGTGTATGATAAAACCGTCGTTCTTTCCATATTTAATAGCCTCAGCGAGTGCGACGTCGGCGTGATAGTGGCTTTCTCCGAGAGAATGGCCAAAGCCGGCTCCCACACGAAAATCCAGGTCGCCCTTCTGATCGAGGTAGGCAATAAGATCCTGAATCCGGGAAAAACTGTTTTTATAGAGATCTCCATCCGCGTCGAGTTCGAATCGGTTGGATACCGAGTGAATGGAAAAATCGTACAGATATTCCTTCCGAAAGTCCAGCAGATATTTGTGCAGCGTAATTTCGAGATATTCCCGGTCCTGGGAAGTGATGTGCTCGGGATAAATCAATTTGATTAAAATTACGAGCTTTGTGACGTCGCTCCTCTGTTTTAAACGGATCGCATCAATGGCGCTGCGTATGGAGTCCTGCACCATTTCTTCGGTTGGCAACAGATGGATATAGGGGATCTTTAAGCGGTTCAGCACTTCAAGCTGATTGGTGGTTCTGGTTAACATAATATCAATTTTTCCTGCATTCCAGAGCTCCTCAGCCCGTTCCTTTAAGGTCTGGTAATTGTAAAGCGTGTTTTCAAACACGTATGGCATGAAATCGGGGTTCAGATATTTTTTTAGATTCATAAAGTCGTTGACCGGTGTCAAAAAATCCATGTAGACCCGATTCAGAGGGATATGAGGATAACGGATCACAAAATTCAAAAGGATGCTTAACAGATGCTTTTCCTCGTAGACGACCAGGGAGCAGGGCACCTGGAGATTGTCGATGTGGGTCAGGGCATAAGAATATCCAAGCTCGCCCGAAAAGAAAATGACGTCACAGGTGTCTTTGCACTGGTCGTATATGTCCTTAATTTCCTCGAGCCGGTCGTAGACGTACCGTTGAAACAGGCAGCCGAAATCCTTTCTGGAGATGGCACGGTCGATGACATCCATGGATTTTGCAGGACTGACGACACTGATAGTAATCATAATTCGGAGACTCCTTTCTGGATATTGGCGGATGAATTGCCGACAAGAATGTCGATAAATTTTTTTCTAAGGGAATCGTAGCACAAAGCATTGACAAAGTCAAAGGAATATGCTAGAATTGGAGCAAATAAAAGACATGAAATACTCAAGTCTTAAAAAAGAGGTTGATTTTTTATCTGCGGCGGTTAGGGGAACGGCGCAGGTTTGACGTGGACAAACAAAAAACGGATTCGTGAAACCACGCGAAAATGGTGGTATTACATATTCTGTTGCAACTGTTTATACAGAAGGGAAAAAAGATCCCACTTAAAATCAGCCATCTTGATAAAAAGACACAAAAATGTATTTTGAGTCTCTTATTCGTGCCAAAGGCACAGGGGTAAACCAAATTTTTAAGGAGGTATTTGCGAAAATGAGCAAGTATGTTGAACGGGTAATTGAGGACGTTAAAAAGAAATATGCGAATGAGCCGGAGTTCTGCCAGACCGTTGAGGAAGTATTATCTTCCCTTGGCCCGGTTGTAGATGCACATCCGGAGTATGAGAAGGTTGCCCTTCTTGAGAGAATGGTTATTCCGGAGAGAGTCATTGAGTTCCGTGTTCCGTGGGAGGATGACAACGGAAATATCCATGTAAACACCGGCTACCGCGTACAGTTTAACGGCGCAATTGGACCGTACAAGGGCGGCTTACGTTTTGCTCCGTCCGTAAACCTTTCCATTATGAAGTTCTTAGGCTTTGAGCAGACCTTTAAAGACAGCCTTACGACCCTCCCGATGGGCGGCGCCAAGGGCGGTTCTGATTTCGATCCGAACGGAAGAAGCGACAGAGAAGTTATGCGTTTCTGCCAGTCCTTCATGACAGAGTTAATCCGCCATATCGGACCGGATGTTGACGTTCCGGCCGGTGACCTTGGAGTAGGCGCTCGTGAGATCGGTTATCTGTATGGTCAGTACAGAAAGATCAAAGGCGCGTTCGAGAACGGCGTTCTCACCGGTAAAGGACGTTCCTTCGGCGGTTCCCTGATTCGCCCGGAGGCAACCGGTTTTGGTGCTGTTTACTACCTGGATGCCGTTATGAAGCATGAAAACGATACGCTTAAGGGCAAGACCGTTGCTCTGGCAGGTTTCGGCAATGTGGCATGGGGCGCCGTACAGAAGTTAACACAGCTTGGCGCAAAGCCGGTTACTCTGTCTGGCCCGGACGGCTACATCTACGATCCGGATGGAATTACCACCGAGGAGAAGTTCAACTTCATGCTTGAGATGAGAGCTTCCGGCCGCAATAAGGTTCAGGATTATGCGGACAAGTTCGGCTGCAAGTTCGTTGCAGGCGACAAGCCGTGGGGCGAGAAGGTTGACATCATTATGCCGTGCGCAACCCAGAACGATGTGGATCTTGAGCAGGCAAAGAGAATCGTTGCCAACAACATCAAGTACTACATCGAAGTTGCCAACATGCCGACTACCAACGAGGCGCTTCGTTTCTTAATGGATCAGCCGAACATGATCGTTGCTCCGTCTAAGGCGGTCAACGCAGGCGGCGTTCTTGTATCCGGTCTGGAGATGAGCCAGAACAGTGAGAGAATTTCCTGGACAGCTGAGGAAGTTGATTCCAAGCTTCACCAGATCATGACCGATATCCATGACGGTTCTGCTGCGGCTGCTGAGAAGTATGGCCTTGGCTACAACCTGGTAGCAGGTGCAAACATCGTCGGCTTCCAGAAGGTAGCAGATGCTATGATGGCGCAGGGCATTGCCTGGTAAGAAAAAAACAATTTTTTGACAGAACTTTACTGCAGGAAATAGTGGGGGTTACTGCGGGGCAGATATGTCCCCGCGGGACCCCCATCTGTGTGTATCGGACAACCATTCAGACAGGTCTGCGCACTTGTTTTGCGCTGACCGTATGAAAATGTAGAAAAACGAGCAAAAATCCATTGCCGCAGGTGATTTAGGATGGATTTTTTCCTGTAGCAGTGAAGATACCGGAACGGTTACTGTATCAGACAACAGGGAGAGGCACGGATCGAAGGGAGCGATTGACAGGCAGCAGCCGGTTGATACCGTACTGTTTGCGTTCAATAATAATAAGAGAGAGGAAGTTATACCATGGCTTTTACAGTTTTTTACACCGTACAGATCAGCGAGGTGGCGACAAAGATCTTTGAAGCGGCAGGCGGAAAGGCAGTCGTCACGGAGCACTTCTTTGACGAGGCTGGTTACGTTAAGGAGCTTCAGGCACTAAAGCCCGAGGCGATCATGTGCCGTACCGAGCCGATCACTGCAGCAATGATGGATGCAGCGGGCCCGAATCTGAAGGTCATTGGAAAGCAGGGCGCGGGTCTTGACAACATCGACATTAAGGCCGCGACTGAGAGAAAGATCCGTGTCGTATACGCACCGGGCCAGAATGCGCAGTCTGTTGCGGAGCAGGCAGCGTTTTTGATGCTGGCGTGTGCGCGTCGTTTTAACTATGTGGATAAACAGTTCCGTTCCGGCAACTACAAGATCCGTTTCGGACTTGAGAACACCTATGAGCTGCAGGGAAAGACACTGGGACTTTTAGGCTGTGGAAGAATCGGACGCATGTTGGCGACGATTGCAAAGTGTGGCTTTGGCATGAACGTGATTGGCTATGATCCCTTCTTAAAGCAGGAGCAGGTCGGCGATCTTTTAACACTTGTTTCCGAGCAGGATGACGTCTTTAGACAGGCGGATTTTGTCAGCCTTCACACGCCGCTTACGCCTGAGACTGAGCACAGCGTCGGAATGCGTCAGTTCAAGCTTATGAAGCCCACTGCATCCTTTATCAACGCGAGCCGAGGAGAGGTGGTAAACGAGGCAGAATTGATTCAGGCCATGCAGGAGAAGGTAATCAACGGTGCCGGCCTTGATGTCACCGAGAGGGAGCCGCTTCCGCTTGACAGCCCGCTCTATTCCCTGGACAATGTCATTCTGACTCCGCATACGGCGGCCACAACGGAGCAGTCCGTAATCCGCTGCTGTGAGACGGTCGCAGACGATATTTGTGCGGTTGTAGCGGGACAGGACGCAAAATTTGCAGCGAATAAATTTTAAGAAATGAAAAGGAAGGGGAGCTCGCAGACAGGACCATGCGGACTTCCCTTTTTGCATTTTTGATAAAACAGGAGGGGATTATAATGAGGAATTTGGTGGATGCAGCAAAGGAATGGATGCCGGAGCTGGTGAAGATTCGTCGGGATTTTCATGAATATCCGGAGGTGTCGCAGCACGAGGTGCGTACCAGCAAGAAAGTGGCGGAGTATCTGATGGAGATGGGCTGCGACGAGGTGATTGAAAACGTGGGCGGCTACGGTGTCATCGGTGTTATAAAAGGGGAAAAAGAAGGCCGTGTCGTGGCGCTACGGGCGGATATGGACGCACTTCAGATCAAGGAAATGAACGACGTGGAGTATAAATCCAAGAACGACGGCATAATGCATGCCTGCGGACACGACGGCCACATGACGGGGCTTTTGGGAGCGGCGAAGCTTTTGCTTGAGAGAAGGGCAGAACTGAAAGGGACGGTCAAGCTGGTGTTCCAGCCGGCGGAGGAGCTCTCGCCGGTCGGGGGAGCCCGTGCGATGCTGGAGTCAGGCTATCTCGACGATGCGGCGGCAATCTTCGGGCTGCATGTATGGCCGGATCTGCCGCACGGAAAGGTTGGCGTGAAGGCAGGTCCTCTGATGGCGGCTACAGATCATTTTACGATCACGATTCATGGAAAAACGGCCCATGGTGCAAAGCCGGATCAGGGAATTGACGCGGTGGTTTTGGGTTCCCAGTTTGTGATGGCGGCGCAGACAGTAGTGAGCCGCAGAGTAAACCCGCTCGATAATGCGGTTGTGACCTTCGGTATTTTTAATGCAGGGACGCGGTACAATATCATAGCAGGAGAATGTATCCTGGATGGAACTGTGCGGACGTTAAACGAGGACACAAGAGACATGATTGAGGACGCGCTGCGGAAGCTTTTGGATTCGATCTGCTTACAGTCCGGTGCAACCGCCGACATTGTGTATGGGCGCGGCTATCCGGCACTTGTCAATCATGAAAAGGATGCGGCTTTGATTCGAAAGAGCGCAGTCTCGCTGTTTGGCGAGGAGGGAATTGTCGATGTACAGCTTCCTGCGATGCCGGCAGAGGACTTTTCTTTCTATTTAAAAGAGAAGCAGGGTGCGTTTGTATGGCTCGGAACCGGGAAGGAAGGGAAAGAGGTATGGCCTCTGCATAACAGCCGTTTTGATATGGATGAGGATGTACTGTGGAGAGGCGCGGCTCTCCTCGCGCAGACGGCAATCGATTATCTGGAACAGAAATAGCTTTTCGGATCGGCGTCTGCATAAAAACGGCTCCTTTATGAGAAAATAGCCCCGAGACAGTAAATGATTTTTTCATGGACAGATGGGAAGGAGCTATATGGACAATCTGAAGATCGAAAAGGTAGCAGGACGGGAAATTATTGATTCGCGGGGGAATCCGACGGTGGAGGCCGAGGTTTGGCTGGCAGACGGGACAGTGGGGCTCGGGGCTGCCCCGAGCGGAGCTTCCACCGGTGAATTTGAGGCGTTGGAGCTCAGGGATCAGGATAAGAGCCGGTTTGGCGGAAAGGGCGTCATGAAGGCGGTTGAAAACATCAACGGACTGCTTCATCATACGCTCTGTGGTCTCGACGCCTCAAACATTTACGGCGTGGATCAGGCGATGATTAGCGCGGATCAGACTCCGGATAAATCGGCGTTGGGTGCAAACGCGATTTTAGCGGTGTCGATTGCCTGTGCGCGGGCGGCAGCGCAGTCACTTGGGATTCCGCTGTATCGTTTCCTGGGCGGTGTAAATGCAAACCGCATGCCGGTGCCGATGATGAATATCTTAAACGGCGGCGCGCACGCAGCCAACACTGTGGATGTGCAGGAATTCATGATTATGCCAGTGGGAGCGGAAAGCTTTAAAGAGGGGCTTCGCTGGTGTACGGAGGTTTTCCATGCGCTACAGGCGCTTTTAAAGGAACGGGGGCTGGCTACCTCTGTCGGTGACGAGGGCGGCTTTGCGCCGGATCTCTCAAGCGACGAGGAGGCGATTCAGTATATCCTGGAGGCCGTAAAGCGGGCGGGATATGAGCCGGGAAAGGACTTTGTCCTGGCGATGGATGCCGCTTCGAGTGAATGGAAGGGCGGCCAGAAGGGAGAGTATGTCCTGCCAAAGTGCGGAAGACATTTTACCTCTGCAGAGCTCGTGGAGCACTGGAAGGAGCTTTGCGGGAAATATCCGATCCGCTCGATTGAGGACGGTCTGGATGAGGAAGACTGGGAAGGCTGGAAGCTCATGACGAAAGAGCTTGGCGGGAAGGTGCAGCTTGTCGGCGACGATCTGTTTGTCACGAATACCAGACGGCTTAAGAAGGGCATTGAGCTCGGCTGCGGCAATTCGATTCTTATTAAACTGAATCAGATCGGTTCCGTCTCCGAGACACTGGAAGCCATTAAGCTGGCGCATGCGGCAGGCTACACGGCGATCGCCTCCCATCGCTCGGGCGAGACAGAGGACACAACGATTGCGGATCTGGCCGTCGCATTAAACACCTGCCAGATCAAGACAGGCGCTCCGAGCCGGAGTGAGCGGGTTGCGAAATATAACCAGCTTTTAAGGATTGAGGAGGAGCTGGGAGCCGGCGCGGTGTATCCGGGAACGGGAGCCTTTCATGTAGGGTAACAGAAAGCTTATCCCATAACTCAAAAGAAAAGGTGTAAGGCCCGGATCGTTTTATAAGGGCCTTACGCCTTTTCTTTATGGCTGTATATGTGTTATATCTTCTGCCTTTCTGTCTGGTATGCAGACAAAGGCTCGTAGCTGATCCATTCCTTATGGGTTCAATGCATGAAGGAATGCGGACACTGCCTCATCAGGTGTGGCCCAGGAGGCCACGAGGCGTATGGCCGTGTGATCGGCGTCTATTTTTTCCTGGCGGTAGAAGGCGAAATCCTGTTCCAGCGATTCGATGAGCGTGTTTGGAAGAATAGGAAAAAGCTGATTCGTGGGTGAGTTGGACAGGAAGGAGAAACCTGCCTCCTGGAGTCCCTTTTTTAGCTTCCCGGCCATTTCATTGGCGTGCCTTGCCAAGGTAAAGAACAGTTCGTCAAAAAACAGTTCCTCAAACTGGATTCCGGCTACAAAGCCCTTGGCGAGCATGGCGCCGCGGTTTTTGATCATGAATCGGAAATCTTCTTTCAATGCGGGATTTACGATCACAAGCGCCTCGCCGAACAGCGCGCCGTTTTTCGTGCCGCCGATATAGAACATGTCTACAAGCTCGGCAATATCAGAAAGCGAGAGATCATTGGCGTCCGAGGTCAGGGCGGAGCCTAAGCGCGCGCCGTCCAAATAGAGCAGAAGACCGTGGCGTTTGCAGAAGGCAGAGAGAGCGGCAAGCTCCGCTTTAGAGTAGATCGTGCCGATTTCCGTGGAATCAGAGATGTAGACAAGTTTGGGCTGGACCATATGTTCATCCTCATGCGCAAGAAGGCAGGC
>JAAWAR010000108.1 GCA_022792295.1 Lachnospiraceae bacterium
GCCTCTACGCCATATTTAATTTCCTTCGCCATGTCTTCATTCCTCCATCATGATAATCAAAATTTATACAATGCTCTTTTTCCGGTGTGCCGACCTATTTATATCAGACGAAACTGTGCAGGATATTTGCTCATCGGCAGGGCCGACGAATGAGGCGATGCCGCAGATGCCGTTTTGTGAATCTAACGCAGTCTGCCGGATACAAGCCATTTTGTCTGAAATAAGCGCGTCCGTCCATCGGCTTTATTCAATTACTGCCAGAATATCGTTCTGTTTTACAATGATGTATTCTTCCTCGTCCACCTTAACTTCCGTTCCCGAATATTTGGAAAAGATGACTTTATCTCCGGCTTTGACCTGCATTGTGATCTCCTTGCCGTCTACGACTCCGCCGGGGCCTACCGCAATTACCTCAGCCTGCTGCGGTTTTTCCTTTGCCTGGCCCGGAAGAACGATGCCGGACTTCGTCGTTTCTTCTGCAATTAACTGTTTTAAAACAACCCTGTCAAATAATGGTACTAATTTCATCACTGACTCCTCCTTGTGCTTTCTTTTTTATTGAAGCTTGATGTTGGCTTTTTCTCTTGCTCCTTGTCACAGTTAATGTTATAGCACGCATTATTAGCACTGTCAAGAGTCGAGTGCTAATTTTTTATAAATATTTTATTAACTTGGCAATATCCCCTGCGGCAGCCTCCGGGCGGTTTTGCCGCCGGAGGGACGAAATTCTTCGTTCATTGCCCCCTGTACTTCCTTACGCGGCAAAAAAGGAAGCTGAACCCGGAGTGCCGTTTCCGTAAAATTGTGATTTGACAGCGTCAAATTTGTTACCACTGTGAGGCATACAGCGTACTTTTGCCAAAACAACGGCCTTACTCTCCTCCCGGTTTAACAATTTTTTATTTTCTTTCTAATTATCCCTTTTCTTTTTTGGCTTTTTCGATTATGATAGAGGATATAATCTAAATAAGGAGAATCACCATGTCAAAAAAAAGAACCGGACTTTTGATCGTCCTCGGCGCGGCGCTTGGCGCGGCTGCCGCGGGGATTTCCTATTATTTGAAATATAAATCTTTTAATGATGAGCTTGATAAAGACTTCCACGACTATGAGGAGAACGCAGACGGAACGGAGCATGACAGCCCCGTCCCCTGCCAGGATGCGGTCAACCGCACCTACATCACTCTCGATCCGGCAAAATCCCACACCGCTGACGGCGAACCCGTTCCCGCCCAGACGTCTGACGTGCAGACGGCTGCGCAGGAGACGCAGACCCAAACACCCGGGGCGACTGTCGAAGAAGATGTGGAGGATGCAAATGCATGATCCAGAGCCTTCTCCGCTCCATGGAGCTCCTTGAAGTCCTAAAAGAAAAAAACGGAAGCTTTTCTATCGCAGAGCTGGCTGAAACCATGGATCTGCCCCCGAGTACGGTGCATCGGATCCTGCAGACCTTTTGTGACAAAAAATATGTTATACGGGATGAGAGGGCCCATACCTATCGCCTGGGTCCGGCTTTGATTCCATTGGGAAGGGCGGCCGCCCGCGGCATACGCTTACAGGACGCAGCCGGCCCGATTCTTACTGCCCTGACCGTGGAAACAAAAGAAGATTCCTATTTGATTATCCCGGTCGGCAGCAAGGGCCTCGTCATCGAAAAGGTGGACGGCCCCAGCCATTTAAAGGTGGTCGAGGAGTTCGGCTACGAAATGTATCTGCATTGCGGCGCAATCCGCAAGGTCCTTTTGGCATGGCAGACGCCCTCCTTTATTGAAGACTATCTAAATACGATCGTGCTTCATGACCGTGCGTTTCCCGAGACGCAGCCGGATGTCCTGCGAAAGGAACTCACACAAATCCGCAAAGACGGCTTTGCGATCACCCGCGGCGAATACGTCAACGACGCGGTCGGTATCGGCGCCCCGATCTTCAATTCGTCCGGTCTGCTTGCCGGCTCCATCGGCATCATCGCCCCAAAGGTCCGCATTGAAAGCGACGCACATCTTTTCACACAGAGGCGGCTCGTCCAGCATTACGCGGCCGAGTTGTCGGCTGATCTGGGATATGAGGGTATCAGAGATACTTAAGCCTACTAAAAGGCCCTTCTCCGGATTCCGCAGGGAACCGCGGCGCGGGGCCTTTAAAAATTAGGTTTTGTATCGGACTTCAGCCTCTGTACGCTTCCCAAAGCTCCCGAAGCCGCGCCTTACATGCCCCTACAGACCCAAGAAGGCGGTATGTATTCTGCTCTCCTTCCCGCTTTTCTGCCAGCCCGCAACAGATCAGATAATCCAGATGCGCGATCGTCTCCCCCACAGCGAACCATCTCTGCGACAGAGGGAATTCATCCCATGTCTTTCCCCTCATGGACCATTGCAGCCGGGAGGCGATCTGCGAGGCATGCGTGCCGGGAAATTCTGCCAGCGCATCGACTGTTTCGCAAAGCCGCACAAGATGATGTTCGACGATCTGGCGAATGCGCGTATACACATCCGTCTGGTTATTCCGGTGAGCGGGCAGGGCCGTCTCAATCTCAAAACCGCGTATCTTAACCAAACTGTCCAGATAGGCACCCAAAGAATCTTTCATCCCCTGCCAGAAGGTGATATTCGGAGTGATGTCGAATAAAACATGATCGGCCGTAAACATCAGTTTCTTTTTTTCACAGTACAGGCACATCTGCCCCGGCGTATGCCCCGGTACAAATACGCAGCGAAACTCCCAGTTTCCGACACAAATCCTGTCATTGTCACAGATATGTTCTGCCTCAAAAAATTTAGGAGGCTTAAAGCCCCTGGCCGGATTGGATACGCGAAGCGTTGTCAGCTCCTCTCTGCTGAAGCCCTCCCTGAAATAGATCGCATCCATATTTCTCCAACGTTCTTCTTCCATGCCGGCCTTTAAAATTTCATGATCAATCCGGCTGATATAAATTTTCCCGGGCTTCCCTTCCATCAGGGCAGGCGCCAGCCCGGTATGATCCGAATGAAGATGGGTCAAAAACAGATGGGTCTTCTCCCAATCGGCTTCCAGCTCATCAAGACCTGCTAAAAGCGCCTCCCTGCACTCGTCCCGATTAAAGCCCGTATCCAAAATAAGAGTCTCTCCACTGTCCCGTATTACATAACAATTCAGATTTTTCAGCGGATTATCCGGCAGCGGAACATCAATCTTAAAAATATCCGGATTCTCATAAATCTTTGTCACCATCGTATTTACTCCCCTGTCCCATTTTTTACAAGGAGTATACCATAGAAGAACAAAAAAAAGCAACCGGCTCTGCTGGACTGATTCTGCTGCTCTCCACTCCCAGCATGCACAAAAAAGGGGCAGGCGCACGCCCCAACTTCAAGCGCCGAAGCGTGCCCGAAAATGCTATACCGCAGTGAGCTCCCCAACGCCCACTCGCTTTCCCGATTCCTTATCAAACACGAGGATATTCTCCCCTGCAAACGCAAACCGTACCGGCGCGTCAACCGGATAATCCACACAACCGAACACAACCGCCGAAATCAGCTCTCCATCCAGCATAATCCGTACCGTCGTCTCCATCCCGGTTGGCAGAGTCGTATAGACCGACGCCTCCAGCTTCCCATCCCCGCAAAGCGTCACATACTCCGGCCGGATTCCCAGGATTACTTCGCTCCTTACGTCTCCTGTGAAGGAACCGCCCGCATGGAACCGGAGCCTTCTCCCATGAAACTCCAGATCCAGACTCTCCTCGCTCTTTTCAAGCACCTTCGCCGGGAGGAAATTCATCGTCGGATTCCCCATAAAATCCGCCACAAACAGGTTTTCCGGCCTTTGATAAATCTCAAGCGGAGGCGCGAACTGCTGCAGCTTCCCTGACTCGATCAGACAAACTTTCGTCGAAAGCGTCATGGCCTCCAGCTGGTCATGCGTCACATAGATAAAGGTCGAGTTCGTATCCACATGCAGACGCTTCAGCTCCGTCCGCATTTCTCCGCGCAGTTTCGCATCCAAGTTCGAGAGCGGTTCATCCATAAAAAGTACCTTTGGCTTCGGCGCAAGCGTCCTCGCGATCGCCACGCGCTGCTGCTGCCCGCCGGAAAGCTCGCTCGGATACCGATCCACAAACGGGCGGATCTTGAGCATATCCAAAAGTTCCCCAACCCGCTCCTCAATCTGTTTTTTGGGCCATTTCAGATTTTCCAGCCCAAATGCAATGTTTTTATAGACCGTCATATGCGGCCAAAGCGCATAGTTTTGGAACAGAAAGCCCACATCACGCTTATCCGGCGGAAGGTTTATACCTTTGTCTGCGTGAAAGACCGTCACGCCGTCGATCGTGATCTCCCCCTCTGTCGGCGTCTCGAGCCCTGCGATCATCCGAAGCGTCGTCGTCTTCCCACAGCCCGAAGGCCCCAAAAGCGTGATAAACGAACGGTCTGCGATATACATGTCCAGGTTGTCAACCGCCACAAATTTATTTCCGAATACCTTTTTCACATTTTTCAGTACGATTTCCGGCATATCAGTTTCCTCCTACTCCTTTGTCGATGGACGCACCCGTCAGCTTATTGACGGCAAAGTTGATCGCCAGTACCAGGACGATGATCAGAAGATTGATCGCGTTGCCGTACTGGGAAGCGCCCTTTTCATTATAAGTCATCAGCATCGTAGTTAATGTCTGTGTCTTTGAGCTCACCAGCATGACGAACAAAGACAGCTCGCGCATGCAGGATGTGAACGGCAGAAGAAAGCCCGAGATAATGCTGGCCTTCTGGATTGGAATGATGATCTTCGTCATGCGTTTCCACCAGGATATGCCAAAGATCGTGGCCGCCTCCTCGATCTCTGCCGAGAGCTGCAACATGGCGTTCGTCCCTGACTTTGTGGCAAACGGCAGATATTTGACCGAGCCCACCAGCACCAGCACCAGGAACGAATTCGCCAGAAACGAGAAGCTCGAGGCGATTGCCAGATAAATTGCACCAAACGCCATGGCCGGAATCAAATACGGGAAAAACGACAGGCCGCTGACCCACTGAGACAGCTTTGTGCCGCGCCTTCTGACGACCGCATAGCCGATAATGACGCCGCATGAGCCCGCAATCAGCGCACAGCAGACAGAAAGCTTTAAAGAGGTCTGAATGGCCGACCAGATGGCCGGATCACGTAAAATTCCCGTATCGCCTACCGTTGTGGATACGGAACCCGATGCCCCAAGCCAGTAATTGAACGTCATGTTCGACAGGCTGTAATCACCTGCCTTTATGATGATCGACTCCAGTGCAAAGGAAAACAGCGGCATAATACAGACGAAAAACAAAAGCAGGCAGAGCACGCCGGTGATGACCAAGTTCCCTCTCTTTAAATCAACGAGGGAGATCTGTGAAGACTTCCCCGTGACCGTCGTGTAGGATTTCCTGGTTCCGGTCAAAAGGCTGTTCGCCATCATGATAAGCGCCCCGGCGATCACCATCACGAGTGCAATGATGTATGCCTGGCCGATGGCCGTGGTCTGCAGCGTCTTCATTTTTGTCGTCAGAACGTAAAAGTTAACCGGAGAGCCCAGATAGATCGGCACCGCATAGGAGCCCATTACGCTCGCAAACGCCAGGAGGAACGTTGACAGGATCGCCGGCTTTACGATTGGAAGCGTAATCTTTAGGAGAATCCGCGTCCGTTTTGTCTTAAGGATTGTAGCCGCCTCCTCCAGGTTTGCGTCCATGTTTCTGAGGATTCCGCCAATAAAAATGTACGCAAACGGAGCATAATGAAGCCCTGATACGATCACCATCGGAAGCAGCCCGTACACAAACCACTCCGGAGCCATAAAGCCCGTCAGGGAATACACAAAGCCCGGGGAGCCCGTTCCGACGCCGGGGTTTTTAAACATGTTGAGCCAGAACAGGGCTAACGTCCAGGATGGCATGATGTAGGGAAAAATGAACACGGTGGAGATGAATTTTTTCGCCTTTAAGTTGGAGCGGGTCACAAGCCAGGCCACCGTCCCGCCAAATACCAGGGCAAACAAGGCCGACAGCGTCGCCAGAAGCACCGAATTAAACATCGGCCGGTAAAAATTGATCAGACTGTATTTATGAGACTCGGTAAGCAAAAGCTTTTTCCAGCTTGCCGCAGTCAGCTCGCCCTTTTTTAGTCCCGGCAGAACGGTGGCATCCGTTGCATGAACCACAAAGGTGTGGTGTACCAGCTCACAGAGCGGGTACAGTGTAAGCAGAACCAAAAGTACCGCGAAACATACAAGAATCACGTTGGCAGGCTTTGAGAAAAAAGCTCTGACTTTATTTTTCGTTTTATTCATAGCTAACTCCCCTGTTGGTATGGAGAGCATCTCCAAAAGCTCGCCGAGAGCCTCCGATAGATACTCCAAAATCCGGCCGGCCGGTAAAGCCGAATCAGCAAAGAGGGCTGCAGACGAACATTTGCAGCCCCCTTAAAAGAATTCGCCAGATGTGTTTTTCCGTGCGGATTACTGTGTACAGTAGGTAATAAAGTCAAGCACGCCGCCGGCGTATGCCTCCGGAAGATAGACCGGATCCTCGCTTACCAGGCATTCCTTCCAGAATGCGAGGTCTTTGTCGCCCTCAAGCGGAGCGATCATCGTATTGGTGGAATACGTTCCGATGTCGGCCGCCTTTGTCTGGAACGCGGACTTAAAGCCGTCCTCGGTCATCAGGAAGTAGATGAAAAGCTTGGATGTATACGGGCGATCCGTACTCGTGACCATCTGCAAATACATCGGATACATGAAGCCTGAGAAGCCGGCCGGCTGCGGCTCATTGTATGCCGCAACAGACAGCTTGTTCTGATCTACGCTGTCATCGCGTAGCTTCGAATAAACAAACAGACCCATGTTGCCGCCGAGGCCATTGGAGAGCTCGGTCGCAATGTCGCCGTCTCCGGAGCCAAAGGTCACATTTGCAAGGAGCTTCTTGATGAACTGATAACCTGCGTTCTCGCAGTCTTCATCCAGCGTAATATCCGCTCCGTACTGCTCCTTATACGCATCTGCGAGCTTCCCGGCCCATGCATCGCTTGTCAGCATGGCGAGGAAATTTTTATTGACGGACTCTTTGCTGATGTCCTTCATGAACAGCTTGCCCTTAAATGCCTCCTCCGTGAGCTGCCAGATGTTCGTGATCCCCTCGGAACCGTCGGTGTTGTTATAGATAAACAGCTTGTTATAATAATAGCATACGAGCGGAGCCTGGTCCTCCTCGATGATCACATCGGCGAGATACGGCGGTACATAGTTCGTCACATAATCATAATTGACAAGCTGCGTCTGGAACAGATAGGAATCCTGCATCAGGACCACATCTGCGGTGTCCTTTGTTTTCGCCTCAAGCTCCGTGGTCAGCTTCGTATACAGATCCTGGCCGCTCTCGTTGTAGTATTCGCTCTCGATCCCATAGGTCTCCTTGAATGCGTCAAGAGCCTTCGAGATCCGGCTCGTGGGCGCATAGACCACAAAGCTTCCGGCTCCCGGGGCAGAGGCCTCATCCTGGGCCGCCTTAATGAGTTCCTCCAGCGTCATCTCGTCATCTGACGCCGCCTCTGTCGTCTCGGCAGGCGCCTCTGTCGTCTCCTCTTTTGCCTCCTTGGCTACCGTCGTCTCGGCAGGCGCCGCAGCCGTCGTATCATTTGAGGCTTCCTTCGAACCGCAGGCGGTCATAGAAGCAAGCACAGCCGCCGCCAGCATACAAGCCAGCGCACGTTTTGTCTTTCTCATAGCAAAGTTCCTCCTCTTGTAGAATCATCTGTTTTCATAGGAAACGGGAAATTGACCTATCATTTCCTATAGTCCCATTTTATCGGAAAAAGGAGGGCGTGCGAATCGAGAATTTTGACCTTTCTCTCGAAAATTTTGACCTGTTTCTCTATACATGGTCAGTACCGCCTGTGTTCTTCCTGATACTCGCTGGGCGTCAGCTCCATCACACGCTTAAAGGTCACGCTGAAGTAATTGCTGTCCGCAAAGCCCACCTGCGCGGCAGCATCGGCCACTTTGATCGGGAAATTCGCTAAAAGCCCTGCCGCCACATGCATCCGGTAATTCGTCAGATACTGGCCGAACGTGTAACCCGTCTCCTTTTTAAACAGGCGGCAGAAATATGCCTCGCTTAAGGATAGGCTTTCTGCCACTTCCCCGACCTTAAGCTCCTCCGGATAGTGCTCCCGCACATAGAGAAGCGCCTTTTTTATGTAGGCATTTTCGGCCGTGACCTCCTGCTCCGTCAAAAGCACCTCCTCTTTCTCATCCAAAAGCCCCAGACGCACTCTGACTTTCCGGATGCAGGCCTTTAACTCCTCATAGCGAAACGGCTTTAACAGATAATCCACTGCCTCCAGCTTCAGCGCGCTGTGCACATAGGTAAACTTCTGGTGCGCCGTCAGAAAGATAAATTCAGAGCGGCACTGCTTGCCCTTTAAAATCGTCACCATCTCGATCCCATCCACCACAGGCATCTCAATATCGGCAATCACGAGCTCCGGCTTTAATTTCTCAATGACCGCGATCCCGTCTCTCCCGTTGGCCGCTTCTCCGATGATCTCGCAGCCCAGGCTCTCCCAGTCGAAGGTCTGGATAATCCCCTTTCGCACATAATATTCATCTTCTACCACCACGACCCGCAGCTTCATGTCCTCATCTCCCCCCGTTCCTCCGAAGCTGAGCGCACGCAGGGCAGGAAAACCGTGACCCGCACTCCGTTTTCGCTCTCCACCCGGATTCCGTACTCCTCGCCGTACAAAAGCTTAAGCCTCCGGTGCACATTGTAAAGCCCCAGATGCCGGCTCTCATTTACGGAAAGCGTCAGGCTGTGGCAGAGCCTCTTTAATGCCTCCGCCGCGATCCCCTCTCCGTCATCCTCGCAGACAAATACCAGCCTCTCTCCTTCCACCAAGCCCTTTACACATAAGCTCAAGTGCTCCCGGTTTCCAAAGCCGTATTTGATCGAGTTCTCAATCATCGGCTGCAAAAGAAGCTTGGGCATTGCACACTCCAAAAGCTCCTCTGGAAGCTGTATCATATAATCAAACCGCTCCCCATAGCGGACCCTGATAATATCCAGATACATCCCGATATACTTTAAGTCCTCCTCCACCGTGACCGTCTCGTTCGCATTGCTCATGCTGTATCGGAGAAGCTTTGACAGCGAAACCGTCATGAATTCCGCCATATCCGCATCAATGCGGCACATGAAACGGATATTGTCGAGCGTGTTGAACAGGAAATGAAAGTTGAACTGCGATTCAAGCTGCTTGACCTGCGCATAGGCTACAGTCTCTGCAAGCTCTTTATTCGCCGCGATCTGGCGCTTTAGGCTGTCCAGCATCCCATTATAGCACGCTCCGATGTTCGCGAACTCTACACTGCTTTTAATATCCAGGTATGCGTTTAAATTTCCCCGCTGTACCTCGTTCAGCGCTTCATTCATACGGCTTATGTCCGCCGTACTCGTCTGTGCCAGACGCTCCGCATTTGCGAATGCAAACAGAAAGACCGCCAGCAGAACAAGCACGCCACTAAGCGACACCGCGGCAAGAACCGTCATGGAATCCGTAAAATCCGTGATCGTATAGACGGTAAGAATCCCCTCTCCGACTGGCGTCCGCGTCAGGTAGCAGTATGCGCCGTCGTAGAGGAAAAAGCCGTTTTTTTCCGGGATTTTGCTTCCCAGCCTGCCGACTGCATCCATGAAGTTATAGCTGTCTGACGCGAAAACCCAGCCCGTCTCATCCACGAGAAGATTTCGCTGCGTATGCCCTGAAAGGAGCTCCGAAAACCGGCCCGCGTCGATTGAGAGAACGACCGAACCTTTCCGTTCTCCATTCTCAAAGACATTTTTCCCTATGTACAGTCTCTTTTGGCTTCCCATCGGGTTGACATGCCAGCAGACCGTATCCTCTGCGGCTTTCTCAAGGCGTAAAAGGATCTTCCATTTCTTCTCCGCCTCGCTTTCCAGGCTGCCGAAGACCTCCTCCTCCGTACTGACGCAGACATTCTGCTCTGCGTCTACAATATAAAGCTGCGCTCCATAGCCGCTGTCCACGGATGCCTGATATAAAAGCCGAACGATCTGCTGCCGCTTCGTCAAAGAAGTCATCGGATCCACGATGCCCGGCCGGCCGCACAGCGTATATAGAAGCTCCTCGTATTTTGCAAAGGTCTGCTCCATGACCCCGCCGATCTTTTGCGCTGTCTCTCTGTTTTTCCCGCCGATCAAAAGGCCCCCGGCCGTCAGAAGCACGATCCCCACCAATGCCAAAAGGCCCAGCACCGGAATCAGGGAATAGACGAAAAACAGTTGTTTTAAATTGTCCTTGAACGTTTTGACGGGCGGCGGTCTGTGTTTCATGGGCGAGATCCTCTTTTTTTGTGTGCCCCCTTGTCTGCGGAGGGTATATGTGGATATTTTAGCATATCTTTTTCCGTTTTTAAACTGGTTTTGAGGCTGAATCCATACTGTAAAATATGTTTCCTATACCCAGTTAATCCTATCAGGGATTCAAAAGCGGGACTGTTTCTTTTCCTGCAGACCGGCACGTGCACATGGAGCTCAGGGCGGCCGTTTCTAAAATCCTTTCGATTTCAAGGGCATCTCTGAAGGGATTGATCTTTCCTGATTTAAAAAACGATTCAAATCCTCTACCATATGGAAATAGTTCTTCTTTTGATCGGCCAGATAGGCATCATGATTCTTTGCATATTCCGCTAACCAGTCGTCTAAATCCACATCCTCTTTGTACGAATATGCAACCATAGCCAGAAAAGAGAGCCTGTTTTGATCCTCTAACAATTTTGATCCGAGTTTAATCGTTTTTTCTTGAAGATCCATTAACGTATTCTCGTAAAATTCCATGTCATCCTGTACTTTTTCTGCCTCAATCCCAACCGTTTCTGCTATAAAAATCTCCTTATTTGAAAAAACGGGATTCCCATCATTGAATCCTAAAAACCCCTTCATTAAGGTTTCCAGCAGGCCAAGCTTTGAAAGAATAACGGCCTTGTCTTTGGTTCCGCGATCCCTGTCGATCCCGTCAAAGCATTGTCCTTCCACACTTTTCTTCCTCAAATGCTTTTTAAATTCTCTAAGAAACCCTGCGAATTTTGCATCATCCACACCCAATTTCGTAAATCTGTCAAATAATGTTAAAAAAAGGAACGAGTCCTTTGCATTAAAAATATCTTTTATATCCGCCGTGATGATGCATTCCAGCCGATGCAAATTATTCGCCAGCTTATCAAATTCTGCTTTGGAAGAATGTTGATTCAGATACGCACAGATTTCCTTTGTCTGACGTTTCCAGGCTGCCAGATGATAGGTACACATAATCGTCTCAATTATGACTCTTTCTCCGACTCCTTTTATCTTTTCCTTCTCTTTATAATCGCTGCAATCCAGAAAAAATCTGGTTTCTAAAATTTCCCGAATCTCTCTGGCAAAGTGATCAATATATGTGAATGCTTTTTGGTTTGTATTCATGGCAGTGTGATTGTTGTATCTCTTAATCAGCTGTGAAATTCTATGTATATCACAATGCTCATGGATGATGGTCTCCATTTGATATTCATTGAATCTCTTTTTTAACTCGTCCGGGAGCTTATCATACGTTTTATTCTTAATATCAAAAACCGCATTCTCCCAAATAATGTTCCCCTCCGTATCACTTTGTACTTCTCCGTTTGTATCTCTGGCTTTTGTCTTATATCCGATCATGGAATCTTCAATCGCCGAGGTTATTTTATGATTGTAATATCGGAATTTGTTCAGGGCCGCTGTCCGCTGCCCTCCATCCACAATCCATAGCTGCGAATTAGCTTCTTCTCCAAGAATAATAGGAGGAATATAATCATCCGAAAGAACGGTTCGGATCAATTCATTGATCTGTTCATTCGACCAGACAAACTGTCTCTGGACATCCGAATCATTCCGAATGTCCAAATCATGTACCTTATTTAAGTACATATCCATTGTATACGTCTGTTTCCGTATTTTTTTCATTTGTGTATTCCTCCGATCTCTTATTTCTCTTTAAAGTAATGCGGATATGTTCCGGTATGAATGAATGGCCGTGCTGCAATCTGCGTATTGTTTTTTAGTGATCTGTAATTTTTCTCGGATTTCTCCCGGAAGATACCCATCCATCATCAGATACAGCACAGCCCGCTGCATGTTTGACAGCCTGGCCAAATACAGCAATGCCTTTTTACTGTATCCCTCCTCCTTTTCCCCGAAAATTTCTTTTTCGAGATTAAAGCGGTCGGGGATTATGTCGGCCAGGGTAACGCCGTCCTCCTCTCCGACAGGCGTGTCGATCGAAATTGCCAGCCTGTCCGCTTTTCTTTTTTCCCTGTTCCTTCTTGTAATTTCGGTTTTAATTTTATTTAACAGGCAGGAATACAGAAAGCCGTCAAACGACTGGGAATCATCATATCCCCTCATCGCCTCCACAAATACCTCATTTGCCAGGGAATAAAAATCGTCCAGATCCTTATCCGACAATCCTCCAAAAGCCAGTAAGATCTTGTCCACAATCTTATGAAGCTTTGCGGCATTATTCGAATAATATTCGTTCAACCTCTTTTCCATCGTCATACAAGTTTCCTCCTCAATCCTATTGGGTTTATGCGTATGGTATATTTTATATTTCTGCAAACCAATTCATAAATTTCGGATACATATATGCTGTCTGAAAACCTATTCAACTCTCACGGGTAAAATTCATCGCCCTATATCTAAATAAAGCGTATATATACCGTCATTTTTTCTGTATTTTTCTATATATTGTGATTTTTTGCAGAATCGCTTGGATTTACTTGATTTATGCCTCAAAATTATGTGGAATGCAAGTGAGCGTTTCTGCTCAGCCAAATTGTAGTACTGCCCTGCAAGAACTCTGCAAGGCAATACCTGCCGTTTCGGCCGAATTCATGTGTAAGCAGAAAGACCTGTCCGAATCAGAGGTGTGCCACCACCGTTTGTATGACTTTGGATGGGTCATTTCTATGTAGTTCCTAGTATAGAACGAATGTTCTGATTTGTCAAGCATTTTTTCGAACATTTGTTTGCTATTCTTTTAACAATATTTCCTTTGTCTCCAAAAATTTTTTTCACCTAAATTTTGATCCAATTATCAAGTAAAAGGAGAAGTTTATTTTTGTAGCGAGTACACGAACGGGTACCCGCAAAGTCTTCTTGCACCCAAAGAAGATTCTAACCGTACTCTAACACGAAAAGGAGGGATTTTAGCAGCAAATGACAAATTTTTTTAATCGAACAGGGATTTATAAAACGGATCCTACCACCTTTGGGGGATGTATCTATCCTTCTGATTTCAATACGGATTGCAGGGGGAAGGATACACATGGCTCCGTTATCGCTGCCCGCATTATGCAAGACCAAAGATTTGATGACCAGTGTAAGAAAAAAAGAGAAAACCATGACAAATACAGGAGGAATTCTATAGGAAAGACAGATTGACCCTATCGGTTCACGGAACAATATTGGATACCAGAAAGGAAACATTTATAAATTATGATTGATAAAGAATTATTTACAGAAGTAATAGAAGATGCCAAAAAAAGCGACGATTATCAAAAATGGTTAAATAAGCAGCTTAAGAAAAACGGGGTTGACGGATACATCTTTCAGCCGAATTGTGTGGATGATGTGATCAAATTACTGCATGCCTGCTTTGGTGAAGCGGATGCAAAGGATGTAATTTCTTATTTTTGCTTTGAACTGGATTACGGGCGAAAATGGGAGCCCGGTATGTGGATAGAGAACGAAACAGATGTGGAGCTTTCCACGCCTGCTCATTTATATTCGTATTTATCGGAATCCTCCCTGCAAAAGCCGTGCGCATCCCTCTAGGGGAAGAAAGGAGTGTTTTTTATAAGCGAGTTTGGATTAAAAATAAAAAATATCGAGGCAGGCACCTTATTTGAGTACAATGCCGGCGTTCGTGATCACTATGAATACAAGGAGGCAATGTTCACCAACAGTCTGTTCAGTGATTATCTGAAGGAGCATGGATTAAAGATCCAAAGAGATTCTTCTCCCAGAGACATCATTTGTCTGGAATTCAATTTCGGATCACGTTCCTATCAGAAAGAATTGGAGCATTTATATAAGATTGCCGCAAAGGCCAGGCAGGAATACCGCCTGGCGAAGATCCGCAATGATCTGTATCTCATGGAAAAGGCAAAGAAAAAGGAAGAAAAAATCTCCTCTCTGCTGCAAAACGCATATAAAAACCGAAACGCTTACATCGCGTACACCGCCGCTGAAATAAGAAACCATACCTACAAAAACGGAGCCACTGTGACCTATTTTTCTCATGATAAAAACGGGAACATAAAGCATGCAGAAACGATTCATTATAAAATGCTCTATCGCAGCGCCGGCAAAGCCAAAAAAGGCTCCTGTATGTTTATTGCCGACCGATTGTACAAAAAAGCCCTGCATTTCCTTCGCATGGGAATCAAACCTTCAAAAACCGACCCGATGCTGGTGGAAATCAGCGCCTACTCCCCTCTTATATCCAGCACCATGATCGACAAGATAAAGATCCAGCCTGAAAATATTTTAATTTTAAAGGATATTGAAAGCTATTTTACCACCAATGTAATCAGCATTGAAACCGATGCAAAGAAGCATTGCCATGCCAGAGAAGTGCCTGCCTATAAGCTGAAAAACACCCTGTTTGACGGGCAGGCCCTGATAGACAGCAGGCTGTTCCCTGACTGGGGAAACGGTTATTTGCTGCTGCGGCATCACTTTTGTAAAATGGCGGCTTTCTCTGCAAATATTCAAACGTTTTTTAAAGACTATTTTAAAGAAACGTATGATACCGCCACCGTAACGGATATGTTCGGAATCGAACATTTTGTGAAGGATATTGAATTAATCACCACGCATCATGCGATGAAATGGCTGAAATTCGGGAAATCCTATGCATACTGGTGCAAATGGGTGCATAAAAACGGCTGCCAGTTTGGTATTGTCAAAACGGCTCATCCAAGTAAACTTGGCGAGGTACAAAAAATGAGTTATCAAATGATAAATGCATTGAATTTAGACACCATGGAGGAGGTTGTCAGACAAAGTGTCACCTATATACACAAGCTCAAGTCCGATCCTACGGAATTTTTAAACTATCTGGAACAATGCAGCAACTTTTCAAATGATTATGATGTGCTGCTTGCCCTCTGCAGGCAGAATCCGGATTTTATTCGGAGCAGTTATTTCCGGAGGCGGAAAGAAGATATTATTAAATCCTATCTATTGAATTTCAAAAGCGGAAAGGTATTGCAGAACGCAGATAATTTAGTGATCGTCGGGTCCCCGTATGCCATGCTTTTATACGCAGCTACCGGGCAGGAGTCAGCCGTAGGGGAGGATCCTACCTTTTCTGTCGAGGAAGGGGCCATCCAATGCTATACAAAACGGTTTGATCCGGATGAATATCTGGCAGAATTCAGAAGCCCGTTCAACGGGCGGGGAAATATGGGGTATCTGCACAATGTGTACTCGGATCCATTGGAAACCTATTTTAATCTGGGCAGGCAGGTGATTGCCGTCAATATGATCGGAACCGACTTTCAGGACAGGAACAACGGGTCCGATCAGGATTCGGACAGCATTTATGTGACGAATCTTCCGGCGATTGTCGAGCACGCAAAATATTGCTACTCGAACTATCCTACGATCGTAAACAATATACCAAAAGATCCGAATCTCTATCAGAATACGATGGAGGATTTTGCGCGGCTCGATCAGAAGCTTGCCGCATCGCAGCTCGCAATCGGGGAGTCGAGCAATCTGGCCCAGCTCTGTTTAACCTATTCGTATAATGATACCGACCCCAAATATAAGGACTATGTCTGTATCCTAAGTGTATTGGCGCAGTGCGCCATAGATAATGCGAAACGGCAATTTGATATTGATCTGGATCATGAGATCAAAAGGATCAAAAAAGACATGAATATCCAGGAATATCAGTACCCCTCTTTTTGGCTCATCATAAAAAGAGGGTTTGACAGAAAACGTATTAATGAGGCTTTGGTATGCCCTATGAACTATCTATACAAGATAAAATTCAGGGAATATCACGAAAAGGAACCCACACTGCCTATGTCTGATTTTTTCGTTAAATATGAATTAGACGAAAACCGGATCAAATGTAAAAAGGTGGAGGAGCTGATACAAAAGTATTCGTTCAAACTATATAACAGCGTGAAAGCCACAGAGGATTCCTCAGACGATTCCGAACATCTTTTATTGAGAAGCGATTTTGATGAATTAATACAGCAGATTCGGAAAACCTATCTGTCACAAAATTACCTGGGATTGATGGCATGGCTGGTTGACAGGGCGTTTCTGATCACACCGCAGGTAAAAAGGAATGATCAGACAATCAAAAGTAAGATACGCAACAATAAGTCGATTCTGTTAAAGGTTTTATATGAAATCAATCCCGCAGGATTGTTGAAATGTTTTTCAAAAAACAGCGAAAATGGGGCGAAATCCTTTACACCCGGCCCGGCCCGTATCTGAAAAACATAGGAAAAACAAGGGATTTTGGGTTTGGGCAGATCCGGATATATGAAGAAGAATGTGCATTATGGTGCATTCTCCTCTCCCACTTCTTTTGCAGATGGCGCCGCCGCGCTTTTCGCGGCGGCGTCATTTGTGTTTCAAGGATGCGATTCTGAATCCGTGACAAAGGAGGTGATTACCACGGATATTAACAAGAGAACTCTTTTCCGCTTTTTGATTTTTAATAAGGAGATCCCCTATAATGAGCACATCACCTTATACCCAATTAAAATGGAACATATCCTTGATTTCCAGCAATGCCAGGAGGCATTAACACTGAGAAAGGATTCCATTTTCCATGAAAAACAAATTCTTAAAATGGAATATCTCGATTTCATAAAATTTGCTTTTCGCAACCGGACGCTGGCGGCCAATTACAGCCTGCCTCTGCTGCCGTTTTACTATGATTTCCTGATCGCGATCTTAAAGCTCGCTTGCGGAAACGATGCAAAAGTCGAGTATGATGCATCGACTCTTGCTATTTCGGTGAATGGTTTTAAAATAACAAATTCCGTGTTCGAGGATCTGCGGAACATCATTCTGATACAAAATGATGTTGACTTTGATGTGGATGAATTTATAAACATTGATACGGTGAAAGCGTTAGAGAAGGCACAGGAATTTGAATCAAAGAAGAATCACGAAAAGGCAGATATCGAGGACTATATCGATTCTCTGGCAGTCCGCATGAACGTAACCGAAGACTCTATTTCCCAGTTAACCATTCGAAAGTTTTGGAGATATATCAAACGCATCAACAAACATGACGAATACCAGGCATGCCGTTCTGGGCAGATGAGCGGGATGGTTACGTTTAAAGAGCCTCTGCGCCACTGGATGACAAGCATGGAGGTCAGAGATCCCTATGAAAAATTAAAAGCAAATGAAGATGAATTAAGAAGCAAAATCGGATAACGATGCGCTTCTTTTTTTATACAAAAAATATAAACAAGAAAGGAAACAAAAAACATGGCAACAAATTCTAAAGATTTTCTGGTATCAACCGCAGATGTAGCTTTTATCGTTAACGGTATGCTCGCATTCACAGGAACGACTTCCCTGAATACATCCATCGCTGTATCCATGGAAGATCAGGAAGTAACCGGCGGTAAGGGGAATAAAACCCTTTATAAGTACAAGTACGGCAGAAAGCTTGCTCCATCCATCGAAATGGCAGAATGGAATCTGGCGTACATTGCCGCCAACGTCGGCTCCTCTGTTTTTGAAGGCTTAAAGGACGTGTTCGCGGTTGCAGAATATGTCACTCTCACAAAAGGCGTCGGCACACTTGCCAAGGTTCCTGTCGGAAACGTGTTTGTTGAAAAAGCAGACGGCTCCTCTCTCGAGGTGGTTCCGGATGGCTCCACGATCACGGTCGGCGAAACAGACGATACCGTCCGCGTTACCTATCCGTACAACACGACGGTAAAGCGGGTAACGGTTGATGCAGAGTCAACGCCTATGGTCGGCGAGCTGATTCTTACTGCCGACAAGCATAACAATCTGAAGGGGAAGGTTGGCGAGGTACAGATTGATATTCCCTCCTTCCAGCTGTCCGGCACCTTTGACATTGCTCTTGAGGCCAGCGGAACCACCACCACAAAGCTTGACGGGGATGCCCTTGCCGTGGAAAGCGCTACCTGCTCCGACGGCTCCGTATATGCGTATATCACGGAGATCCCGTCCGCTGCGTCCGCCATTTCCGTATCCGATATTGCCGCCACGCCGTCCGTGATGAAGCTGGCCGCCGGAGAGGCAAAAAAGATTTCCGTGATCGGAATTAAGGGCGGACTGTACAGCAATGTCGGCATCGACACTGCCGACTGCTCGATTACCTCTGCGGATGCAGCGGTCGCTTCCGTTGCAGACGGGGTTGTTTCCGGCGTTGCTGCCGGCACCACCTATGTGAATGTCGAGTACGCAGGTATGAAAGACATTGTTCAGGTAATCGTTGCCTGATACCCATTCAGGCACGGGAAGCGGCGGACGGCTGCTCCCGTTTGATCAATAGGAAACGGCAAATTTATTTGTCGTTTCCTATAAAATTATTTTGAAAGGAGGCGGCTTATGCGTGTAATCCAGGAAAAAGTCTCACCGGAATTTAAGAAATGGGTGGATTATTGTGAAAAGAACAAAAGAAACCAGCTTGGCACTTACGAGAAACCGGAATCTTATAAACAGAACGCCGGAAAGGGGAATTATACGGTATTTGCCGATTTATATAACAAAAAAACGGGGATCAACGTGCAGGGACAGCCCTGGTGCGACTGCTTTACGGACACCGTATTCATCCATTTATTCGGCGTGGAAAAGGCTCAAAAGCTGCTCGGTGGATTTTCGGCCTATACGCCAACCTCTGCCGGTTATTTTAAAAATATGAAACGATACGAGCAGAAAGAGCCGCGGGAAGGGGATCTTATTTTCTTCCATAACGGCACACGAATTTATCATACCGGTTATGTGTATCGGGTACACGACGGAATCGTCTATACCATCGAAGGCAATACCAGCTCAAAAACAGTGCTTGAAAACGAGGGCGGCTGCGTCGCCTATAAGCAATATCCCCTTGCGTGGACGGACGGGAAACGCCGGATCGACGGTTATGGCAGGCCGGATTATACACTTGTGGAAACCTATACAGAAGGCTTTCTGCGGGCCGCTGACGGGAAACGCTGGTGGTATCAGTACCAGGACGGCTCCTATGCGTCAAACGGCTGGGCATGGCTGAACGAAAAAACCGGCGGCACATCGGGCTGGTATCTATTCGACAAAGCGGGATACATGCTGACCGGCTTCCAGAAAGCACCGGATGGACGGAACTTTTTTCTCTGTACCGAGGGGATTCATGAAGGACAGTGCATGGTAACGAATGACCAGGGCGAACTGATCCTTGCCGAATATGACACGGCTTTAAAAAAATATCGGATCTAGTGTACGGACACACCGGCAAAGGAGAGACGAATGGAATTTTTAAATACCTTTATGCTGCCTGTTATTTTAGGAATCTGTTTATGCGTGGGCTATGTTGTCAAAAAATGGATAAAAGACATAGACAACCGATACATTCCCACGATTGTCACCGTATTAGGGGTTATCCTGTCTGCCTGGATAGCGGACTGGAACCTGACCCCGGAGGTATTACTCGAAGGAATGATCAGCGGTTTGGCTTCGACCGGCTTTCATCAGATTTTCAAGCAGTTTATTGAAGCCAGGACAGCCGCATAAACGGAACCGTTCAGAAGCTATCTGAACGGTTCCAAATAAACCATGCCCCGATCCCATTTATGGAGGTACGTTTTACATATGGAAGCAATTTTACAGCTTACCAAAATTGATTTTTCTTCCGTATTTCTCTCTGTCTTTGTTATCCTGCTTGGCTTAAAGGCCGTCCTGTCTTTGTTTGAATGGGCGGCCGGGCAGCTTGGCCTTGAGACAAAGTGGAGTAAGAAGCAGCGTGAAGAATACGAGCTTCTTCTCCGGACTTCCCAAAGCTTAGCTGCTCTGCAGGAAAAACATGAAACAGATATGGAACGATCCGACAGACGCGATGAAGAAATTTCACATGATATTAAAAAGCTTACCCGGCTTTTTGTGGATAAAGAAATAGATGACATCCGCTGGGAAATCAATAATTTTGCAATCCGGGTCGCCGAGGGAAAGCCCTGCAACAAAGACAGCTATCAGCACTGTATGAAAATCTATGAGAAATATGAAAGAATCCTAAAAGAAAATCAGCTCGAAAACGGAGAAGTCGAAATCTCAATGGAGCTGATTCAAAACAGCTACATGGATAAATTGAAATATGGCTTTTGACATAAAAAACAGGAAAAAGGAGCGCATATGGCCGCCTCTGCCAACATGAACCTTGCATGGTTGGAAGACACCGGCAATTTGGGCACAAACAAAACAATAATGGCGAAATTATATCTCCTGGAACCGTTTTAATCCTATCCGTGACATTGGGCGGTGTTTTAAGGGCCTTAAATCGTTTCGGGGATCAAATTCCGGGCAACGAACATTATTTAATGGGGACTACTGCATATATGACAGCTTAAGCCAGCCCATAAACCCTCGTGATAGTCTTGGAGGGTTTGCCGTTGATCCGCCCGTGGCTCTTTCGGCGTGCAGAGCAAAACCGCCCAAAAGAAAGGGATTGTTTTCCAATGTTTTTTCTGTATCTGTACTTGCACAAAGATAATTTCCCGGTATTGTGTAATCATTGAGATCGGCACCTTCCGCAATCTGTACAGGAGTGTCAGGGGGATAGGGCTTGGCCAAATTGCCATTTGTATGCGTATATATGTTCCGCCGCTATTCTCTTTGAGCAGCCCTCATAAGAGTCCTTCAACTATTTTTTTAAAGGAGAACCTATGGAAAAAATCAGTATAAACCATTTAAAAACCCGTTATGAAATCGTATCCATTCGATCGATTACAAATCATATCCTGCAAATTGTCTTTAAAAAGAATAAGCCAACTATCTGGGGTGATATTCATTTATATACACGAGATGGCCGGGAAGCTGCTGTTCTCATTGGCTATAAAACGCTTTACCGTGATGAAGGGCAAACAGTTTATTTGAGCAAGGATGAAAGCGTATCCTCTGAAATCCGATAAAAATCGGTGTGTCATCTATTCTCGGGCATCCAAATACCTATACCGGCATGGATCCGGCTATCCGCTGTTTTCCTGAATCGCCATTTATCCGGCTAATAACATTTTGGCAAAATTTCCCACCTCTTTTGAAGAAATATATATTGTAGAACATATGTTTACGAAAGGGGTCTGTTATGTTAGAAAAACTTTTAATAGAAGTATGTGAGCAGATGACGGATGTATTAGTGAGAGAACAGATTGAGAAATTAAAAAATGTACTTTTCATGGTCTTCCATGACAAAAAAATTGTAGAAGAAAAAAATGAACTCATTCTGGCCGAAACAAATACAGATACTTACTACCTGCAAATGTTTGTGGCTTCCAAAAAAGTATCCGGAAGAAAAGATAGTACTTTAACGCAGTACGTAACAGAAATTCGGAAATGCCGGGATAGCATAGGCAAAAGCTTTGCAGATATTACAACCATGGATCTGCGCTGGTATTTGGGGCTTGCGAAGGAACGCAACAGCAACAAAATGTCAACGATTCGAAATAAAATCCGATATTTAAACAGTTTTTACTCTTTTCTTGTTAAAGAAGAATTGTTAAAAAGGAACCCTGTCGTGCGGGTCGAATCCCCTAAAACCGAACAGGTCATCCGAAAGCCGTTCTCTACCGAAGAATTGGAAGCAATTCGTAAGATTTGTACCCATGTCCGCGATCGGGCCATGATAGAATTCCTTTATTCTACAGGCCTTCGGGTAAGCGAGCTGGCATCTCTCAACATTGGGGATATAGATATTTATCGAAAAGAGTTTACCGTAATCGGCAAGGGGAATAAAGAGAGGACCATTTATATCTCTGATCTCGCCTGTTTCCACCTCAAGGAATATTTTAAATGGTTATCCCGGCAAATGAAGCTGCCGATGGAGTACCTGAAAGACAAGCCCTTAATGATGGCAATTCGGGCGCCTTATAAGCGCATGACAAAGGCCGGAATCGAATCACGCTGCCGGCAACTTGGAGAGATTGCAGGGATTGAAGATGTCCATCCGCATAGATTTCGCCGGACATTTGCCACCGATATGTTAGGACATGGGATGAAGCTGGAGGAAGCCGCAAAATTGATGGGGCACAGCAAAGTTGAAACCACGATGATTTACTGCAGCGTTGACCAGGAAAATGTGAGAAGCTCCTATTATAAATGTATATAGAATGGCAACCAGACTTGAAACCGTATCCGTCTGATACGGGCACGGCCGCATGGCTGCATAGAATCAGCGAGGCAGCCGAAACTTCCTCGCTGGTACAGCCTGTTTTTAAGAGGTTTATCCAAACCATTTCCTGTTTTTTTTTAATATTCGCAATCTAGGGGCTGCATTTTTTACAGGGGACATACCCGGACGCAAGGATCTCGGTTTGCGATTGCGTGGTATCCTTTCGATTGGTATCCTTGATTGTCTCTACACTGCTGCAATCCGGTTTGTGAAATTTTTTAGTGTTCATGTTTAAAACGTATGTGGTAGTTCCTGATACCGGCCCGGAAGCGTCGTTCTCTTTCTTTTGCGTTTGCCCTGCTGCTGAACTTCCGGCCGCTTCCCCTGCCTTCCAGCTCTCAGACGGCGGGACATTGAATGTAATGTCCCCTCCATCCGATATGGCAATGAGCGTTCCCCCCTCATCCGTTCTGTAAACTTTGATGCCATTGGCCCGAAATTTGTTAAGTGTTTCCGAATGGGGATGTCCATACGAATTATTCTCTCCGCAGCTTATAACGGCAAAGTCCGGGTTAACCACTTTGAGAAATTCTTCCGATGTAGAATATTTACTCCCATGATGTCCTGCTTTATAAACGTCTGCTGAAATATCCATCCCATTATTCAGAATATCCGCTTCCGCAGCTTCCTCTGCATCCCCGGTGAACAAAAACTTATTATCTCCATTCTGAATAATGAAGGCAAGCGAAGAATCATTGGGATTATCATACTCTTTATCAGGCGCTAAAACAGTAATGGAAGCCGTCCCGAGGGAATAATTTGAACCTACTTTTGGCGTTACATATTTTTGGCGTTTATAATCCAATGCCTGTATCAGCTTTTGATATGTCTTATTATCCTTTTCATAATCAGACAAAAAGACCTGATCAATTTCAAATTTTGTAATGATAACCGGCGCGCCGCCAATATGGTCGGCGTCGGGATGCGTAAGGATCAGATAGTCCAGCTTTTTAATTTGCTGCTTTTGTAAATAATTTTGGATTGCCGTACCTTTCGTATCATCACCGGCATCAATAAGCATCGCATGTTCGCCGCAGGTGATAAGGGTTGAATCTCCCTGGCCTACGTCAATAAAATGAACCGCCATTTTATCCGGACCATCAGAGTCAGACACTGACGATGCTGTTGAATCGAAAGAAAGCCCAATCATCAAAACAACAGCGATCCATATTAAATTTGCAATTCGTTTCATTTGATGGCATCTCCTCATATGTACTCTTACTGCCCTCATTATAACATAGTTAGAAAAATTTTGCAGATTTTTTTATGATCTTTTATTCTAGCATATTTCAAACAGGATACCGGAGAATCCGACAGGATTTCTGTTTCAAATCTATCGCAGCACATAATTTGCTGCAGATTTCAAGGCATTAGATGCATATTAAGCAGGAATGCTGGCGTAATCTCGTATTTAAGTCAATATAGAAAGTAATATAAAAACGTACATTTAAAATATATCTGCCGTAATATAGAGGTATGGTATACCGAAACAAAAGATTCGTTCTTTAAAATGTTACAGAAGAAATGGCCCAATAAAGTTTGTGGGGAATTTCTTACTCAGTAAGACGTTTTTTATAAGGAAGCAGGAAAATACGGCTGCGGGTCCGAACTATGCGGGTAAATTATACGCGAAAAAGAAACCTTCAGATCGGGCTATGCGGTGTTATTCATAAAAAATAGACGGACAAAAAATAAGGGAGGCAGCGGTACGGGCAGAACAATTTTATATCTGCATTGTAAATCTACATTTGATGGGAATGTGCTGAAAAAGAGAAATAAGGAGGCTGCCCTCAGTGGACAAGGGTATTGGTCCGGTATGCAAAATCCCTTCTGGATGAAGATAACAGCTTTGACGCGGCTCCAAAAGAAACGGCGAAAGTATTATTATAAACACGGTGATAAGGGAGTCCTGATTGATTTGTGGCATGATTACGAGAAACCATTATACATATTTGATGCTGCAGATGTTAACGACACGGAAAAACACCTAAAAGAAATCATGCCCAATATCCCACTCTTTATAAATAAAGAATCTTTTAAAGTAAACTGTCCCTACTGTGGCTGTGAGCAATATACCATTTCAAACCAGGGCTGTCCCCCCCCCCTGACAGGGTTTGGGGGAGTGGCAATCTAAAGCGGATATGCAACTTTTGCTTACGAGAATTTTGATTTTGAAAAAATTGTACCGAAAGCTTTTTAAGAGAAAGACCGGCAGCGGCCCTCTTTTCGTGTGCCTAAATCTAAGGAAGAAATCAGCTTTGGGAAAAACTATCCTTGCAATTAAC
>JAAWAR010000109.1 GCA_022792295.1 Lachnospiraceae bacterium
CCAAACAAATCAAGGATCGGACACGCCACACCCTGAATCCCCATCTGCAGCTCCTCATCGATCAGCGCATAGCCGTCCCTCCGAATCCGCTCCAATTCCTCATTTAACTCCTGCAGATCCGTCTTTGTATAGGGCGTCGTCTTGGTCCTCCGTTCCTCGCCCAGGACCGAAAGCGCTTCTTCCCGCTCCATATACGCGGCAAACACACGCCCGGCTGAGGTCGAATATAACGGCATCTCATAGCCGATCTTGACCATATACATATTGGAGTCTTTCCTCTCGATGCAGGCAAGATTCATGACAGAGCCACGCTCCATCACACAGAGAACAACATTCCGGTCAATCTTTTCCGACAGACGCTTCATCGGCCCTCTGGCTGTGATCGTCAGCACATTCCCTCTGGCGATCCCTGCAGCAATCCCACAGATCTTATAGCCAAGCCGGTAGCGCTTTGTCTCCTCATCCTGGAGCACGAAGCGGTTTGCCTTGAGGCTGCTTAAAATACGATGTGTGGAGCTTGCCGGAATCCCAAGCGCTTCTGAAAGTTCTGAGACCGAAAGTCCCTCCAGATTTTTCCCTAAAATTTCCAGTGCATTTAACGCGCGGTCAATTAACTGCATATGTACCCCCTTTCCTGAAAACAAGCTTTTTTATTCCGTGTGGCGGAATGTAATTCCTTCATATGGAAAACATGCTCTTATTATAGCATTGTTGCCTGCAAAAAGCAATTACCTTTCCTGGTATAAAAGGATCTTTGTGATTTTTTCACGTATTTTGACATCTGAATTTGTGCAGGATGCATAAATGATAAAGGAGGGACATGAAGAAGCGGCAAAAGGGCTACTGGAAACAGGCGCCTGTGGGAAGCTTAACATCGGTGAAGCTTAAACGACTTCGTTCTCCGCAGAAAAAAAGCCCCCCGGAAGCAGTCTCCTGCTTTCGAGGGCCCGGTTCTCCAAAAATTCCGGCTGACGCCAGCCCGAACAGTACAATTCCAATCATAAAAAAGGTGCCGCCATCCATCTCAAAGCAGCACTTAAAGCCGAAAACCGTTTTTTCGTTTCCGGTCCCTGAAAAAAACCAGACAACCTGTCAGCTTTCACGCCCACGCCTCATTCAGATCGCGAAAATATTCCTCCGTCAGCGTTAAAAAATACTGCCCGTACTGTGTCAGATATTTTTTCCTGTGGCGGATAAAAGAAATATCATGCAGCGGCATAGCGCTCGATTTGATGATCGGAAAGAACAGGATATTAGCCGGCAGATGCCCGCGGATATGCAGATAGATCGTTCGTGTTACGATGGAAGCTGCAATTTTTTCGTAAAAATTCGGCAGGAAAAACTGCGGATATGTGGTCGTGATGATGAAATTGGGCTGCAGGCCGCTGCAGGTAAAGCAGTCCTCGAAGATTGCACTGGAACGCACATTCACAAACGGCAGAGAAACAAAATCTTTCAGATAAATCCCGGAACGTGATTTTTCAATCAAAGCCTCCGTATCGGCACCGAAATATTGCTGTAAAAGCTCCGCCGAAACCATCATATAAAGCGTATCCGTAAATAGCGGCGTTGTGATCAGATTCGGATGGCGGATCTTGTCTACGCTGATCGTAAAGTCCAGATCTCCCGTCAGCATCATTTCGGTAAGCTGATCCGAATGATGATGGTAAAAATGAAGCTCTATGTTGGGATACTTCCCGGCGAATGTCTCGGCCAGGATCGGCATGGCAATGCTGGTGCGGATCGGGCTGCAGCCGATCTTGAGCGTCCCTTTCTCCTTTTCCTTAATATCCGTCAGAATATTCTTTACATTATCCTCTTGCATCTTAATGCTGTTTGCATAGGTCAAAACGACCTCGCCCGCGTACGTAAGCGCAAGACGCGGCTTCCGCTCGAAAAGCTGCACCTCGTAGTACTCCTCCAGCCGCGCAATGTGATTGCTCAAATTCTGCTGCGAGATAAAAAGACGCTTAGCCGTCTTTGTAAAATTCAGATCTTTAGCCGCCTCCGCAAAGTAGTGCAGGCTGTTCGTTTCCATATACTCCCTCCGATCTCTCCCGTAACAAAATTGTATCATTGTTCGAAATCTCTGTCAATATTCCAACAAAAATATTTGTTATTTTTTAAAATATTACAATTTTTATTTGTTTCTGTACAAAAAAACTCCGTTTCCCTTTTCCATTCAATATGACTATTATGAAGCTATCAATACGATGCAAAGGAGAGGATTCATCAGTCATGAAAATAATGGACTGCACACTTCGCGACGGGGCGAATGTCTTGGGAAACGGTTTTCCGGAGGACCTGACAGACATGATATTAAGAGGGCTCACAGAAAACGGCGTATCCGTAATCGAATTCGGAAATGCCAAAGGGCTGGGGGCCGAGCAGCTCGGATTTAAGGGGCCTGTAAGCGACGAGCAATATTTTAGGCTCGCAAAACCATATCTCGGTAAAGCAGAGATCGGAATGTTTTTAAACGCGAAACGCTACAAGGAAGAAAATGTTTGCCATGCAGCGCAAAAGGGCCTCTGTTTTCTGCGCGTGGGCGCAGATGCCGGAGAAGCCAAAAAATATCCCCATGTAATCAAGGCCGTAAAGGATAATGGCCTGACCTGCCGCTATTCCCTGATGAAGGCCTATCTTCTGACCCCGGCGCAGCTTGCCCAAGAGGGGAAAACGCTTCAGGCATACGGTGTCGATGAGCTCACGATCATGGATTCGGCGGGCTGTATGCTTCCGAATGAGGTCCGTGAATCCGTCGAAGCGCTTAAAGAAGCGGTGTGCATCCCCATCGGCTTCCACTGTCACAATAATCTCGGTTTATCTGCGGCCAACGCACAGGCTGCCATGGAGGCAGGCGTCGATCTTTTAGACTGTGGCCTGCTCGGAATGGCCCGCAGCGCGGGGAATCTTCCGACCGAAATCGCCTGTGCACTGGCAGGCAAACGGGGAGAGGCAAAGGAAGTCGATTTTTACGGTCTCCTGAATTTTTTGGAGAGTGAGCTAATCCCAGAAATGGCGCGGCACGGGTATCAGCCCCCGATCACGCCGTTGGAACTGATTCTTGGATATTCCGGCTGTCATTCCGCCTTCCTTAAAACCTTTCAGGCCGCCGCCAAAGACTACCGGGTGGATGTAAAGAGGCTCATCGTCAAGGTCTCCGAAATCGACCGCAAGAGCCCGTCCGAGGCACTTATCCGGGAGACGGCACGCGAACTGGGAGGAACGGTATGAAAATCATCCTAGCAGGCTCCTATCCGGAGGGAACCATTGAAAAGTTCCGGGAAGCTCTGCCGCAGGATACATTTGCAGCAGTGACCGAACAGAGCATGCTGGAAACACTCCGCGATGCGGAATGCATGATCCTCCGAATCCTGAAAGCGCCGAAGCAGGTAATCACAAACAACCGGCATCTGAAGGCAATCCTGCGCTGGGGAGCCGGATACGATTCGGTTGACATTGAGGCCGCCGGAAAGCAGGGCGTGCTGGTCGCGAACGTGCCGGGAGCCAATGCATATGCCGTTGCCGAGCTGGCAGTCGGTATGATGATCGCGCTGGGGAGGGATTTAAGAGGCTGCTGCCAAAGCGTGCAGGACGGGGTTTGGGAACGCACCCTATTCGCCCGGGTAACCTCCCTTAACAATAAGACAGTCGGCCTCATCGGAGGAGGAAGCATAGGACGGCAGGTAGCAAAACGTGTCCAGGCGTTTGGTGCAAAGGTACAGTATTACGATGTATTCCGGCTCGGTGAGGAGACGGAGAGAGAATATGGTCTGTCCTACGTCCCGTTTGAAGCTCTTTTGGAGACCTCTGATCTTGTCTCTTTACATGTCCCACTGACAGATGACACCTATCATCTGATCGGGCAAAAGGAACTGGGCCGTATGAAAAAAACGGCCCTTCTCATCAACACCGCCCGGGGCGGGCTGATCGACGAAGATGCGCTCCTGGCCGCCCTGAGGGAAGACCGTCTGGCAGGCGCAGGCCTGGACGGAGTCGAGGAGGAAAGCTCCAAGACAAGCATTGCGCTCAGCCAAAGGTCCGAAGTTCTTTTGACTCCCCATGTCGGAGGGACAACCTCTGATCTTGCCGATGCGATGATTCCAAGGCTTATCAGGCAAATCAAACAGCTAAAGGCCAGCGGAAAAATTACCGAAACAGTCAATTTACAATATTTACTCTAAAAGCTTTGTTAATGTTTGTGCAGATGAAGCAGCCTGCTTCCCCATCTGTACAGGCATTGGCGGACAAACCTGCATAGATAAACAAGGCGGCAGTCCACAGTGTTTTTTTGTGAACTGCCGCGCTTTTCTATTCTTGTATATAGTATGCTTCCGATAGCCAGTCAAATAAACCGGGGCTTGACGGCCTGGAAAATAAAGTTTTTAGTTCCCGGTTTTCGTATCTTTCGTAGTCGAGGCTTGGCGCATCGCTGCAGGCCAGGTCTGCAGCCGTTTTGCAAAACAGAGCAAAATGAGAGGCAGGAGCAGGCAGGTATATAGGCGCATGGTACATACCGCGTAAGTTTCAATGTTCATATGTCATATCCGGATTTGCCTGCACCTATTTTTTTGATTCCGTATTTATCTAAATCTACCTTCCCGTCTGTCACTTGGACCCCATCCGCCTCCAGTAGTCTCGCCTGTACGCCGATGCCTCCGAATACAAATTCATCCGCCAGCTCCCCTTTGGCGTTTACCACTCTGTAGCAGGGGATCGAATCTCCGTCCGGATTTCTGTGCAGCGCATTTCCGACTGCCCGCGCCATCTTTTTATCTCCGGCAAGCTCTGCAATTTGCCCGTAAGTCGCAACTTTTCCTCGGGGGATTTTTTTGACCGCCTCATAGATCCGTTTTGACGGGCTGTCTGTGACCAGATCGTAGCTCTCCGCGATCATTCGTCGGATGTCCTCATCGGGGACGGTCCCGTCCAGGATGATCGTATTCCAGTGCTCTTTGTTCTGGTGGTAGCCGGCCGTCACGGCTTTGTAGGTCTGCCGCCAGAAATCTCTCCATTCAGGGCCTGTCTTTACATTCAGATTGATATGGCCGTTTCTCTCATACACCCAGAGAAACGCCTTTTTGCTCCCCTTTACCCGCACAAGCTGCCAGTTGGGATCATGAAACGGCGCCTCCTGGTATGCATTGGGAAACGACAAACCGTAAGTCAAGGCTTCCTCCCTTGTTTTCAATGTCCGGCCTCCTTTCAGCCATTTCGTAAGTTCTTTTCATCTTCACAGCTCCACCACCCGCGTCGCGATCCTCTCCCGGAAACGGACATCGTGCTCTACCAAGAGCATGGTCGGCGCAGCGGACAGTAAGAGCTCCTCGATCTGCATGCGTGAAAACACATCCACATAATTTAACGGTTCGTCCCAGATATAGAAGTGGGCAGGCGTCATAAGGCTCGCCGCAATCAGGACCTTTTTCTTCTGTCCTTCTGAGAATTCCTCCATATTCCTGGAAAACTGGGTCCGCTCCATATCCAGCTTACGCAGCAACGCGCAGAACAGGCTTTCATCCAACCCCCGTTCCCGGCAGAACTCCTTAACGCCTCCCCGCAGGAAACCGGTCTCCTGGCTGATATAGGAAACAGCCACACCCGCGCCTGCCTGCAACTCCCCTGTCAGGATTTTCGGACGGCTGCCATCCTTTTCGCAAAGGCCGCATGCCGCCAAAAGTGCCTTAAGAAACGTTGATTTCCCGCTTCCGTTTCCTCCGTTTAAAAACACGCGCTCCCCGCGCTTTAATTCAAACGAAAAATCCTTCAGCACACTCCCTGCTCCTTCGGCATACCCAAATGTGAGATCCTTTCCGTAAACAAGCCTCTCTCTGTGGTACTCCAAAGGAAGCAGCTTTAACGGCACCGGATCCTCCAAATCCTGCAAAAGTCCCTCCTTTGCCTCCACTTCCCGCTCGAGTCGTTTTTCGTAGGCCTTCACCCGCTTTTCCAGTTTCTTTGTCTTGGCGCCGATATAAGGCCTTGTACCGTTCCCCCGGTCATGGTCCTTGATTGGATCGATTCCGATCTTGCTGTTCTCGCTTTTTAGTGCCCATCTGCCTCCCCGATCTTCTGCCTTCTTTAAGGAAGCGATCTCCCGAAGATGTTTTTCGTTTTCCATTTTCGCAAAATGATCCTGACGGCTTTTATTCTCCCACCAGCTCGAAAAATTCCCGCTCTGGACCTCAATGGACTTGCGGTTTAAAACGAGGACATGATCCACGCAGGCATCCAGAAGATCCCGGTCGTGAGATACCAGGATGAATCCCTTTTTCTCATGCAGGTACTGCTTGACCGTCTCCCTTGCCTCCCGGTCCAGATGATTGGTCGGCTCATCAATCAGGAGAAAATCCTGCTCCCCCGAAAACAGAATTGCCAGAAGTATCTTTGTCCGCTCTCCGTGGCTTAACGTCCCAAACGGCCGGTACAAAAGCTCAGCCTCGGCATTCAGCTTTGCCAGTTCACATAAAATCCGCCATTCCTCGCTGTTTGGCTTTACTTCTCCCGCCAGCTCTGCCGCACAAAGTCCCTGCTGTTTGGCCGAAATCTCGTATGGAAAATAGTCAAACGGAATCTCTCCCGAAATCCTCCCGCCATACACATAGCCCCCTAGCAAAAGCCGCAGAAACGTCGTTTTCCCTTTCCCGTTCCTGCCGATAAAGCCAAGCTTCCAATTCGTATCAATCGAAAAGGAAACATCCTCAAAAACCGTGTCAAAACTTCCCTCATATCCAAATGTGAGGTTCGCAACAGAAATCTGTGCCATTTATCCATCCCTCCAGTCAAACACCTGCTGCCAAGCGTTTCTGATCCTGCACAGCCCCCGTACAGATTCCCTGCATCATTCGAATTCCGGGCATCAAAAAAGAGAGGCTATGAGAATAGCATCTACTTTTGGCAACATGAAAAACAACGGCGCACAATGCGCACGCACGATTAACGCCTCATGTTTCAAAAGCAGATTACTTTCTCATCCTTTCACCTCTCTCTTATTTTCGTCTGTCCAACAGCATATCACAGATCCAAACGATATGCAAGCTGTTTTAAGTGAATTTTATTTCTTCTTCACCAAAGCACACGCCTCTGCCGCCATCTTCCCGTTTATCGAAAACTATAATCCCATAATTTCATAGGCCGTATACGCGTAATCAAACTGATACCCAAGCTTTTTTGCCAGAGCCGCCGAGCCTAGATTGTGCGCGTCCCAGCTCGGATACAGGCCCCGCTCCAGGCATTCCAAAATCAGCCTCGCCCCGCAGATGCGGGCAAGCCCCCTTCTCCGGAAGTCCTCTCTTGTATCAATCTCGATCTCAATGCCGCCCCGATAGCCTGAGTAAGATGAAGCACCGGATACAGGCTCTCCTTCCTTTACAATCACCACTCCAAGCCCGTATTTCTGATACCTTGCATAATCCGTATACTGCGCCACCCAGTCCCTGCACCACGCCGTTTGCCGGCAGTACCAGAACAGGGGCTCATCCAACAGCTTCAGCTCATACCCGGCCGGCAGCCCGGCCGCTGCCTTTAAAAGTGCCTCCCGGTCAAAGCATTTTGCATCCTTTTTAAACGCATAACGTAGGATCCGCGCTGCATGCTCCCCGCAGCAAGCTTCGATTCGCCTGGCCCATTCCCCGTTCTGCGGAACCAGGATCATAGAGGTTTCTCTCCACAGCTTTGGTCTGTGCAGGATCGCTTCTTCGCTTGGCTTCCCTGCAAGAAAGCAAAAATCCCCCAAAAGTGCCATAGCAGAAGCCGGTTTCTCTGGGGAATCCACATACACGCTCCCCATAATCCCCTGCAGGCAGGACCAGATCATCGTCTCCTGCCAGCCCGCAAACAGGCCGGCTGCCCTCTCTGCCTCTTTTAATTCATACATCATCTGTCCGGTTTTTGTACTCCTTGTCTTTCCAATACCACCATTTCAGCATTTTGGGCTCATGCCGCTCATGCTCCGCAAAGTACACGGCGCAGCGAAACACATACAGGACACACTTGTCATCTGCAAAGCCCTTTTTCAGACAGTCCAGCTCGTACAGGGCCTCCGGGTCCTTTCCCCGCAGATCTTCCACGGAACAGATCCCGATGTTTTTAAGATGCCGCTCCATATTGGCTCCCACGCCCGGTATCTGTTTTAAATCTCCCATCGGGCAGTCCGTAAAGCCACACCCCGGACTCCGTTTTGATCCCTTTCCAAACGCTCCCAGCCGCTTATGTTCCTCATAAAATTCCTTCAGATCTGCCTTCACAGCAGCCGGCAGAGCCGATTTCTTGATTCCCCGAATCGCGCCCTCCAATGCAAGCAGCCTGTGGATGCAGGCCGATTCGTCAACTTTTTGGATTCCCAGCCAGGCATTCTTCGCCCCGGCCGTCTTTAAGTCCGTCTCCGTAAAAATCCCCGCCCGGTTTAACTGCTCCTCCACGGTTTTACCTATATTCGGCAGATTTGCTAATTCTCCCATAATTTTTCCCCCTTGTTTTTCGATCCAAGCGGCAGGCAGCAGTAACGATGCCGGGTTCTTCCAGGCAGAGTATTTTCTCCTTTGCCGACCCGGGAATCCCCATGGCTTTTAAAAAGTCAATGGTTTTGGCCATCTTCGTTTTCTCTTTTATGGAAATTTCAGTTTCACTCATCCATAAACAAAGAGCCGTCACGTATCGCCATGCCAAAGTTTTCATCCGTATGCCTGACGTCGTACGATTCCGGCTCTATAAACGTAATTCCCTCGTCTGCAATGTAAAGTATATACGTTCTTTCCTTGTCATTTGTCTGCAAAATCAATGCCCGTATACAGGCCTCTGCAAACGATCGGCCGTCTTCTGCGCCCTGGAAAGCTCATCTGCGGCAATTTCATAATCCGCTTCCACTGCCAAAATATCATTGTTCGCACAGCTGTAATCCTTCTTGATGATGTTGCGGACAAACTAACATATTCCACCGGAGGAGAAACGCCCCGGTCATACTTTGGCCGGCGGCTTCGTTGGTTTTTGTAAATGCCGGGTCAAACCAGATTCCAGCCTCCTACGCCTCATCAATCGCCTTCCCAATATCATGCCGCATATACTTATTCGCAAACTGTACCCACTCCGTCGCCCGGTACGCATTCTCTCTCGCCTCCAAAAGCGTAGCGCCGTTTGCGGTCACGCCGAGCACACGCCCGCCGTTCGTGACCACACGCCCCTTCTCGTCGAACTTGGTACCGGAATGGAACACATAATACCCGGACTTACCGGCAAAGCTTTCCAGTCCCTCAATCGGATACCCCTTCTTATACTCCACCGGATACCCATCCGAGGCCAGGATAACACACACGGTTGCCTGCTCATTGTCAAACTGCAGGTCGATCTGATCCAGCGTCCCGTCTATACAAGCCTCAAACACATCCACAATATCATTCCGGAGCCTCGGCAGCACGACCTGCGCCTCCGGATCTCCGAACCGTGCGTTATACTCGAGCACTCTCGGCCCGTCTGCCGTCAGCATGAGCCCGAAGAAAATGACGCCCTGAAACGGCCTTCCCTCCGCCTTCATCGCGTCCACGGTCGGCTGGTAAACATATTTCTTGCAGAACGCATCGACCTCGGCTGTATAAAACGGGCTTGGCGAGAAATTCCCCATGCCTCCGGTATTTAATCCCTCGTCCCCATCCTTCGCGCGCTTGTGGTCCTGCGCCGAGCTCATGATCTTTATGGTGCTCCCATCCACAAAGGAAAGCACCGAGACCTCACGCCCGGTCATAAACTCCTCGATCACAATCTCGTCGCCCGCAGAACCGAACTTCTTATCAAGCATCAGCGTCCGCACGCCCTCCTCGGCCTCTTTGAGGGTCTCGCAGATCAAAACACCCTTTCCGAGCGCCAGTCCGTCCGCCTTCAAGACGATTGGCAGCTTTGCTGTCTTTAAATAGGCGAGCGCCTTTTCGGGATCCGTAAATGTCTCATAGGCCGCCGTCGGGATCCCGTATTTCTTCATGAGATTCTTCGAAAACGCCTTCGATCCTTCCAAAATCGCCGCATTCTTTCTCGGGCCGAAAACGCGCAGTCCCCTGGCCTCAAACACGTCTACAATGCCGCCCACCAACGGGTCATCCATGCCGATGACTGTCAAGTCAATCTTCTTTTCCTCTGCAAAATCCGCCAGCTTATCAAACTCCATGGCTCCGATCGGCACGCACTCCGCCACCTCAGAGATCCCCGCATTACCCGGCGCGCAGTAGATCTTATCCACGCGCGCACTCTGCGCCACCTTCCATGCGATCACATGCTCACGTCCGCCGCTTCCCACGATCAAAACCTTCATCCTGCGTTCCTCCTCTATGCTAACCGCTTTGGCAAACCCCGGCCATTGCCGCTGCCAGCCATACAGCTCATCCAACAGCCCGAATCTCGCCGCCTCTATCCATATGAATCCGCTTCGCCGCACAGCCAATCACGCTGCCTCATCCGTCATAAAAGCCCATTTGCAATCTTATGGATTGCCTCGGGCAGAATCTTCCACTCCGCTTCTTCCATCACGCGCCGCTGGAGGATTTCGGGCGTATCCCCCGGCTTTACCTCCACGGCCTTTTGTAACAGGATCGGCCCGGAATCCATCCCCTCATCCACAATGTGCACGGTCGCCCCTGTAAGCTTTACGCCGCGCGATAACGCCGCCTCGTGCACCTTCAGTCCATAATAGCCCACGCCGCAGAACGACGGGATCAGGGACGGATGGATATTGATGATCCGGTTTTTGTATGTTTCAATCAGCTCAGCGGGGATCTTCACCAAAAAGCCGGCCAGCACGATCAGATCCAGCCCATAGGAATCCGCCTTTGCCGTCAGCGCCTCGTTAAAGGCCTCCCGGCTGGAAAACTCCTTCGGAGAGAGGCATTCCGCCGCAATCCCATGCTTTCTCGCCCGCTCCAGCGCATAAGCGTCCCGGTTGTTGCTCAAGACCACCTCCACACGCGCGTTGGTAATCTGTCCGTTATCGATGGCATCTAAAATCGCCTGTAAGTTGGTGCCGCCGCCGGATACGAAGACTCCGACCCTCAGCATAGCTTTACGCCCTTTTCTCCTGCCTCAACAGATCCGATCAGATACGGCATCTCCCCCGCAGCCCGCATGGCTTCCATGGCCTTGTCTGCATCCTTGGCCGCGACGGCCACCACCATACCGATGCCCATATTGAAGGTATTATACAGGATCGTTTCTTCGATCTCTCCTTTTTTCTTAAGCAGGCCAAAAATCGGGGGAACCGGATAGCTGTCTTTCTTAATCACAGCCCGCGTCCCTTCCTTTAACATGCGCGGCACATTCTCATAAAAGCCGCCGCCCGTGATATGGCTGCAGGCATGAATCCGCACGCCGGCCTCCTTCACGCTCTTAAGTGCCCGCACATAAATTTTCGTCGGGGCCAAAAGCGTCTCTCCAAGCGTCGCACCAAGCTCCTCCTTGTATGTATGCAGGCCCTCGGCTGTCATTTCCTTTTCAAACACGCGGCGCACCAGAGAAAAGCCATTGGAGTGTACGCCTGAAGAAGCCATGCCCAGAAGCACATCCCCGGCCGCAAGCTCCTTTCCGTCGATTAAATCCTTCTCATCCACAACGCCGACCGCAAACCCGGCCAAATCATACTCATCCACCGGATAAAAGCCCGGCATCTCCGCCGTCTCGCCGCCGATCAATGCCGCCCCGGACTGCTTGCAGCCCTCGGCCACACCGGAGACGATGGTCGCGATCTTTTCCGGGATATTCTTCCCACACGCGATGTAATCCAGGAAAAATAACGGCTCACCGCCCGCGCAGGCCACATCGTTGACGCACATCGCCACACAGTCGATACCGACCGTGTCATGCTTGTCCATTAAAAACGCCAGCTTCAGCTTTGTCCCCACACCATCCGTACCGGACAGAAGCACCGGATGCTCCATTCCCTTGAAGGCAGCCGCAGAAAACGCGCCAGAAAAACCGCCGATGCCCCCCATGACCTCCGGACGCATCGTCCCTTTTACAAACTGCTTCATCAGCTCTACCGATTTATAACCGGCCTCAATATCCACTCCGGCCTTCTTGTAATCCATCGCCTTTTTCCTCCTTTTCTCTCACAAGCACTCTCACCTTATACCCATTCACATACTCTGCGTCTGCCGCCTTATTTTTTCATACATGCCAGGTATTCTTTATATCCGATCTGCGAAAGTGTCTGATCCTTCGCCGCCACCTCATTTTTCATCTTCTCTGCATATGCCTTGAGCCTTTCAAGCAAAGCCCCGTCAGAGGCTGCCAGAATCTTCGCCGCCAGGATTCCCGCATTTTTTCCGCCGTTGATCGCCACCGTCGCCACCGGGATCCCCGAGGGCATCTGTACGATCGAATAAAGAGAATCCACGCCGCCCAGATCCGAGGTCTTCATCGGAATTCCGATAACCGGCAACGGAAAAATTGCCGCGCACATACCCGGCAGATGCGCCGCTTTCCCGGCCCCGGCGATAATGACTTTGATCCCCTTCGCCTCCGCGGATTTTGCGTATTCATAGAAAATATCCGGCTCCCTGTGTGCCGAAATGATCGTCATCTCAAACTCGATGCCAAGCTCCTCCAGTATATCGGCAGCCTGTGCCATGACGGGCATATCCGAATCGCTTCCCATTACAATTCCAACCTTTGCCATTGTGTCACTCTCCTTGTTTTTTATCCTACCCACATCATACCGGCATTTCACGGACCCGTCAAGAGAAACTCCCGTAAATCAGAGCTCTGCAAACGGCCTGTTCAGCTCCTCAAGGCCCTCCAGGACAAATCTCCCATCCCGGATAATATCTGTCCTCTGCCCGTCTGCGCAGACGGCCGAGATACGCGCCAGTTCCTTATATGGGATCGTCAGATCCGTATGCACGCCGAAATAGGCCTTCGAGACATCCTCCCTGCGCAGTATGGAAATCTCGTTGTCCCGTGCAATCATTTCTTTTCCGTCCGGATTATACATGGGGCTGTCCTCCGACCAGCTATAGCAGGTATCCCCGACCGCAAAATGCGGACCCATCTTCTCCACGATGAGGATCGGCAGCCTGTCAAGGATGCCGTACCGCTCTGCCGCCGCATAGGCCGTCGTGTTCGTTCCGATCGCAAATTCCCCTAGCGGCAGCCTTTCATGGTTATTCATGATCTGCTGCAGGATCAGCCGTCTGCCGGCCTCCTTTGCTTCCAGGCAAGCCTCCTCGCCGGCATCATAAGGAAGCCGCTCCGTAAAGTTGTCACAGTCGGCCGAGACCACACGCCCGTCTTCAAACGTAAGCGTCAGATTTTTAAACTGGATCTCCCCGACATACACACTTCCCACATTTATCGTACCGCAGGTCCCGGAAAGCACCGGGGAAGTAAAGACCTCCCCTAGCGGGATATTCACATCGGCCAGACAGTTTTCAAACCGTGTCTCCTTCG
>JAAWAR010000110.1 GCA_022792295.1 Lachnospiraceae bacterium
CTTGTAGTTATGCAGATACGTCTCTGCCAGCTCTTTCGTCATATTGGGATCGCTATGCGTACCTGTGCCGTTCAAATAGTTTTCAAGCTCGGAAATTTTCGACATGGTATATTCCAATTTGGATTTTGCGTGGTCGATTACATCGGAAACAGTCTGGATTCCATCTCTCTGTGCCAAAATCGAGTTTTCAGCCCACTCCTCTTTGGTAAACATTCCAGCCGCGTACTTCTGATAACCAAAAGCGGCTTCCGGCTTCTTGGTCTCATCTGCTTTTTTTGTTTTGCTGGCATCCAGCAGCTCCAGTGCCTTTTGGCTCAATTCAACTGTATCATGGTTTTTCTTGCTGCCATAATTGGCATTTATCTGCTGAACTATCTTTTGTAAACCGGAATTTTTCACCTGCCCTATCGTACTTTGCATTGGATTTTGCATTTGCGGTCTAAACATATTCTGACCACTTGCTAAATGTATCCTCATAAATGATTTACTCCTTGTCTTTTACGAATATAGGGCAATCGGTGGAGCAAGAGAAAAAGACACTTTATGTCATACAGTTCCCCGTGTAACACAAAATGTCTTTCATCTCTAAAGAAGTGCTCACCATATAAACAACACAAAAACGCATAGCTACGCTATGCTTGCTTGCTTGCTTGCTTGCTTGCTTGCTTGCTTGCTTGCTTAATGATGGCACAAAACAACATGTTTGTCAACCTCTTTTCCACTGTTTGCCCTGTTATTTTTTATATCGGCAGAAGGTGGAAAAAATTAAGTGACACAGGAGATAAAATGCCGATTAGCCATTGTAGCAGTAGCTATTTTGGGTACCATTTCAGAGAAGCGCACAAACGGGGACGCACCAGGGCGGACTGATGGACGCCGCCCCAATATCGGATGTATTAGGAATTCCGATTGGAATGAATGAGAACGCTTGTAATTTGATTCAATCGAATACAAGCCAGTCGCTGTCTGCTGCAGCTGTCTTAAGGAAAATCGTTCTATCGGCATCCTGTAAGGAATTTGTGGTTCGTCCCATGCCAGAATTTAACCCCAATATATGGTTGCATAATGATGACAGTTTATCCGACTACGGAATACATGCACGTATCATTTCCTTACCGGGACATATGGATGGCTCCATTGGCATTGACGTGGACAAGAAATATTTGATAGCAGGTGATGCAGGGACGAATATGTTTTATCCCACAGTTTCTATGCGGTATCATAGCAGGGACAATATGTTGGAAAGAGCAAGAAAGATAAGCAGCATTGGCAATAGAACTATATATTTTGTCCCTGGCAAGCCAGTGACTGATAAGCAGAGGGTAAAATGATTATTTGAATGCCCGTCAGCGGTACCATTCGGATGGTCCTAATATGCCAATGATCCGAAAAAATATCAGACAGTTAAAAAAGAACTCCATCCGCAGGGATTTCCCATAAAACAAAAAAATCGGCCCCGGTACACTTTCTGTGCCGAAGCCGACTAAAAAGGGGAGGATAAGTATTAATCTTTCTCTTTGGTGATACTTCTATTATTGCCGCCTTTTCCTGTTCTATACCATTTTTAAAAAAATTTTCAGAAAAAAATTTCAGACTGTATGCCAAAGTTGCAGTTTTTTGTTTAGACTGCTATAATAGGAGATGTTCGAGAATGTAAAAGAGAGAATGGACTTTGGGAGGAAACAGGATGGAAAAAAGGGTCAAACATATAAGCGCCGGGATCCTGGCAGCGGTCATGATATTCGGGACGGCCGGATGTTCGGGACGGCTGGGCAGCGTCCTTTTTGGGGGCCAAGCCAAGGCGGCCGTGTCGGAGCAGGCGTTTGCGGCTTCAGAGGAGATCGGCCCTGGGATGAAAGGCACGGTGGAAACGATTGTATTAAATACGAAGCTTTCAGATGAGGCAGCGGGGCCTGTCGGAAAATATGCGGCAATTCTGGCGGACGAGGCATATTGCCTGGAAAACAAAATCTATGCAAAGGAGGCCGCAGATACAGAGGAGATCAGCTTGGTCTTTGCAGGCGATATTTTGTTTGATGACGGCTATGCGATTATGGCCAGCATGCGTCAGAGAAAAGCGGGAATCGACGGGACGATCTCGGCTGGGCTTCTTGCCGAGATGCGTGGCGCAGATATTTTCATGGTGAACAATGAATTTCCTTATACAAATCGGGGAACGCCGACGGCAAATAAACAGTTTACGTTCCGGGCGCGGCCGGAGACCGCGTCGTATCTGTTGGACATGGGGGCAGATCTTGTTTCGCTTGCAAACAACCATGCATATGACTATGGAGAGGTTTCGCTGACCGATACGATTGATACGCTGAATGCGATCGGAATGCCGTTTGTGGGAGCCGGGAGAAATCTCTCCGAGGCGAAAAAGCCGGTTTCATTTATTATAAACGATAAAAAAATTACATTTCTTTCAGCCACCCAGATTGAACGTATGGGGAATCCGCAGACAAAGGGAGCTACGGAGACGGCCCCTGGCGTATTCCGCTGCCTGGAGCTTACCGGACTTTTACAGGAGGTGGAGGCAGCAAAGGAAAACAGCGATTATGTGATCGTCTATGTCCACTGGGGGACAGAAGGGACGGATGTCCTGGACCGCTGGCAGAAGGAACAGGCGCCGCAGATTGCCGCGGCGGGAGCGGATCTGATTATCGGCAATCATCCGCATGTGCTGCAGCCGGTCGGCTATTGTGGGGAGACACCGGTAGTGTATAGCCTAGGGAATTTCTTGTTTAATTCAAAGACACGAGATACGTGTCTTGTGAAGGCAGTTTTAGATGCAGACGGACTAAAGAGTCTCCAATTTATTCCGGCCATCCAAGCCAACTGCCGTGTGGCAGAGACATCTGGGGCAGAGAGAGAGCGGATTCTCGCGTACATGCAAAGAATTTCGCCGGAGGCAGTGATTGATGGGAACGGGTATATCACAAAAGCACAGTAACAGAAACGATTAAGGACTATGCAAAACGAAGCTTGTATGATATACTACTAGGAGCACTTAGCGAGGTTCTCCCCGAGCTTAGTGCAGAACATTAAAAGTGCCAAACAGGGACTGCAGCAAGGAAAATTATATCTGCATGACATACCCTTGTCCACTGAGGGTACCCTCAGTAGATAAGGGTAAAGAAGAATAAAAAAGGAAGGATAGTATTATGGCAACGCTGTTGGAAAACTGGCGGAATCTTGCTTATGGCGAGGGACTGGACGACAAGAAACGGGAAGAATTATGGAACGGATATTTTACGATCGAGAAGGGAATCTATGAAAAGCTTCTGGCGGACCCGTCCCAGATCGTTGAGGGGACTGTGAAGGAGCTTGCAGAGAAATACGAGACGGAGCTTCTTATTATGACAGGCTTCCTTGACGGGATTAACGAAAGCCTCAAAGGGTATCAGAACCCGATCGAGACGATGGAGGAGGACACGCCTGTCCGGATTGAGATTGACCCGGAGAAGCTTTATTATAACATGGTCGAGGCGAAAGCGGCGTGGCTTTATGGCCTTCCTCAGTGGGATTCGATTCTCACGGAGGAGAAACGTAAGGAGCTTTATAAGGCTCAGAAAGCATCCGGTACGGTCCGCCGCGACGGACACAAGGTCTATCCGAATGATCCGTGTCCGTGCGGAAGCGGAAAGAAATACAAAAAGTGCTGTGGACGCAGCCAGTAAATGTTGGCTGACAGGCCATTACCTGCTTAGGTAGTGGCCTTTTGGTTACTGTCAGACGGGGAATTGGTGTATAGGCCGGATCATTTTCTGCCAAATGGAGCAGAATGAATTTTCAGTCTGTAAGACAGATTTTTGACGGTGCAGCGGTATCTGCGTCTGGGAAGCCTAACACGGCAGACAAAAATTCGGGCAGGCGGTTTGGTGAAATGGAATGTGGCGTCCGTACACCGGCGGTAACACTTTTTGCCTCACAGGCCGCTTTAACGGCACATATACAAGAAGGGGAAAACGATGGAAGCATACACAGGCTTTGCGGCGGTTTATGACACATTTATGGACAATATTCCGTATGAGGAGTGGTGTGCCTATCTTAAAAAGCTTCTCCTCCGATACGGCGTTGCGGAGGGGATCCTTTTGGAGCTTGGCTGCGGGACCGGGAGCCTTACCGAGCTGCTGGCAGAGAGCGGCTACGATATGATCGGAATTGACAACGCCGGGGAGATGCTGCAGCTCGCAGTCGAAAAGCGCGTGCAAAGCGGCAGAGACATCCTGTATTTGTGTCAGGACATGCGCGCATTCGAGCTGTACGGAACCGTGGCAGCGGCGGTGTCGGTTTGTGATTGCATGAATTATATCACAGAGACGGCAGAACTGGTGACTGTGTTCAGGCTCGTAAACAATTACCTGGATCCGGGCGGAGTTTTTATTTTTGATTTGAACACAGAATATAAATACAGGCTGCTGGGGGACTCCACGATCGCCGAGGACCGGGATGCATGCAGCTTTATCTGGGAGAATGCGTATGAGGAAGATGAGAAGATCAATACGTATGAGCTGTCCGTTTTCGCAAAAGGCTCGGATGGACGGTATGAAAAGTATCATGAGACGCATTTCCAGCGGGCCTATTCTCTGGAGGAGATCAAACATGCGCTCATCACGGCGGGCATGGAATTCCTTGCCGCCTTTGATGCGTTTACGTTTGATCCTCCGAAGGAGGACAGCGAGCGAATCTATGTAATTGCAGGCGAACGCGGAAAGGAAAGGAAGAAGTAGGAATGACGGATTATATGATTCGGGCGACGGCGGCAGACGGCCAGATACGCGCCTTTGCGGCCGCAACGAGAGAAACGGTGGAAACCGCCAAAAATGCCCACAACACAAGCCCTGTGGCGACCGCCGCTTTGGGGCGGCTTTTGACGGCAGGGGCGATGATGGGGATGGACATGAAAAATGAACGCGATCTTCTGACGCTGCGCATGGAGGGCGACGGTCCGATCGGCGGCCTTTTAGTCACGGCGGATTCGGCGGGGAACGTAAAAGGCTATGCGTTCTATCCGGAAGTTATGCTGCCTCCGAATGAAAAGGGCAAGCTTGACGTTGGCGGTGCACTGGGCATTGGCGTTCTAAGTGTTGTGAAGGATATTGGATTAAAAGAGCCATATGTAGGACAGACGATTCTTGTGAGCGGAGAGATTGCAGAGGATCTTACCTATTATTATGCAACTTCCGAACAGGTCCCGTCCTCGGTAGCGCTCGGCGTCCTCATGAACCGGGACAATACGGTACGCCAGGCAGGCGGCTTCATAATCCAGCTTCTTCCGGGCGCTTCCGATGCGGTCATCGACGCATTGGAAAAAAGGCTTGCGGAAATGGAGCCGATCACGTCCTTACTGGATGCGGGAAAGACGCCGGAGGAAATCCTATCAGAGCTTTTGGAGGGATTTGAGCCAGAGGTTTTGGACCGGCAGCCGGTACGTTTTTTCTGCGGCTGTGAAAAAGAACGGGTGGAAAAAGCGATTATCAGCATCGGAAAAAAAGAAATCCAGGACATGATTGACGAGGGGAAGCCGATTGAGGCCGGCTGTCAATTCTGCAATAAAAAATATACGTTTACGGTGGACGAGCTGCGTGGTATGCTTGCAAAAGCGCTTCATGCATAGCGCGAAAAAGGTTTTTTTAAACACTCTTTACGCTCAGTGGACAAAGGGACAGAGCTCTGCAAGACCTTAGGTGCCGCATGTTGGCGGCTGGCGGCGTGCGTCCCTTTGTCCGCTGGAGGCAGCCGAAGACGGAACTGCAACAACAAAAGTGGGCTTTTGCATCAGCATCAGCCCACTTATGTAATCACGTCCTACCACACCAGCTTAGTTCTAACGAAACCGAAAGTATCTGGCGCGACAGTGAAAATATTTGGACTGTCACGTCCTGGCTGCTATTAGAAGAAGGCACAATGAGAAGTCGGTAGATTATAGCTTTGTTACGTTCACTGCCTGTGACCCCTTGGCGCCGTCGACTACGTCGAATTCAACCTCAGCCCCCTCATCAAGGGTCTTGAAACCTTCCATATTCAGGCCGGAATAGTGTACGAATACGTCATGACCGTCTGAATCACAGATGAAACCGTAACCTTTTTGGTTGTTAAACCACTTAACTGTACCTTTCATAATCCTTCCCTCCGAAAATAAAGCATGTTACAATATCTGTAACTATGCTCACAATAGCACATTTTGCTGCATATGTCAAATGAAATCGTGTAAAATATAGGAAAATATACTAGAAAAAGGCAGGTAATATAAAAAAATGAGAGAAAAAAAGTCAAATTTTCGACACAATAATTGGAATAAAGCCTGGGGCCATTTTCAGACTATTACCCGTCATAAGATTTTGGTGATGAAAGGCTGCTTTAGGGTTGGGCTTTATAAACAGGGGCTTTTGCATGACCTTTCAAAATATTCGCCGGAGGAATTTAAAACTGGCATGCAATATTATCAGGGCAGCCGCAGTCCGAACGCGGCGGAAAAGGAGATAAAGGGATATTCGGCGGCCTGGCTCCATCATAAAGGCAGAAACAAACACCACTTCGAATACTGGATCGACGTTTCCGGGCCGGATGAGGGCTGGAAGCTTGTCGGCGTACGGATGCCGGTTCAGTATCTGGCGGAGATGGTCATGGACCGGATTGCGGCGTCGAAGATCTATCAGGGAAAGGCGTATACCGACGCATCGCCATATATATATTTTTGCCGGAATAAAGATAATTTGGTCATGCACCCAGAGACGAAGGCCATGCTTGACCGAATCCTTCGTATGCTGAGGGATAAAGGGGAGCGCCATACCTTCGCGTACGTAAGGCATCTTTTGAAAATTGGCTATTAAAATGTATGCCCAAGAATATCGGCCGGGAGTTAACGGCCGGTAAATACGGTTTTTATGACCGCCTGCACATAGGCATTCAGCTTTGGGCCATCCGAGAGGCAGTCCGGCGTGAATTCGAAAAAGCAGCGTTTGTCGGCCGGGGCATTTTTAAAGGCCGGAGAAAAAACAGGTGAAGGCTGGGGCAGAAACACGCCGGTCTTTTTCGTATAACAATTTTCTTTTGTAGCCTTTATTCGTGCGTCCTTGTCAACGTATTCGCCAACGCTTTTATGTACGGCCATGTCCTCATAAATGAGATAATAATAATCCCTGTAGTTCGGATAATAATATCGCAGCATTCCTTCATAAAGACGTATCGAGAGTGTAAGCGTATTGCCTTCGGCATAAATGGCGTAGGAGGGTAGCGATTTGTTTAAGGGGACAGGCAGTACGGTGGCCGGGTCACCCCTTAAGCTTATTACAAGTTCAGGCGTCCGTCCGGCTCTTTTTTTGATGGCAGCAAGCCGGAATTCCTGTGTGAAGAAATCCGGGTAGAACAGGATAGGAAGAAGCCCGGGCATGCCCTTTAGGTCCTCCTCGTTGTGCAGGAGAAGGAGCTTTAACAGGTATGAGTTTTTGTTTTTTATATATTCCTGGTAGACGGCGATGAGCTGTCCGCCTGAGTAGAGATCCTCCCGGCCGATGCCTAAAAATTGCTCGAGCGCCTTTTGCTTCATGCTGGTAAGGCCAAGGTGGTTTTTCCAGGGACGAATGCGCCGGTAGAGATCAACGCTTTTCAGGCGGTCAAGGAGGCAGGGAAGGGCGTGTTTTTGGGCCCGTTTTTTAAGAAACGGGAGATCAAACGTATCGCCGTTAAAATGGATCAATACACGAAAATTTTTTGAAAATTCAAAAAATGCCTGTAAAATCTGTCTTTCGGCTTCCTGCGTGTCGGCGAACCATTGGCGAAAGAGGAACTGTCCATCCTGGACAGAAATGCAGCCGATCAGATAGACGATTCCGACGTCTTTGGAGAAGCCAGTGGTCTCGATGTCGAAAAAGAGAAGGGCAGAAAGATCTCCTAAACGGTCTAAGGGGTAGGTACAGGATAAGGGAAAAGTTTTTTCTATGGTAAGCATGGGAAAACTCCTTTGGCGATTTAAGGGATTTTTTGCTTTTTAGTATATCGGAGCGAGAGGGAGAAAGTCAAGTAAGCGGAACAAATTCATCTGGAAAAACGAAAATTTGTTCGATTCAATTATCTGATTTGCTTGCAATAGAGCCGAGACTATGTTAAAATATGGTTATTACTCTCGGTGTACAAGTGGCCGCCGAGAGGATACCAGACTGTTGCAGGTTTGGCCAGAAAACGGCCGACAAAGGAGAAGGGCATGCTTTCATATATAAAAGGGCTTTTGACGGAGAAGCTTGGAGATTCCGTGGTAGTGGAGGCGAACGGAGTAGGCTATCAGATTTTTGTTCCGGTATCCCTGCTTTCGGAGCTTCCTGGCCTGGGAGAGCCTGTGAAGATTTATACATATTTTAATGTCGCCGAGTCGGGCGTGAGCCTGTTTGGTTTTTTGAACCGCCAGGATCTGGATATGTTCCGTAAGCTGATCGGTGTCAACGGCGTGGGTCCGAAAAGTGCGGTGGGGATTTTGTCGGCGCTGCGGCCGGATGAGCTGCGCGTGGCGGTGGCCGCAGAGGATGTAAAGATGATCTCCCGCGCCCCGGGCGTCGGAAATAAGACGGCGCAGAGGATCATTTTAGATCTGAAGGATAAGATAAGTTCCGAGGAACTGATTGCCGGGCTTTCCAAAGAATCCGCGGCGGGCTCTGACCGGGTGAGCAGTTTTTCGGGTCTCAACGAAGCCGGGCGCGAGGCTGCCTCCGCACTCACGGCGCTTGGTTATTCAGGCGCAGAAGCGGCAGGGGCCATACAGAAGGTGGAGATCAAGGAGGGCATGACCGCAGAGGAGGTCCTGAAGGCAGCCTTGAGGCATCTGACGTTTATATAAAACTTAGAGTGACAGGCAGGAGAGTATGAGCCGGAAAATTATCACGACAGAAGAAACAGAAGAAGACAAGAAGATCGAGGGGAGTCTTCGGCCGCAGTATTTAAAGGAATATATTGGCCAGGAGAAGCTGAAATCGACTTTAAAAATCTATATAGCCGCTGCCAAAAAGCGCGGCGAGGCGCTGGATCATCTTTTATTTTACGGCCCGCCCGGTCTCGGGAAAACAACGCTCTGCGGGATCATCGCCAATGAGATGGACGTAAATCTTAAGGTGACCTCCGGTCCGGCTATCGAAAAGCCGGGAGAGATGGCGGCGATTTTAAACAATCTCCAGGAGGGCGACGTGCTTTTTGTGGATGAAATCCACCGGCTGAACCGCCAGGTGGAGGAAGTCCTATATCCGGCCATGGAGGATTTTGCAATCGACATCATGCTCGGAAAGGATTCCTCTGCCCGTTCTATCCGCTTAGAGCTTCCCAAATTTACCCTGGTGGGAGCGACGACACGGGCGGGGCTTTTGACAGCACCTCTGCGGGATCGTTTTGGAGTGGTGCAGCGGCTGGAATTTTATACGTCTGAGGAGCTCATGGTGATTGTAAAGCGTTCGGCAAAAGTCTTAAAGGTGGAGATTGAGGAGGAGGGCGCGTGGGAGATTGCTAGGCGCTCCCACGGCACGCCACGGCTTGCAAACCGGCTTTTAAAACGAGTGCGGGATTTTGCGCAGGTCAAATATAACGGGGTCATTACAAAGGCTGTGGCTGATTTTGCGCTGGATATTCTGGACGTAGATAAGCTTGGACTGGATCATAACGACCGGACGCTGCTTCTGACTCTGATTCAGAAGTTTTCCGGCGGCCCGGTGGGCCTGGAAACATTGGCCGCCGCGATTGGGGAGGACGCCGGGACGTTAGAGGATGTGTATGAACCTTACCTTTTAAGGAGCGGACTGATCAATCGGACGCCCAGAGGACGTATGGCGACAGAGACGGCCTATCGCCATCTGGGGCTTGGATAAGACAAGCAGAGAAACGTTACGGATTATTAGGAAGGCTTATCTGTAACAGAGAAAATGTGGGAGAGATGGAGCATGGACAGGAAAAATTATGCGGAAGTATTGATCGATGGGAAGGTATATACACTGGGCGGGGCCGAGGAGCAGGCGTATCTGCAGAAGGTGGCGTCCTATATCAATGATAAGATTGCGGTACTCAAGGCACAGCCGGGTTTTACAAGGCAGAATGCTGATTATCAGGCAGTGATGATCTACCTGAACCTTGCAGATGATTACTTCAAGACGCTTCAGGAAGCCAAGCTTTTGCGGGCGCAGAAGGAGGAATTGGAGAAGGAAATGTACAGCATTAAGCATGAGCTCGTAGGTGCTCAGATGAAGCTGGAGGCAAGAGAAGGGAAAAAGGGTTACGGTTTAAAGGAACCGTGAAAGTGTCTGGCTGCCGCATGAGAAGGCTTATGCTGCAGCCGTTTTTGTAAGGAAAAGGCGGCGGACGGGTACCCGAATGTTCAGACTTATCAAAGCCATTGTGCAGACAGAAAAGAGGGCTGGTTTATGACGAAAAGGAATGTGGAGCTTTTGGCCCCGGCGGGGTCGTATGAGAGCATGACGGCGGCGGTTAATGCCGGAGCGGATGCGGTATACATCGGCGGGAGCCGTTTTGGTGCCAGAGCCTATGCGGATAATCTGGACGAGGAGACGATGGTGCGGGCGATTGATTATATCCATCTGCACGGCCGCCGGATCTATATGACGGTCAATACGCTTGTGAAGGAGCGGGAGCTTTCGGAGCTTCCCGACTTTTTAAGGCCGTTTTATGAGGCAGGGCTGGATGCGGTTCTCGTGCAGGATTTGGGTGTGTTTTCCTGTGTGCGGACTCATTTTCCGGATCTGCCTCTCCACATCAGCACGCAGATGACGGTGACAGGAAAATACAGTGCGTCCGATTTAAAAAGGCTGGGTGCGGTGCGCGTGGTTCCGGCAAGAGAGCTCTCGATTGCGGAGCTCAAATCGCTTGCGGAGAGCACCGGGCTGGAGGTGGAAACCTTTGTGCACGGGGCGCTCTGTTATTGCTACTCGGGACAGTGCCTCTTTTCAAGCCTGATCGGCGGGCGCAGCGGGAACCGCGGAAGATGTGCCCAGACCTGCAGGCTGCCGTTCGACGTGCTCCGCAGAGAAGGCCGCCTGAATAAAAAGGATGAGAAGTATGTCCTGAGTTTAAAGGATCTTTGCACACTGGAACTTCTGCCGGACATTCTGGAGGCAGGTGTCTGCTCCTTAAAGATCGAAGGGCGGATGAAAAGCCCTCGCTATACGGCGGGTGTTGTGAGCATTTACCGGAAATATGTGGACCGCTTTCTTCGGTACGGGCGGGAAGGGTATGCGGTAGAGGAGGGCGATAAGCGGGCGCTTCTTTCCCTGTTTGACCGGGGCGGGCAGACGAACGGGTATTACAAACAGGAAAACGGCCGGAATATGGTCGTTTTAAAAGAAAAGCCGGCGTTTCGTGAGGCGGATGAGGCGCTATACGAATATCTGGACCGGACATATGTCAATCAGGTTTGTAGAGAGAAGATCGGTGGAACGGCGTATTTTGAGGTGGGAAAGCCTGCAAGGCTTACAGCAGAGTTTCCGCTCAAAGGGAGCTTTGGGGAGAAAGAGCTTCAGAGGTTTGCTGCTGCGGCCGCGTCGCTTCTTATATGGAAGGAAGGCGATGTGGTCGAGGAAGCGAAAAACGCACCGATGGACGAGACCGGTATCCGCAGGCAGCTCATGAAGACGGCCGACTCCCCGTTTATATTTGAACGGCTGGAGATCACGGTCAAGGGGCGGGCATTTGTCCCTGTGAGTGTCTTAAATCGGATGCGCAGAGAGCTTTTAGAGGAACTGGAAAGGGAGGTTTTGGCTCTGTTTCACAGAACATATAGAGAGATGCCAAAACCCTGTGACCGGGTGTTTCAGGAGAGAACTCGTTCGGATGATGGCATGGTTCCGGGCGGAAAGTTCTCCGAGGGCCGTGCTGTGCTGCAGCAGGATAGGCTGTCTGCCTGCCTTGGCGGGGAGCCGGAGCTTTGTGTGCTTGTAAGCGGGGCAGAGCAGTTTGAGGCAGTGTTTGGCCGCCTGAAAGCATGGAAGGCGTTTAGGCCGTCCGGGCGGTTTGGCGTGTATCTTGCGAGTGAGGAATTTGACGCATCGAGCTGGGAGGGGCTTGCAGGGAGATGCCATGAGGCCGGGATATTCTGTTATCTGATGCTTCCTCGGATCTTTAGAGAGCGGGCGGAGCGGTATTTTCTGAAAAATATGGATACACTAAAGGCGGCGGGCTTTGACGCGTTTGGTGTGGCTTCGATGGAGGAGCCAGGCTTTTTAAGAGAGCAGGCGCTAAAGCTTCCGCTGTATTTTGATCACAGCCTGTATGCGATGAACCACCTGGCAGCCGGAGAACTTTTTGCGTACGGAGCGTCACGCCTTACGTTTCCGGTGGAATTAAATGAGAGGGAGCTTTCCGAGTGCGGCTTCTCGGGTGAACTGATTGTCTACGGCCGCCTTCCGATGATGGTTTCGGCTCAGTGCGTTCAAAAAACGCTTGCGGGCTGTAAAAGGGAGCCTGGGCATCTAATGCTTAAGGACCGGAAGGGTAAGCTTTTCCCGGTGAAAAACCAGTGCCGGTTCTGCTATAATACGATTTATAATGAAAGCCCGCTCTCGCTTCTCGGGCTCTCGGAGCCTGTAAAAAGGCTCGCTCCGCAGGCCGTGCGCCTGAACTTTACCCTAGAGACAGGTGAGGCGGCAGCAGATGTCCTGGCTGCCTTCTACCAGGAGTTTTTTGAAGGCGGTGCTGTAACGGCGCCGTCAGGGGCGTTTACGCGCGGACATTTTAAGCGCGGTGTCCAATAAATGAGGAGAACGTATGACAAATCTGGTGGTAGGGATTTCCAGATACCTGATCATTCTTTTGATCGCAGTGTATACTTATTATAATTTTCGTTTCTTTGCGAAAAAAGACGAGGCAGGGAAAAGGCAGGCCTGCAGGCGGCAGCTCGTGTGTCTGTTCATGCTACATTTCCTTGCCAATCTGGTGATTTATGCGAATACGGAGTCTGCAGAGCTTGCGGCGTTCTACGGGGC
>JAAWAR010000111.1 GCA_022792295.1 Lachnospiraceae bacterium
ATAAATGGCACAGATTTCTGTTGCGAACCTCACATTTGGATATGAGGGAAGTTTTGACACGGTTTTTGAGGACGTTTCCTTTTCGATTGACACGAATTGGAAACTTGGTTTTATCGGCAGGAACGGAAAAGGAAAGACGACATTTCTGAGGCTTTTGCTTGGGGGCCATGCGTATAGCGGGTCGATTTCGGGGGAGATTCCGTTCGACTATTTTCCATACGAGATTTCACCCGGACAGCAGGGGCTTTGTGCGGCGGAGCTGGCGGGAGAGGTAAAGCCAGGCTGCGAGGAATGGCGGATTTTATGTGAACTGGCAAAGCTGAACGCGGGGGCAGAGCTTTTGTACCGGCCGTTCGGGACGCTAAGCCACGGAGAACGGACAAAGCTGCTTCTGGCGATTCTGTTTTCGGGAGAGCAGGATTTTCTCCTGATCGACGAACCGACCAACCACTTGGACCGGGAGGCAAGAGAGACGGTCAAGAAATATCTACATGAGAAAAAGGGCTTCATCCTGGTATCCCATGACAGAGATCTTCTGGATGCCTGTGTGGATCACGTCCTCGTTTTAAACCGCAAATCCATTGAGGTCCAGAGTGGGAATTTTTCGAGCTGGTGGGAGAATAAAAGCCGTCAGGATCATTTCGCGAAAACGGAAAATGAAAAACATCTCCGGGAGATCGCTTCCTTAAAAAAAGCAGCAGAGCGGGGCGGCAGATGGGCGCAAAAAAGCGAGAATAGCAAGATCGGAATCGACCCGATCAAGGATCATGACCGGGGGAACGGCACGAGGCCCTATATCGGCGCCAAGACAAAGAAGCTGGAAAAGCGTGTGAAGGCCTACGAAAAACGGCTCGAGCGCGAAATGGAGGTAAAGGAGGGACTTTTGCAGGATCTGGAGGACCCGGCGCCGTTAAAGCTGCTTCCCCTGGAGTACCACAGGGAGAGGCTTGTTTACGGAACAGCTCTCACGCTCGGGTATGCGAAAAGAGCAGAGGGCGTGCTGAAGGATTTTTCGTTTGAATTAAAGCGTGGAGAGCGCGTATTTTTAAACGGAGGGAACGGAAGCGGGAAATCGACATTTCTGAAGGCGCTTCTGGCAGCATGCGGTGTTTGTGAAAAAGATGGAGAGCGTCCGGAAATTCGGACGGGAGAATTGCAGGCAGGCGCAGGCCTGGTTGTTTCCTATATCAGCCAGGAGACCGGATTCCTGCGGGGAGGCATCAAGGAGTTCTGCCGGAAGCGGGGACTGGACGAGAGCCTTTTCTGCGCATTGCTCCGGAAGCTGGATATGGGACGGACCCAGTTTTCCAAGAGTATGGAGGAATTTTCGGAAGGACAGAAGAAAAAAGTCCTGATTGCGGCAAGTCTGATGACGCCCGCCCATCTCTACATCTGGGACGAACCGTTGAATTATGTGGATGTGTTTTCACGCATGCAGATCGAGGAACTGTTGCTGTCCGCAGCGCCGACCATGCTGCTCGTAGAGCATGATGTCCGCTTCCGGGAGAGGATCGCGACGCGGATAGTGGAGTTGTAAAGATGAAAAAAGCTACAAATTGCAGAAAGGAGGCCGAACATTGAAAACAAGAGAAGAAGCCCTGGCCTATGGCCTGACATTTCCCAATACGTACCAAGAGGCGCCGTTTCATGACCCCAACTGGCAGCTTGTGCGGGTAAGGGGAAGCAAAAAAGCGTTTCTTTGGGTGTATGAGAGAAACGGCCATGTCAATCTGAATGTAAAGACAAGTCCTGAATGGAGGGACTTCTGGCGGCAGACCTACAAGGCCGTGACTGCCGGCTATCATCAAAACAAAGAGCACTGGAATACGATTATCTTGGACGGAACGATCCCCGATGAGGACGTCAAACGAATGATCGCAGAGAGCTACGACCTCATCACGGACAGCCCGTCAAAGCGGATCTACGAGGCGGTCAAAAAAATCCCACGGGGAAAGGTCGCGACCTACGGGCAGATCGCAGAGCTGGCCGGAGAAAAAAAGATGGCGCGGGCAGTCGGAAATGCACTGCACAAGAATCCGGACGGTGATTCGATCCCCTGTTACCGGGTGGTAAACGCCAAAGGAGAGCTGGCAGATGAATTTGTATTCGGAGGAATCGGCGTTCAGGCGAGGCTTCTGGAGGCGGATGGGATTCAGGTGGTGGACGGGAAGGTAGATCTCGAAAAATACGGAATTAAGAAAACAGGCGCAGGCGAATCCGGATATGACATATGAACATTGAAACCTACACGACATGTATGATACGCCTATATACCTGTCTGCTTGTGCTGGCTCTTTCAGGAGAGCTGATTCGGACCGTTCGTCTCCTGAGGAATCAAACTGCAAATGTCCAAAAGATAAAAAGGATCTGGAGGGACACATTCTGCCTGCTCCTATATCTCATTTCTGCCCTGTTTTACATAACGATTGCAGACCTGGCCTGCAACGACCCGTCAAGCCCCAATTTTGAACAATACAAAAATTGGGGATTCAAAAACTTTATGTTCCAGGACATCAAAATCCTGCTCATTTGGCTGGCTGTCGGGGCCGCACTGCATACAAGAAAAAAATAGGTTCTATTCGGCTTGGCTGACCGATATCCATGGTTCATCGCATCGGCAAGATCAGAGGTGCTCCCTCCGACATGAGGAGTTAAAAGGACCTTGGGCTTTTGACTGAGTGCAATGCTTGTCTTAGAGTTTTCTTCCTCGACTCCGTCCAGGCCTGCGCCTCGCTGCGTTTGTTTGCCAGTGCACAGGCGACCTCGGTCGGAAGATTTCCGGTGCTGCGGGCCATTCCGAGCAGCCCGCAGTCTAAAAGATCGATGCCTGCATCCATTGCGGCCTGCGCGTTGGCCGCGGATAATCCGAGATTATTTTGGCAGCGGAAGCCGACGGGGATGTCCACGGCGGCTTTAAGCGCTTTGACAGATTCGCGGACCTCATCGGGAAACATGCACCCGGCCGAGTCTATGATGGTCAGCTCATCAACACCGTATGCCTGAAGCGTCTTCCCCTCCTCGGCAAGCTGCACCGGGGGCAGAAGATAGGCTTTCATCAGGGAATAACGGCAGATGAGGCCATTATCCTTCACGGTTTGGATCACGTCGGGATATTTTTTTGCGTCTCCGGCATCCGCCCCCACACGCAGAAAACAGAGCCCCTTTTGCGCAGCATGGCGGACGTTTTCCTCTTTGTAGCGCTTTGTGTTCAAAAACATTCCGATCTCCGCTTTAGCGAGATACGGTTTTGCGAGTACAAAATATTGTTCGTCGCTTACGGGGCCGGCAAAGCCAAACTGTTCGGCCCCGAGCCCTTTGGCATTTCCGAATTCGATCACGGATACCCAGTTTTCTGTAAGCCCTCTTAATATCATGTCTGTAAGGTCCTTTGGAAAACCGTTTCCGAGGACATTCGTCCCGTCGCGGAGCGTGTAATCCATTATTTTCATAGTTGGTGATTCTCTCCTGTTCACTGTATTTTACTTGCCATTTCCTATCATTCATAATAGGCGCATTTTTCGGAAAAGGGAAACAGAGTTTTTCTGCATACCGACAAATAAAATTTGTTAAATTTAAAAAACAATAAATATTTTTGTTGGAATATTGACGGAAATTTTGAGAATTGATACAATTTTTTGCGTCAGAAATTAGAGGGAATCAATGGAAAACAAATAGCCTGCACTATTTTGCGGAGGCCGCAAAGGAGCTGAATTTTACCAAGACAGCCAAACGCCTTTTTATTTCGCAGCAAAACCTGAGCCACCACATCGCACGGCTGGAAGAATACTTTGAGGTGCAGCTTTTTGAGAGGAAGCCGTGGCTGGCACTCACGTATGCGGGCGAGGTTCTTTTGGCCTATGCCGAATGGCCGTTGATGTATCTAAACCGAGACTGGAAAATAATAAATCTGATTGCTTTTTTAGGTGTCATCAATTCCAATTTGTAGGGTTGCCATTTTGCACCTCCATTGATTTTGTAGTGTTATTGTATCATATCAGTAATGTACATGTAATACTACTTTGACTTTTTAGAGTTGGATATTGATGACGTCAAGCCCGCCACAGGACAGGTATCGGCCGGTATCATACAACAGAGAACAAGCCCTTGAAAGTACAGGAAGCTTTCCGAGGGCTTGCTTTTATGTATACAGTTCAATATTTGTACATCCTGCACAAATTTCAATGTCAAAATCCGTGAAAAAATCACAAAGATTTTTTTATACCAGGAAAGATGATTGCTTTTTGCAGACAGCGATGCTATAATAAGAGCATGTTTTCCATACAAAGGAATTATATTCCGTTACACGGAATGAAAATTTATTTTTAGAAAGGGGGTACATATGCAGTTAATCGACCGCGCGTTACATGCACTGGAAATTTTAGGGAAAAATTTGGAGGGGCTTTCGGTTTCAGAACTTTCAGAAGCACTTGGGATTCCGGCGAGTTCTACGCATCGTATTTTAAGCAGTCTCAAGGCAAACCATTTTGTGCTTCAGGATGAGGAGACGAAACGTTATCGGCTCGGCTATAAGATCTGCGGGATTGCTGCAGGGATCGCCAGGGGGAACGTGCTGACGATCACAGCCAGAGGGCCGATGAAACGTCTGGCGGAAAGGATCGACCGGAACGTGGTCCTCTGTGTGATGGAGCGTGGCTCTGTCATGAATCTTGCCTGTATCGAGAGAAAGGACTCGAATATGTACATGGTCAAGATCGGCTATGAAATGCCGCTATATTCGACCTCAGCCGGGCGCGTGTTTGCCGCGTATATGGAGCGGGAGGAAGCGCTTTCGGTCCTGGGAGAAGAACGGAGAACCAAGACGACGCCCTATACAAAGACGGATCTGCAGGAATTGAATGATGAACTGGAGCGGATTCGAAAGGACGGCTATGCACTGATCGACGAGGAGCTGCAGATGGGGATTCAGGGTGTGGCGTGTCCGATCCTTGATTTGTTTGGAGAACCGGCAGCGGCGCTTGCGTTTACAACCATGAAGGGCAGCGGCGAGGCAGAATTGGCAGAAAAGATCGAAGAATTAAAAAAATGTGCAAAGGAGATTTCGGAAGCGATCTGCTGAGAAGAAACAGGAGGTAATTATGAGTGAATACAGCGTGGAGCTTAAGGGGCTTAATAAGATATACAGCAATCTTCTAAAGGAAGACACGGTCGCATTAAAGGACATCAATCTTCAGATCAAACCGGGGGAATTTATCTCGATCATCGGGCCCTCCGGATGTGGTAAGTCTACACTTTTACGAATCATCGGCAATCTGGATAAGCCGACATCGGGGACGATCTCGTACCGGGACGGCGCGGATCAGCAGATGGGCTTTGTGTTCCAGGATTCGGTTCTGCTTCCGTGGAAGAATGTGAAACAGAACGCAGAATTTCCGCTGGTGATCCAGAAAAAGCAGACAAAAGAAAACGAGGAGAAGCTTAACGAGCTTCTGGAGCTGGCAGGACTTGCAGAATTTAAAACGGCGCTTCCCAGGGAACTTTCAGGGGGCATGAAGCAGAGAGTTTCCATTGTGCGTGCACTCTCTTACGATGCGCCGCTCCTTTTGATGGATGAACCCTTTGGCGCTCTGGATGCGCTTACCAGAGACCATTTGAACGAGGAGCTTTTGAAAATCTGGCAGAAAACAAAAAAGACTGTGATTTTTGTCACACACAGCATTGAGGAAGCAACCTTCCTCTCTGACCGGGTGATCGTCATGTCGGCAAGACCGGGACAGATCAAGGAGGTCGTCACGATCGACCTTGCAAGGCCCCGCGGAGACGTGACCAGAAACGATCCCCGGTTTGCGGAGTACAATAAGTATCTGAGGGGGATCATCGGATGAAAAAGAAGGGAAAATCCGCCGGGTTTTTGCGAAGCGTCGGAGAGTATGGGCTTTCCATTGGAGTGTTTATCGTAGCCTGGTGGCTCTATGTGGAGCTGAAAAATGTGCCGGCTTATATCCTTCCCGCACCGCCGAAGGTCTTTAAAAGCCTGGTCGAGATGTTTGTAAAGGGAAGCGTTTATGCCCATCTGTGGACGACGAGCTATGAGGTCGTTCTGGGCTTTTTAGTTGGCGGCTTTCTCGGTGTCCTGTTTGGGTATGTGTTCATCAAGATCGACGCACTAAAGACGATGCTGATGCCGTATCTGATTTTTTTGCAGACAGCGCCAAAGATTGCACTTGTTCCGCTTTTTGTTGTATGGTTCGGGATCGGGCTTGTCTCGAAGGTGGTGCTGATTATTTCCATGGTGTTGTTTCCGGTGCTTTCCGGCATGATGCTGGGTCTGGAATCAATCCCGCCGGATGTCCGGAATCTGATGAAGGTATTAAAGGCGACAAAATGGCAGGTATTCACACAGGTGGAAATGCAGTATTCCCTGCCTGCCTTGTTTGCAAGCCTTAAGGTTGGTATCGTACAGGCCGTAATCGGAGCGATCGTCGCGGAGTGGATGTCGGGAAAACAGGGATTGGGATATATTCTGACGTATGCGTCGTCTACGTATGATACACCGATGCTGCTTGCCGGAATCATCGTCACCATCGTCCTGGGCATTGTGACATACCAGGTGGTCAGCGTGCTTGAAGACCGGATGCTGTACTGGCATGAATCAAAGAAAGCTTAATTTGAGGAGGATATATTGTGAATTTTACATCCGCATCGGCCCCGACTTTAAACGGCAAGATGCCGCATATTCAATGCACCAAGGACGAGATCGGCGAAATCGTCCTTCTGCCTGGAGACCCCGGCCGGGTAGCCATGTTTGATGAATTTCTTCAGGATTTTAAGATTGTCAGCCGAAACCGCGAATATACGGTGGGAACCGGCTTTTATGAGGGCGTTAAAATAACCGTCTGCTCGACGGGAATCGGAGCGCCGTCCACAGAGATCGCCGTGGTACAGCTAATTGCACTTGGCGCTAAGGCGTTAATCCGGATCGGCGGCACGGGAGTAATCCGTGAGGAGATTCCCTGCGGTGCGATGGTTCTGAATACGGCGGCGGTCCGTATGGGAGGAGCCTCCTGCTTTTACGCGCCTTTGGAATACCCGGCTGTCGCCTCGTTTGAGGTTCTGGACTGCCTAAAGCGTGCCTGCGAGGAACAAAAGAATCCCTATGCTATGGGGATCTGCGTATCGGTCGGCTCGTTTTACCATGGTCAGGGCCGAAAGCTCCCGTTTGAAAGGGAATATGACGAACAGGCGGTCCTTGAACGGTATGGAAAATGGAACATTGTGAACATGGAGATGGAGGCGGAGACAATTTTTACGCTGGCATCTTTGAACGGCGTCCTGGCGGGAAGCATCTGCGCGGTGCACTGCAACCGGGCAACCGATCAGTGGCTTGTGGATTTTGGAACAGCACAGAAGGATATGTGCCGGACGGCGTTAATCGCCTGTAAAAAGCTGGATCAGGAGTATCTGTCGAAATAAAGAAAGAAAAAGGAGAAAAAGAACGATGAAAAAGAGAATGTTTGCAACGATGTTGGCTACGGCGACGATGGCGGCGGCGCTCACAGGCTGCAGCGCGGAGAGCGCCAAGAAAGCGAGCGAGGCCCAGGTGACGACGACGGCTGCCCAGACAGAGGAAACGTCTTCCGGAGCCGAAACAACAACAGAGGCCGCAGCCAATGAGGCACAGAAGGAATTAAAGACCGTGTCGATTCAGATCGACGGCTCTGCAGTTCCCTACTACTCACCGCTGTACCTTGCGCAGGAGAAGGGATATTTTGCCGAGGAAGGGTTAAACGTTGAGTTTTATTATGCGGCAGCTGCGGATATTGTAAAAAATGTGGCGGCAGGGAACGTGGAATTCGGCTTCCCCAATGCAGATGCGGTAATTGCGGCCAGGGCGCAGGGAATCCCGGTTAAGGTAGTTCATACGACCTACCAGGAAGGGCTTGGTGCAATCATTTTTGGAACGGAGTCCGGAATCCAGTCTCCGGCTGACCTGAAAGGAAAGAAGGTAGCCGTTACGAGCCTTGGAAGCGCCAACTATTTCCAGCTTCAGGCGGCAATGGAGGCCCAGGGGCTGACCGTAGATGACGTACAGGTCGAGATCGTTGGAACGGGCGCGATCCTGACGGCATTGACGGAGGGACAGGTGGATGCGATCGTGTTCTCCAAGCTTCGTACGATCGAGCTGAATAATTCCGGCTATGCGGCCGGGGAGATCGTGTGCGATCAGTTTCTCCCCTCCTTTGGAAATGTGGTGGTTGCGGGAGACGAACTGACAAAGAACGATCCGGAGACGGTAGATGGCTTCTGCCGTGCCTTAAACAAGGCGATCGAGTATATCATTGACGGCCACACGGAGGAGGCTGTGGATATGTCGATCGAGAAATATGCCCCGACCTTTGCAGAAAAACGTGATGTGGTAGTAGAAATCTTAAACGACGTATTTATCAAGACGCTGTGGCAGAGCGATTATACGGCGGCAAACGGCATCGGCGCTTCCAATCCGGAAAAATGGCAGGCACTGATCGAGAGTTCCAAGGAGATCGGAAACATTGATGAGGTCTTTGATGCATCGGAGCTGATTTACAGCCCGGTTCAGTAAGCAGGATGGCAAAAGGGGGATGCACATATGTTTTACCATAAATATAGAAAGACCATTCTTCCGGCCGCGTTTCTTCCTGCCTTTTTGATCGTATGGGAATTGTATGTACGGATTTTTCGGGTGCCGAATTATCTGCTGCCCGGGCCGGCAGAGCTTTTCTGGTCCATGATCCGTCTGTTTACGGAAGGCGAGGTCATGAAGCACATTGCAGTCACGATGGAGGAGATTCTTGTGGGGACGGCGGTCGGGATCGCTATTGGCCTGGCTCTCGGGTATCTGATGGCAAAGCTTAGGCTGATTGAGCGGCTTGTCATGCCCTTTGTAATTATTGTGCAGACAGCCCCCAAGATTTCTCTGGCACCGTTGTTTATCCTCTGGATGGGCCTGGGGATTGAGTCAAAGGCAGCGCTCGTGATTCTGGTCGTCTCATTCCCGATCATGATCAATGAGGTGGCGGCGATTCGTTCGATCGAGGAGAATGTATATAATCTGATGAAGATCCTGAAAGCCAAAAGGTGGCAGGTTTTCACTAAGATCGAGATTCCGTATTCGATCGAGATGCTGCTATCCGGCATCAAGCTGGCGCTGACGCAGGCGATGACGGGTGCGGTGATCGGAGAGATGATCGGTGCGAAGGCGGGGCTTGGATATCTTTTAACGCTTGGCAGCGAGACGTATGATATTAAGATGATTCTGAATGCGGTGATTCTTTTGAGTGTAATCGGACTTGGGCTTTACCTGATTTCGGAGTTTGTAGAGAGAAAAGCACTTTATTGGAAGGTGCTGGATAAGAGCGTGGTAGGGTGACCGGGAAGTTCGTCCTGTCTGCATACGCCGCTCCCGGCTGTTTTGCCGGCGGGCTGAAAGGGCGAGGACGGCCCGTTGCCCCGCACGTCCGGATAATAGAGAAGGGATTTATCGCCCTTCATCTGAGAGACAGCAGCAGTTGAATAGCGCCCTCCCTGGCTCCTGAAACGAGGCAGGGAGGGCGTTTTGAATTTAGTAGAGTTCTGCGAAGTGGCCGCAGAACAGGTGGTCGCTGTTTAGACGGCAGCTTTCCCGGAACATTGGGAGGGCTGTTTTTTGGTTGCCCAGATAGAGCTCTATGAGAGCAAGGAGGTAGAGGTATTGCGCCCTGCGCATGGAGGCGGGGTCATCCACGAAGGAGATGAAAAACGGGGTCGTGGAGAAGAAGCCGCTGTCGGTTTTGGCAAGCTCAGCTTCCCATTCGCGCCTGGATGCGGTCATGATGACCTGTGCCTGCTGGGTCAGGCCCAGACGGAGTGCGCACATGGCCTTGTAGCAGGGGAGCTCGATCAGATGCATACGGGTGAAAAAGTCTTCCTTTATGTCTAGGATCTCGCGGTAGAGACAGCCGGCGGCTTCCAGCCGGCCAAGCTCACGGAGGCATTCGGCCTGCTGATACTGAAAGGGAACGTGTTTGCAGGGATTCCAGATGCCGGCTCCCAGATTCTCCGGAAGCGTGAAGGCGTCCGTGAAGGCGTTGGCTGCTTCCTGGAAAAGCCCTTGGTTTTTCTTATCCATGCCAATGAGGTAATGGGCGAACATGTACTGTTCTGCAATAGCATGCTCGCCGCCCTCACACGGGGTAAAGGCGTGGCCGGCGAGGGTACTCAGGGCTTTTTGGGGCTCGTGGAGCTGGTTGTAAGCTTTGGCCAATTCGGTGAACAGGCAGTCCATGCGAAGAAGATTCTGATTTGCCATAAGCAGATCTAGTTTTTCTTTTGGGTGTGTTCCCAGCTTATCCATCAGGACGACGGTCTCGTAGAGAAGCTGTGGGGAATTTCCTTCGCTCAGTGCCTGCTTCATCAAAGAAAGAGCTTCCTGCCGGCGGTCTAAGTGGCTGTAGAAGGCGATTGCCAGGCAGCGGCGTGCCATAAAGGCTTCGGGGCCGGACTGAGAAGCCTCCTCAAAGAGTTTGGCCGCTTCTTCATAATGCCGCTCGTGATACAGGAGGCAGCCTAAGAGGAAACGCGCCCGCAAAGAGCCCTGTTCTGCGGCAAAACGCAGGACCTTGGCTTCCTCTCCCCGGAAGGGGAAGGTGCGGCCGAGTTCGGCCGTCTCGGCTTTGGCGAGTGCTTCTGCAAAGGGCCTGCCGGAGCTCTTTTCCATGTAGGCAAGCGTGTACAGGGGCATGGCAAGGCATTGATCGGGCCGGTGTTTGAAAAGGCCTGTCAGCATGGCAATACATTCCTCGATCTGGCCCATGGAGGCGAGATCAAAGACCACGTCAAGCGTGGATTGGGCCGGTGAGCTTTTCATTCGGGCAAAAAACACTTCGGGAGCTTCGCCGGAGAGCCATAGGATCAACAGATTCAGCGGGTCCTCTTTTAAGAAGCGTGCGGCTGTCTCGGCAGCGGCCTTTGTATCGCCTGCTTTCTTGCAAGCAAGGAGCAGAGCCGCATGGGCCAGGGGCTGCATGGCGTCGCGCCGGATGGCTTCACGGGCGTGGAGTCGAGCGTTTTCGTGCTCGCCGCGCTTTAAGTCCAGGGCAGCGAGCCGTGCCATGGCCTTTGAGACTGCGGAGCCGTTCCAGGCTGCCTTATAATAGAAGTCATAGGCGTCCTTATCCTGCCCGAGGCTTTCTAGGATCAGGCCGCAGAGGTAGAAGGCATCTCCGCTCTCGGGATGTGCGTTGAAGCGTGTCAGCTCATGGATTGCTTTTTTTACATAGCCCAGGGCCTTTTCTGGCCACAGCATCCGGTAGGAATACTTCGCCATGCCGAGGAGGGAGGGGATATGGCGCGGGTTGCGCTTGAGGGCTTCCTCCCAGTAGGCATCCGGCATGCGGGCGGGGTCTCGGTATTGCTCTACATGGACGCCGGCCAGATACAGATCATCCGCGGAGTCGAGCTCTGCGGCCAGGGGGAGGGCGTCTTTGACCGGGGGCATTTTTAACGGATCCGGCTGTTCTTCCTGATAAGAAGCGAGCGGACTCCCGTCCGAAGCGGTGATGGAGACACGAAGAAGGGAGTCTGGCCGCTCAAAAGGAATGAATACCGGAGCCCCGGGAGCCAAGGAAACGTTCGTGTCAAGCAGGAGCTCTCCGTCTGCACAGATCCGGATCGCGCAGTCTCCGAGCGGCCTTGTTGCCTGGATAGCGAGCTGTTTGGGGATGAAGCGGAGGGCGCAGTTTAGGTTTGCAAAGTCCGGAGCGCCGATGCGGCTGATCGGATACCAGAATTGGGAAAATTCCTTCGTCTCATACGGCTCCAGCCAGGAGAAGTCCGGCTGGTTGTCGGTATAGGAGCCGGCCATCAGCTCGGCATACTGGCCGTCCGTATCGGTCAGGGCCCGCTCCCAGGCTTTGGAGAGCTGGCCGTAGGCCCAGGTGAACAGCTTTTTGCCGGGAGAAATATGATGATTCGCGATGTGGACGACCCCGCATTCCTTCCTGTGGTCGTAGCCGCCAAAGAAATCGTATTTGGAGGCGCAGGCAAAGTAAGACGTGGCATCCCGGGTGTTTTTGTGCCAGGAAATATCCCGTGGTTCGGTCATGTCAAAGCCGTTATACACGCCTCCTCCGGCGACCGGATAGGAGATGCGGGAGTCCAGATAATGAAAACTCACATAGGAGACATCCTTCGGGAAAAAGATCTGATAGGACTCATCAACCGGGACGGCAGCGTTTTCCCACCATAGGAAGGACTGGGGAAGCGGCGTCCGGTTGCAGAGTTTCACGCGCGTTTCCAGGAACGCGGAATCTGCCCCTAAAACGATTCCCACCAGACCTTTCATACGTCCATCCGGCTCATGCTCGGAAAGCCAGCAGATGACGGAACCATCCTCACATTCCTCTGTCGTAAAGTCGCAGGGCATGAAGCCGGACGGACGGTGGTGGTAGGGCCAGTTGAATTCCACGCCTCCGGAGATCCAGGATCCCAGGGCGCCGATCAGGGCAGGTTTTATGACATGCTGCCGGTAGAAGAAGTCATAGCCGGTGGTCTTATCCGTCGCAGCAAAGATTCTTCCGCCGATTTCCGGCAGAACCCATATGTCCAGAAACGCGTTTTCCAGATGGACGGCGGTGTAGGTTTGGTTCGCCCTTTCGGCGCGGTTTACCTCCAGGACCACCTGATTCGGATAGGGGCGCCCGGATGAACGCTGATGTACACGGTTTTCTGCGAACATGGGGAGCGCCTCCGGTTTGGGTTCCGGATAAGTGGGGATCGTGAGAGATTCAATGCGGATTTTTGCTCGTTCCATTCTTTTCGTCCTCCTCATTTTGGTTACGGTGTAAGGAAACGGTAATCTTTTTTCATCATAGCTATTTTTTGAAGGGAGAGAAAGACAAAAAAGCGGGTAAAATGTCCTTGTATTTTAGTTGGGCTACGGCGGAAGTTGCTTTTATGTCAAGTTTGAGGTAAAATATTATAAAAAAATGACAAATAAATTTGCTGTTCCCTATAACCCTCCGGGGGATGCACACGATTTTTGTAAGGTAGTTTCTGCGTTCATATGCAGCGAAAATCGGTGCAGGAAACGCCATAAGGAAAAATCTATGACGTTTCCTAATTAGAAAAAGAAGGAGGCGAGGTGTTCGGAAATGTTGTATCTTTTGGTTGAGGATGAGTTCAAGAATTATCCATGGTGCCACAGGGCGCTGCGGGGGTTAAATGAGGAGGTTCGAAGGAAACGTGTCGGCCTGCAGGAAGTTCGGGAGATCGAGGAAATCCCCAAAGAGGATGGGAAGCCGGGTGTTCTGCTGTTAGGGGCCTCGGAGGGCTGGATCAGCAGACAGGTGTATCTGGCAGGAGAGAGGAGTGTACACGCGATCACGCTGATGAGCCGTAAATCAACGCCGCAGGACAGCTCGTTAAGCTCGGTTGTCATGGATGTCCGGGATTCGATGCATCTTGCGTTAGACTATATGAAAAGTCTGGGATGCAGAAGGCTGGCCCTCTACGGGGTGAATCCTAGCTCGGCGTCGGACCCCTGGCGGGCGGAGATATTCAGGCAGCTGATCGGGCAGGAAGGGAAAATTTTTACGAATCATATTTCCTTCCGACAGCTATTTGAAGATTTCTGGAAGGAGCTTGGGCAGTTTGACGGGGTAATCTGTGCGAATGACTACGCAGCGATTTCCCTGATCCGGCATTTGCGTAACGAGGGATATGAGACTGCGGGCCGGCTTCCGATCATAAGCTACGGAAATTTGTTGCTTTCCGGGAAGTTTTCTCCTTCGATCACGTCGATTTCAGATAATTATGAACTGTATGGCAAGGCGGCTCTTATGATTTATAACATGGTAATTAAGGAGAAAATGATTTCTTCGGTCAGCATTCAGCTTCGAAGCTATCTGCACATCCGGGAGACGACGTGGAACCGGCCGTATGTGCGGGAGCAGGGTGTGGTGGCCGAATCGGAGCTCCCGAAGAATATGTTTTATGAAGATCAGGAGATTTCGCGGATGGCAAAGCTGGAGCTCATGCTGAACCAGTGTGATGATACGGATTTGGCGACGATTCAGTGTTTGATGCAGAATGATACATACACGGCGATTGCGGAAAAGTGCTTTATGTCGGAGACGGCGACGAAGTACCGGATTAAAAAGATGGAGGCGATGTGCGGGGTTTCGTCACGGGAGGAATTGGCGAAGCTGCTGAAGGAGTTTTTTTGAAATGTGAGGACTGGAGGTCCGCAAAAGCCTGGCCCCCTGCTCCTGGCCCGGCTTTTGCGGAGCCATCTGCCATCCTCTTTTCCGTCTAAAAGTTGCGTGAAATTTCACAAAAAAAATAGACTTTAAAAAAATATATTGCACAAGTATACTAATTACAATGCAATATCTAAATAATAATCCACCGGGGAGGGAACTATGCCGAATGTCATTGAATTCAGAAATATAACCAAATACTTTCCCGGAGTGAAGGCTCTGGACAGCGTCAGCTTCACAGCGAATGGCGGTGAGGTATTGGCGTTAATGGGGGAAAACGGGGCGGGCAAATCGACGCTTTTAAAGATTTTAAACGGTGATTACCAGCAGGATATGGGAGAGTATCTTATAAACGGGCAGGCTTGTCACTTTAATAACCCCAGGGAGGCGGTCGCTGCCGGGATCGGTGTGATTTATCAGGAACGGCAGATCATGCTGGAGCTGACCGTCGGGGAAAATATGTTTCTCGGGCGTCTGCCGTCTGGGCTTTTTGGAAGAATTAAGATGAACGAGGTGCATGAGAAGGCCCAGAAGATCATTGATGAGTTTGGTCTGGACATGAAATCTACCGATAAGGTGAAGGACCTGAGTGTCGCGTATCAGCAGATGGTGGAGATCATGAAGGCGTACAGCCGGGAAAACTTAAAAATGATCGCATTTGATGAACCGACGGCGTCTTTGAGCGGGACGGAGATTGAAAGCTTGTTCCGGATTATCCAGAAGCTCAAGGCAGAAGGAAAGGTTATCATCTATGTTTCGCACCGCATGGCCGAGATTCGGGATATTGCGGACCGGGTGGCGATCTTTAAGGATGGCTGCTTTGTTGGGGATTCTCCGATCCATGAGATCACAGACGAGGAGCTGATCCAAAAGATGGTTGGCCGGGATCTGGGGGATATTTTTTCTTCCCTTGACAAGAAGAAGGAGATCGGCGAGGTGATTTTGGATGTCAGAAATCTGAAATCTCCTTATTTAAAGGAAGCTTCGTTTGTCGTGCGCGCCGGCGAGATCGTCGGATTTTCAGGGCTTGTCAGCGCGGGCCGGACCGAGGTGGTACGCGCGATCACAGGGGCAGACCCGCAGACAGGGGGCGAGGTCTGGCTGGATGGAAAGAAAATCCAGTGCAAAACGCCTCATGATGCGATCAAAAACGGAATCGTCATGGTGCCGGAGGACAGAAAGCTCCAAGGGATCATCCCGCGGATGAGCGTAGGCCGCAATATAACAGTGGGGAGCCTCGATGCACTGGCAAACCGGCTGGGAGTCATCAACAGCCAAAGAGAGACGGAAATCGGCCTGGAGGGAAAGAAAAATTTCAATATCAAGACGCCGGATCTGGAAAAGCCGATTGTGGAGCTTTCCGGGGGCAACCAGCAGAAGGCCATTGTCGCCCGCTGGCTTTCAACCGACCCGCGGATCCTGATTCTGGACGAACCGACGAAGGGGATCGACATTGGTGCCAAGTCGGAGTTTTACAACATGATCTGCGACATTGCAAAGCGCGGGATCGGTGTGATTTTGATCTCCTCTGAGCTTCCGGAGGTGCTGGGCCTGTCGGACCGCATTCTTGTTATGCGCGGCAAGCAGATCGTCGGCGAGATCGACGCTACGGAGGCGACGGAGGAAGAACTGCTTACTATGGCGATGATGGAGGGAAGTGTTTATGGATAAGAGGAAAATAAAACTGCCGGTTTCCGGCAATCAGCTTGTGCTGATCATTGCGCTTGCGTTGGTTACGGTTATTTTTTCGGCGTTAAATAAAAATTATTTTACATACACGAACCTGATTAATATTCTGGTTTCCTCTACTTTGATCGGTCTGACCTCGATCGGCATCACGTTCTTAATCATGACCGGAGGAAATGATCTGTCGGCGGGATCGGTGGCTGCGTTTGCCGGAGTGTTTGTGGCCTGGGCATTAAAGGCGACCTCTATGAGCTGGTTTCTGATCGCCCTGATCGCGATTGCGATCTCAGCAGTGGCGGGAGTCACAAACGCCCTGATGGTTACAAAGTTAAATATCGTCCCTTTTATTGCGACGTTAGTGAGCCAGTCGATCTGGCGCGGATTTGCCTATCTGATGTGTGACGGCAAGCCCATCTCGATCGCAGACAAGGGATTCCTCGCATTCGGCAAGGCGCGGGTAGGAGGCGCAGAGGGCATTCCGGTGACGGTGATCCTTATGATTGTCTTTTTCGTGATTTTCGGCTTTATTCTCGCAAAAACCAAATTCGGACGCAGCATTTTTGCGATCGGAGGCAATGCGGAGGCGGCGCGTCTGGCAGGTATCAATGCGAACCGGATCAAAACGATCTGTTATGTGATGACGTCGATGTTTGCGGCGTTAGCCGGGATCATTCTGGCGGCCCGTATGAATTCAGGTCAGCCGTCCGCCAGTCCGAACCTGCATTTCGATGCAATCACGGCGGCCAACTTAGGCGGTGTATCCATGATCGGCGGAATCGGCTCGATTCCCAGCGTTATCCTGGGCGTTCTGCTTGTGCAGGCCTTTAACTCGGGGCTTAACATGGTGAATGTATCATCCTACTGGCAGTATGTGGCGCGCGGCCTGCTTCTTTTCGCATCGCTGGCGATCGACTTCTACAGACAGCGCACAAGGGCGAAAAAGTTGTTGGCGGACAGCATGAAAAGCCTGTAATTTCGTACTGTTTTCCACAGGAGACTGTGGCGGTATATAAAATTTTAGAAAAATGGAGGAAAAATGCATGAGAAAAATGATGGCATTATTACTGGCAGGAGCGATGGCCTTAAGCCTTACCGGCTGCAGCGGTTCCGGAACCAACACGACGACGGCTGCTGCGGCAGAAGCGCAGACCACAACGGCTGCCGCAACCGAAGCTACTAAGGAGCAGACCACAGCGGCTCCCGAGGCAGACACAAAGCTGGAAGGGCTGAACATCTACGGTATCTATAAATCAGAGTCTGCATATTTTGTCAACGAGGCGGCGTCCATCGAGAAGACACTGCAGGAACTGGGCGAGCAGTACGGCTTTGAGGCGACTTGGCATTTTAACAACTGCGACGGCGACCCGGAGAAATTTATGACGTTGGTTGATACGGCGATCGCGGATAAATGTGATGCGATTTTGGCCTGTGTACCGGATCAGACAATGTCCCAGTCCGTGGTGGACAAATGTGCGGCTGCCGGGGTTCCGATTATCGCGGTTGATGACGGCTTAATCGATGATGCGGGCGAGAAGATCGCTCCCTGGTTTGGAATCGACGCTTACAACATCGGCTATGCAGCGGGCGAATGGATGGCAGAGTATGCAGCTACAAACAACCTTTTAGAGGATGAGACGGTCGGCCTGCTTTACATGACGATGGATACGGTTTCCTCCTGCGTGCCGCGTACAGAGGGCGAGAGAGATGCCTGGAAGGAAAAGGCAGGCGACGCTTTGGCGGACCGCACCTATTCGGCGGACTATGTGTCCACCCAGGAGGACGCTTTTAACAACGCTTCCGCAGTAATCACCGGACATCCGGAGATCAAGACCTGGCTTGTTATGGTTGCTTCCGAGAACGGGGCACTGGGAGCCGGAGCAGCTGTTGAGAATGCGGGCTTGGCAGAGAGTTCCTGCGTGATCACGTTGGGCTGTGACGAGATGGTAGGCCAGTGGGCAGACGGAAACTATGAGATCGTGCGCGCCGCGTCCTATTTCTCCGGCAAAGTGGTCGGCAAGGAAGCCATCACGAGCGTTGTCGAGTATCTGGTTAACGGAACTGAGATCCCGAAGGAATATGCGACACCGGCGGTTATCTGTACGCCTGAAAATTATCAGGATGTAGTCCTGTAACAAAAACGGAGGATTCGGAATGAGGACGGTTCAGTTTGAGCTCATGAGACCGGGAGAATTCCTGGAAGAAAGAGAACGATTTTCGGTGGCCTACCTGCCGGTGGGACCGTTAGAGTGGCACGGGCCGCACATGCCCTTCGGGACAGACCCGTTAAACGCACAGGCCGTGGCCCGTGGCGTGGCAGAGAGGATCGGAGGCGTGGTCTTTCCGCCCCTGTTCTGCGGTACAGAGGAAGCCAGGCCGCCGGAGCTTCTGAACTGGATGGGGTTTGAAGACGACAGCCAGTATGTCGTGGGCATGGATGTGCCGTCCAATCCGATTAAAAGCTGTTACTTTCCGGAGGAACTGTTCGGGACGATTCTGCGGGCGAATCTGATACAGATTGTGAGCCTGGGATTTCGGATCGTTGTAATCATAAACGGCCACGGGGCTACGGGACAGTTAAGGACTGGGGCGAGGCTTGCGCGGGAATTTTCTAATACAACAAAAAGCCAAGTCCTTTTCTGCCGGGCGATGCAGAAGTTAGACGAGACGGATGACAGGCTCGGCCATGCGAATATTGTCGAGACTTCCATGCAGATGTATGTGAGCAAAGACAGTGTGCAGCTTAGCAAGCTGCCGCCCAGGGAGATTCCGTTAAAGACGAGTGAGTGGGGGATTGCGGACGGGTATCTGATGACAGGGGAGTCTGTCAATGAAGGCCATACTGTCGAGCATGACCCGCGTGACGCTACGGCGGAGCTCGGGAGAAGGTATGTGGAAAACGGGATCGAGAGGATCGCGAAAGAGGTGCTGGAGGTCTACAAGGAGAGATAACAGAACAAAGAAGACGGTAAGCCTTGGGCATGCCGTCTTCTTTGTTTTATGAGGAGAGACCCGCATAAGCCGGGGCGGTCATCTGACGAGCCAACGATGATTGTGTAAGTATGCGCCATACGGAACTTAGTTCACTTTTAGATGGAGGTATGTCTATGTACTAGGCGGTAATGGAAAAGTTTTACAAATGGGAAGAAAGTAAACAGAGAAGGCCGCTGGTCCCTCAGGACACAAGACAGGCCAGGATAGTCCGGCTGAAAAAATCCCCTCGCGCCCTGGAACCGAACAGAATTACCTTTTTTATGCCATGGTGCTCTGCCAGTGCACAGAGTTCCTTTGGTACGATAGGTTTTATGCCTGTTTTTTTCTCTCTTTAGGTCGGTTTACAAGAAGCTGCACAAAATTTCAGACGGAACTGGTGAAAAAATATCAAATGGCAATAGTATGTTCTTTTCCCTAGAAAACATTAAAAAAGGCCGGCATAATTCCTGTATGCCGGCCTTTCGTATATCAATTAGTTCATTGGTTTTTCTTTTCCTCATCCTTAATCCAGCCTGCAGATCAATACGGACGTGTTCGTAAACATTCCGTTCCCGTTTTCCGTTTCCAGGGTAATCGAATGAGGTGGGGCAGCCACGGTTACAAATGTGGTTGCGGAAAGCGTGGTCACATCATGGGCCTGGCGAATAGTTGCCATTGATGTTGTTCCGGGAATCGGGATCTTATTGCTGGCAAGGGACACTCCTACGGAAACCGGTAAAGTGACTGACGCCGCATTGGTGGCAACAGTGTGATACGAAACCTCATAATGCCCACTTGTCACCAGGGTAAATGTCCTTATGGACGGTGTATAATATATATCTATGCCGTTGTCTATAAGGTTATCTTTAAGGGCTAACGCAGATTTAGCCGCCGGGGTCTGGGCCGGATCATTGGCAGGCCCGATGGCTCCTGAAATACCCTGGAGACCCTGGGCTCCGGCCGGACCCTGAATACCTTGGGCTCCCCGTGTCCCGATGGGGCCTGTAGGACCTGTCGCAGTCACCAGGTCAAAGTTCAAAGACCCTCCCGGCACTCCGACCGGAAAAAATCCAGTTTGTACGATATAGAGCGCCATTCCAATAGACGAGATCTCCCAGCCGATATTGTTTGTTGGGATCAAAGACTTCTGCCTCACTTAATCCCGGCCCCATCGGCCCCTGAGGGCCTCGGCAGCAGCAGGAAAAATTGGGCCTGCAGCACATGCTACTGCCGCAGTCTTGCTGATTCACGCAGTTCTGAATATTTTCACAATTTACATTTCCTTCACATCCGGGGCTTTCACAGCAATTCGAATTTTTTCCGCACCCGGAAGCCATTGAGTCATAATACATATCATCGCTTCTTATAGTTGTTTCCAGTTGGATTAACCCATTTTTTGACGGCTTTTCTAACCGGCTTATTATATCATATGTTCGGCAGTTGGTGTTGGTTCGTCTGACACAGCGGTTTCGGCAGGAGCGGGCAAGCCGGATTCAAATCCTCTGCTGCATGCACGGCACCTGGCCCATTGCTGGCAAAAATAAAACTGCGGCCGACAGTTTTTCCGTATATGACAGTATAAAAAGTTCATGAAACATACAGGCTTTTGAGCTTTCAGATGCAGCCGATGATCTGGTAAATCTCCGAATATCTGCAGACGGAGGAGAAAATCGCTGTGCCTATCGGGGAGAGTTTTTGACAGCGACGGTGAAAAAGAGAAGTGCGGCGGGGCCGTGGCTAATGGCTGTTATCGGGATTTCTATCAGGTAATCCGACAGGATTTTCCAGTGTTCAGCAAAGAAGGATTCAGGCGTACGCAGGCAGGTAGTGGATTACCGGTGTAAGCATGCCAGCCTATTTTTATGGCTCAGAGAATGCTTTTTTCGTAGAATATTCAAAGGATCATCTTCAGAATGAAATTCTTTGTATAGCTGGCTCCTAAATAATAGGGCTGCAAGAATCGCAGTCAATATATCTGTGGCTGCCTGTGATATAAGAATCTCCATATACCAGATTGTATGGTATGCAATGACAAGAATTATCAAAAAAATAATGCCCTGTCGGCTGACGGATAAGAGAAATGAACCGGCCACTTTTTCCATTACCTGAAAAATAATCGTTATCAAGAGAACGATTCCTACAAATAGCATGGTAATGACCTGCCAGCGGAGCATAGCGGTTCCATCGTTTATAATGTCATGATTGCTCATAAAACATTTTTATCAAAAACGGAGCGGCCGAAAAAATAATCGCTGTCAGAGCGGCGGCAAGGAGATTGCTAAAGCGGACACAGAAACGGAATAGTTCAGGAAGACATTTTTTATCGCCCGATCCATAGTAATATCCGAAAAGAGGCTGTCCTCAAAATGCAAATCCTGTTAAAAGCAAAAGCGCGATCATATTTACTTTCAGGACAATTCCCATTGCTGCAATTTTGTCATTTCCAACAAGGAAGCAAAAATTGATTCATTAGTACAACGCTTACACTCTGCATAAGATTGACAATAGCGGCCGGAATACCAATGCCGAAAATCTGCCGGATATGCAGTGTGGGTACCTGGATTTCTTTTGGATTTACGGATACTATTTTACTTTTCCTTGCAACAACATAAATAAAGAAAATATCTGCAAATACATATCCAATTACGGTGGCAATCGTAGCGTCACTGGCGCCTAGGCCCAGAACAGAGATAAAAACAGGGTCTAAAACAAGATTAACGACTGCACCTAAAACAGTTCACGCCATAGATTCCTTTGACATTCCCTCGGAACGCAGGAAATTGGAATGAACGAAAGAGAGCATGATCGCCGGAGCGCCAAGAGCCAGATATATATAATAATTTGACGCATGGGGAAGGTTTTCGCACTGGCTCCGATCACAAACAGAAGCGATATGCGAAAAACCAGTATGACAAAAGCATTTGCAATACCTAAAAATAGAGCTGTATAAAAGCAAAAAGAACTGACATTGCGCACGTCCTGCTCGTCTTTTTGCCCCAATAACCGTGAAATAAGAGAGGCTCCGCCTTGTCCAAAGATGTTTCCCAATGCCATAAGGAGCGTAAATACCGGCATATCCAGGGAAACACCTGCAACTATGTTCGTGTCATTCGTCTGTGCGGCAAAGAAAGTGTCTGCCAGATTGTAAATCAAGGTTACGACCATACTGAATACGAGCGGCAGAGATAAACGCATATATGCCTTTGATATTTTGGGTTCTTTAAAAATTTTATTTTCTATGTTTTTAGACTCACTTTCTAATATGTTTAAGATGATAGTAGGTTTTCTTGCTTTTTCTGTGTCATATGGCACAATAAAAAAGAAGTGAGAGCATTGAGAAAAATACTGGATAGAAACCAACGGGAATATTGGCTTGAAAAAGGAAATATCTACAATTACTTTGATACGCCGAATTTGGTTTTTCAGGGGTATTGCTACGAAAAAGGGGAATACATCACGGTTCCGGGCAAGAAAATGGATAAAATTTTGTTTTTAGTTGAAGGAACCGTTCAAATTTACGGGGTTCGTGAAGACGGAAGCCTTTTCTCCGATTAATCAGATTGTGAGCCCTGCAATTTTGGAAGATTTGGAATTTCACAATCAGGGGGTTACTCCGTTTTTAACAGAAACAAAGGCACAGTCGATCTGTCTGGCATTATCCACGGAACAATATCGCAGGCAGCTTGCCTGTAATTTTCGGTTCCTGCATATGCTTCTTCAATCTTACCCTCAGTGGACAAGGGTACCCTTGTTCACTGAGGGTATGCAGATAAATTAAAAATTTTTTCTTTTGCAAATACCGTGGCGGCAACTCTGGAAGAACGCGTATTGTTATATGTGAAAAATGTCTGTCCGCCGTATGAAATTAACGGAATTGAAACAGCCATTTTCCAGCTTCGCTGCAGCGTGTGTTGAAAAAGCTGTGTGAGAGCGGGGAGATTGAAAAGACTGGGAAGGGCAGGTACAAGCTTAAAACGTGAAATCCAAACAGTCAGGTCAAAGAAAAAGTGCTGCTGAAGCGGCAAACCTTTAACCTGGCTGTTTTATTTTTAAAATTATAGGAAAGGCTGAACTTTATTCGGTCGTGCATATCCTGCGGATTCCGGGTTGGCTAATAATTCAGAACGCTCCCGATATCCTGAATTGCTGCAAAATATTTGCGAGTAACCTCCAAAAAATCCTGTTCATACGAGGTCAGATAGTGATCTTTGCGGTAACAGGCATTGGCCTGCAGAGAATACTCGATGTCGGAAAGCGGCAGATACAGGAGCGGGTTTTCGGAGTCCTGGCATTTGGGAGGAGGGATAAAGCAGGAAATCCCGGCCCCAAAGCCCTCGGAGCTGATCAGATAGGAATTGCTGTGTTGAGTTTCCAGTAGAATATTAGGGGAGAAGGTATGCTCCTCAAAATAGGAATCGAGAATTTCACGCAGGCGCCAGCCTCTGCATGGGAGGATCAGAGGAAGCGGAGCAAGCTGTTTCAAGGAGATTCCATGTTTAAAAAACGGTTTCAGCGCTTGCTCGGAAAGACCGGTATGGCTTAAAAATGTCTGCTTTCGGACCATGACAGACAGAGGGAGATTAAAGAGGAAAACGGCTGCCAAAAGGGGACTTTTTGGCAGGTAACTGGAAAGAAACAGGTCGATGGTACCATCTGTGGTCATTTGTTCCAGCCGCCGGCTGATTTCCACAGAGGTGGAAATACTGCAGTCGGAGTGGAGCTTGAAAAATTCGCAGAGGAGAGGGCCGATGTGGGATTCCGCGATATAAGAGGAACAGCCAATGGAAATCTGGCCTCTTTTTTGGGAGGCTATATCCTGTATTTCTGAGAGTACTTCCTTTTGCATGCGCAGAATCCGGCGGGCTGTTTTCTCCAGCCGCTCGGCGGCCAGCGTTGGAACAAAGGAAGGACGTCGCCGGAACAGAGGGCAGCCACATTCCTCCTCCAGCCGTTGAATATGGGCAGAAAGGTTTTGCTGGCTCACATAAAGCTTTTTTGCCGCACGTGTGATACTGCGCTCCTCATATACGGCCAAAAAATAAGAAAGGCTTTGATTTGTCATACGGAATTCCCCTATACAATAAAAATATTGTGTAAAACTTCTACTAACTGTGTTTTACAGAGATATTTTACCATGGTAAAATTTGATTATCAACAAAAACACACAGAAGGGTGGAAGTATGAATGAAGCAAGCTGAAAAATTATTGAAAACGCCGCAGTTTGCGGTTGCGTTGGAATGGTTGAAGCAGGATCGAGAGCTTACTTTAGAGCAGCAGATGGAGCTGGCACAAATTCCGTCCTATTCGAACCATGAAAGCGAGAAGGCCGGCCGCTTTGCCGAGCTAGTCCAGGAGGCCGGCTATGAAACTGTGACCATAGATGCCGTAGGAAATGTCTATACGAAAGTGAAAGGGACAAAAGGGTATCCTAGACTTCTGGTAGTGGGGCACAGTGATACGGTTTTTCCGATGGATACCGATTTAAAAATCAGGCATGGAGAGGATGGGAAAATATATTGCCCGGGAATCGCGGATGATACGAGAGCCATGGCGGAAATTCTTTCCATGCTACGGGCCATCAAGGCACAGGGATTACAGCCGGTTGGAGATATTATTTTCGGAAGTGACGTGGGAGAGGAAGGCCCCGGGAATATGCGGGGTGTCCGTCATCTTTGCGAGACCTTGGGAAATGAGCTGGACGGATTTATTTCCATCGACTTAGCGGGCGTAGGTACGGTTGTATATTGTGGTACCGGTGCGAAGCGATACAGAGTTACCTTCCGCGGCTCGGGAGGCCATAGCTTTTTAAATTTTGGGACGCCCAATCCGGCTTATGCTCTTGGACGCGCGGTTGCCGATATTTCGGAAATTTTAGTTCCGGCGGCTCCGAGAACTACCTTTAATGTTGGGAGCATAGGCGGTGGCTCTGGGGCTACTGCCATTCCCAAGGAGATGGAAATGCAGATTGATATCCGGTCAAACGGGGAAAAGGAAATGGAATGGCTGGACAAGAGGATAAACGTTATTATACAACAGGCGGTAGAAAAGGAAAACGCCAGATGGCCGGAAAGCCCACATGCAGTTACATACAAGATCGAAGTATTGGGGGAACTTCCACCGGCGAATCAGGCGGAGGATCATCCCATAATCTATGCAGCGTTTGAAGCACTGGAGCAGTTAAAGATTCCATACGTTCCGCGGGCAGAAGGTGCTGCCGGCTCTGACAGCAACTGGGCGATCCGATATGGGATACCGGCGGTGACGCTGGGCCGAGGAGGCAAGAGCGGGGGAGGACATTCTATATCGGAATGGTTTCTTCCCGAAGAAGAATATAAGGGACCTCAAAAGGATCTTCTGACGATTTTTTCTCTGGTTGGACTGGAAGGGATCACAGAACCTTTGCTGGAAACAAGAAAATAGGACAGGAATTAGAAGAAGGAACGCTTATGGAATAGAGCTTCACAATGGGAATACATTCCAGCGGCTTGGTAGGTTACACGAAGCGGTGTATGCCGATACATAGAATACGAGGAGGAAATCCACATGGATAATAAACCGAAGAAATCATTTAAGATGCCCCATTCTTTTATTGCTGTCATATTCGTTCTGATTTTGGTATCTGTTATGACCTATCTCGTACCGGCGGGAAAATATGGGGTGTTCGTGGATGCGGCAGGAAAGGAGAGCATTGATCCTTCTAATTTTCAATATATAGATTCCACACCGGTTTCTATTTTTTTGATCCCATATTATATCGTACGGGCCCTGATCAAGCAGGTCAATATTATTATCCCTCTATTCGTGATCTCTGGCGGGCTTGAGGTGATTATTAAAACCAATACCATGCATGCGTTTTGCTGTATCCTTGGCGAAAAATGTACCAACGGAAATCAGAAAATTTTTATTCCGTTGTTGATATTTGTGTTTTCCATGATCGGGATTACGCAGGCGCCTATGAAATTTATCGGATTTGCGCCGATCGGAGTCATGCTGGCGGTGACACTGGGGTATGATGCGGTTGTGGGGGTTGCGATTGCCCTGTGTGGAATCGGCTTAGGCTTTTCTGCGGGAATTGTAGGCCCCACGACGGCCGTCGCACAGGAGCTAGCCGGTATTCCTGCATATTCGGGATTGTCTATGCGCGTGGCGGCTCATGCAGTGTTGTTTGTAGTGACGGCTGTGTATATCGTCCGTTACGGAGAACGTGTGAGAAAGGAACCAGCACAGAGTGTCCTTTGGGGAGCCAAGGGCATTATGGAGTTTCGTGTGGATGAGAATAAGGTGGAGATGAACAGAAAACACTGCCTAGTTCTTGCCACGTTCATAATCGGCTTTATCGCTATGATGACAGGCTGTCTGAAATGGGGCTGGGATCTTCCCACTACCTCAGTCGTATTTATTTGGATGGCAATCATCGGGGGCTTGGTTTATGGATTTTCCCCGTCGGAAATTTGTGAGATCTTTGTCTCCGGGGCGAAGGGAAGTGTCTTTTCGGCAATGATCGTAGGGCTTGGTGCAGCGGCCGCGTTAATGATGGATGATGCGAATATTCTGGATACGGTCGTCATGGCGCTGGCCTCATGTATGTCGTATCTGCCTGTGATTTTAAGGGCGCCGGCCATGTTCATCATGAACACGGTCATCAACTTCTTTGTGTCGTCGGCTACGGGACAGTCTGCGATCGTAATGCCGATTTTCACGCCATTGGCAGATTTGTCAGGTGTAACAAGGCAGACTGCTGTGTTGGCATATAAGCTGGGAGACGGACTTTCCAACTATATTTTCCCACATGTTTCGAGCCTGATGGGATTTATCGGGGCAGCCGGTATTTCCTATGACCGTTGGATGCGGTTTATGTGGAAACTGTTTATCATGCAGGCGCTTGTGTCCGTCGGGATTATGATGCTCTGCCAAATGATTTCTTACACATAAGGAAGCAGTCTGGAACCTATTCGAGCGGGACTTATATCGTTTTCTTCTTCATCCAGTCTGCATTCTCAGCCAAAATAGTCAGGCGATTGGCTGATCTGGCTATTTTGGCTGTTAGCTGTTTTTTATCATTCTACTGGCTGATTTTTTTAGATTTCTATTAATAATAAAAATATCTTTGAATCCCATAAAAATCTGTTTGCCTACAAGCTATCTGCTACAATTCCCTTCAAATTCTAATATATCGGGGCTCTTATTTTTAATCACAGACCTAGTAGCAAATAATGCTATGAATTAATTGATTCACTGCATAAGCTGCAATTCGTACCATAGAAACATATGTATCCGACCTGAAAAGCCCCGTTAACTTTTTAGTGATACTGTTTATTCAATCCATAAAATTTCCATGAATGCCATGGATTTGTTTTACTTTGCCTCATATTCTCCGCTTCCCTTCTATTTTTCTCTTTGGCAAGCGCTTCTGCTAGCAACACACTATTGTGCTGGGCTTGCCTGAATTTCCATCTGCCGCGTTAGATTGCTTAGACGTAACCGCCGCTGCGCCGTTGGAAATCTGTCTTGCAGACTGAAAATTCATTCTGTGTCATTTGGTTGAAAGGAATTCGGTCTGTACAATGGTATAACGAATAAATACCAATCACACAAACACTTCTTAAATTATAATCTCAAATCTTCCTTAATATGTACAACGAAAAAGAGCGTCTCTTAAGTCCGTGACAAAAAGATCAGAAATTCCTTGAACCGGATCCCCTGCAAAGATATAATAGAAGAAAGAAAGGATTTTTTCTGTGAAAAGGGGAGCATCTGGCTTCGCCTTTATAAGGAAAGGAGGTTTTGATTCTATGACCAGTCTTTCGCAGGACGTGGGCCTGTTTTTTGATAAGATGCCAGAGGCGCTGCCTCTTTATGAGGCATTTGAGCAGCGTGTGCTGGAGGAAATCAAGGATGTGCAGATCCGTGTGCAGAAGACGCAGATTGGCTTTTCCAATCGGCATAACTTTGCGTTTGTTTCGTTTCTCCCGGTGCGAAAGGCCGCAAAACGGCCGAAGATTTATATTGTGGTAACGTTTGGGCTTGCCTATCGGGTGGAATCGCCCAGGATCGACGTGGCGACAGAGCCCTATCCGAACCGTTGGACGCACCATGTCCTCCTTGCAAGTGAGGAGGAGATCGACAGCGAGCTGATGACCTGGGTGAAGGAAGCGGCGGCTTTTGCGGCGGCAAAGCGCTGAGAAGCTTTAGTCTCCGGTTCACCGGCCGGCTGGCAGGCGTTCAAGGCCGCCATCATCTTCATTCCGCCCATCAGATGCTTGTCAGGCTTGCTGATGGGTCTTTTGCTGTAACAGGAAATGCAGACAATCCAAATAATATGTTAACATTAATATAAAAATGTAATCAAAATATATAAAAATGTTGACAAATAAAAAATTATGTCCTATACTACAACTATCAGTAAAGGAGTAAAGTATGAGCTCATTATCATCCCCTTTGCAGAGATCTCTCATTGCGAAAGATATTTTGTCAACGCTTCGTTACGAAATCGTATCGGGTGAATTGAAAGAAGGCGAATATCTGCGGGAGGTTGCAATCAGTAAACGCATGAATGTCAGCCGCGGACCCGTGAGACGGGCACTTCAGCAGCTTGAGGCGGAGGGCCTCGTCGTCTCGGAGGAAAACGGCAGGACGAGAGTGGTCGGCATATCCAATACGGATATTGACGACATTTATGACCTGCGCCTTATTTTAGAAAAAAAAGCAGTTTTAATCCTGCGGGACAAGGATTTTGTGGACTACACGCCCATTTTGGAGAACTTAAACCGCTTAAAGCAGGAAAGAGACAAAGGCCCGGAGAGCGATCCCGTCGTAATGGCGGGTTTGGGATATGACGTGCATGTCGCGATCATGAGATGCTCTGGCAACAAGGCGATTTTTAATGCCTGGAAATCGCTTTCCACCACGCTGCAGCTCATCATGGAGATGAACGGGAATTATGTGGAGAGTGAGCGGGCGTTTGCCAGCCATAAGCTGCTGGTTGATGCGATTATACAAAAGCGTGAGGATATCGAACAGGTGATTGAACAGCACCTTTTGCAGGATTCGAAGGATATTTATTTAAGCGGGTTACACAAAAAGACAGAGAACGAGGCGGATTAGCGGCCTTTTAAACGGAGCCTCCGCGCGTTCCGAAAAAGAGGAGGTATTTTTTATGAGACTAAGACAATTAAAGCGCGGATTTGCCGGCGTGGCGGCTGCGGGGCTGCTGCTTCTGACAGCGGGCTGCGGCAGCCTTTCTGTCCCGGAGACGACAGCGGCGAAAGCAGAGGAGACGACTGCCGCACAGACAAAAGCAGAGGAAAAGACGGAGGCGGCTTCCCGGGAGGAAGCTCTGAAAGAGGCAAAGAAGACCGTCCGCGTGGTCGGAAACTTAAGCGGGCTGTCCTTAGATATGGGCAATGCATTCTGCGACAGTCTGGAGGAACTTTCCGGCGGAAGCATTGCGGTTGAACGTTACCTGACCGGACAGGTTGGTACGAACGACGAAGATCTGTGCATCGCGCTGTCAGAGGGGAATTTTGACGTTTACCTGACCTCGGATATGCTGGCGACCTGGGTGCTGCCGGAGTGGCTTGGATATGCAAACGTGGCATTCTGCTTCCGGGATGCCGATCATGTAAAGAAATACTGGACCATGCTGGATCAGGAGTATGCGCTGAACGGCAGGATGATCGAGCAGTATAACGTGCGTGCATTGATCACGGATTCAGTCGCGGTTCGCACGCCGCGGTATATCACGGCGAACAAGGAAATCAAGTCTCCGCAGGACATGAAGGGGCTTAAATTCCGCACGCCGAGCGTGGAGGGCGTCGTGGCTTCCTGGCAGGCATGCGGGGCGTCAATCGTTCCGATCCCGTTTGGCGAGCTGTACAGCGCACTGCAGACAGGAACCGCGGATGCGCAGGAAAATCCGACGGATATGATCATGCAGGGAGGCTTCTATGGAGTCCAGAAGTATATGATGTTAACCAGCCATCAGTACGGTGCTTATCTGTTCCATGCAAATGAGACCTGGTATCAGAGCTTAAGCGATACGGAGAAGGATTGGGTCTCACAGGCGGCCACAAAGGGTTATGAGTTGTTTAACGAGAAGGGCGCCGAGCAGGATGCACAATATATTAAGGAGCTGGCAGAGAAGGGGATGACCGTAATTCCGGCAGAGGAGATTGACATTGACGCGTTTAAGGAAGCAATCATCGGGCCGGTTCTTGAAAAGTTTAAGGATTCCTGGGCCAAGGACGGCTGGGAAGCGATTCAGGCACTATAGGTACAGGGGAAAAGAGGGCTGTTTATAGGGCAACAGCCCTCTTTCTGACCGTACAGGAATTTTGATGCTGCGATTCGGCTGAAAGCCAAACAGCAGCAGGCTATAGAAAAAGAAGGGGAAGCATACGATGAAACGGATTATAACTGTCTTGGACACGCTCATTTTTGCCGTGGCCGGAGTGCTGACGGCGGTGTTGCTCTTTATGGTCCTTTTGCAGAGCCTGTGCCGGAATCTGTTCAATTTTTCTTTTATCCAGATCGAGGAGCTCTGTATCTTGTCCCTGTCCTGGCTGACATTTTTGGCGGCGGCTTATGCGGTCCGCCACTGCGCTCATGTTGCGGTCGATTTCTTTTTTAACAAAATGCCACGGCCGTTCCGCTATGGGCTTAATCTCGTCACGATCGTGGTTCTGCTCTTTTTGACAGGCTTCATGGCCTGGCATGGATGGGGCCTTGCGATCCGTCAGATGCGAACGCCTCTGCCGGTCACGCATATCCCAAGGGGCTATATCTATTTGGCGGCGCCTGTGTGTAGCGTGTTTATGATTCTATTTTTTGCGGATGCACTGATTGACTGCATTCAAACACATGGTATCCTGGGTGTGGTTGTGGATTCGGAGGAGCAGATTCAAAAGGAGCTTGCGAACGGGCAGCAGCTTGCGAAGGATGTCCTGGATAAAGGCGCAGAGGGGAGGTAGAACGATGAAAATCGGGATTTTTATTATTGTACTGTTTCTGATCCTTTTGCTGGCGCGGGTTCCGGCGGCATTCTGTATGCTGCTTACCACGCTGGCTTACGTACTCGTGACAAAGGCAGTCCCGCCGACCTTTATCCCACAAGCTATGGTAAGCGGCTCAGCCTCCTACACGATTTTGGCTGCCCCGTTTTTTATCATTGTCGGGGAGCTGATGAACAGCTCGGGGATTACAAGACGGCTCTTTAAATTTGCCAATGTTCTGGTGGGTCATATTACCGGCGGCCTAGGGCATGTCAATGTACTTGCAAGCGTATTTTTTGCCGGTGTTTCAGGTTCGGCGATCGCCGATGCGGCGGGCCTTGGCAATGTGGAGATAAAGGCAATGGTGGACGCCGGCTATGACCCGGATTTTTCCGTCGGGATCACGGCGGCCTCCTCAACCATCGGGCCGATTATCCCGCCAAGCAGCCCAATGGTATTATATGGAATCATGAGCGGAACATCAATCGGCGCTTTGTTTATGGCTGGAATTCCCACAGGGATTCTGATGGCTGGCTTTATGATGGTTGTTGTTTATATTATTTCTAAAAAAAGGAATTATCCCAAAAGTGAAAAAGCTTCCATAAAAGAGATATGGAATGTATTTAAAGAGGCATTTTGGGCACTTCTCTCTCCATTAATTTTGGTTGTTGGTATGACAACAGGGATTGCGACTCCAACCGAGACGGCGGCAATCGCGGTAGCCTATTCTTTATTTCTCGGATTTTTCATCTACAAAGAGATGACCTGGAAAAGCTTGCTGGAAATCCTGAAAAGCTCGATCAAGAGCATCGGCATGGTTATGCTGCTGATTGCAACGGGAACTGTTTTTGCGTGGATGATCGGAACGGAGAAGGTGGCAGAGAAAAGTGCGGAGCTTTTATTCAGCCTGACAAACAATCCGTATGTGATCCTTTTGCTGATCAATCTGTTCCTTTTGTTTGTAGGGACGTTTATGGAAACGACCTCAGCGCTTTTGGTTACACTGCCGGTGCTGCTTCCGATTGTGAAGGCCATCGGGATGAGTACGGTGCAGTTCGGCGTTATCATGGTACTGCTTTTGATGATCGGGATGCTGACGCCGCCAATGGCATTATGTCTGTTTGTGACGTCGAAGATCGGAGGGATTTCCTTCGACCAGGCATTCCGGGCGGTACTTCCATATTATGCGGCGCTGCTTGCTGTACTTATTATTATCAACCTGTTTCCGGGCGTAACACTTGGCGTAAGCGGCCTGCTGTAGCTTTTAAGGAAACGAAAAGTAAAGCAGCCGAGATACCAGGGCCAAAAAGTCATATATGACTTTGGGATCCGCAAAAATATGAAAAAATAGCCTGATAGGACAAAGTTTTAAAAGTTTTTAGGATTGCAGGAGCATGAAATGCAAAGCCATCCGTGCAGCATAGGGGACAAAATCCGTTTGGACCCCAACATCATTTTAGAGATAAGGAGACTGGTTTATGCAAGCAAAGATTCAATTACTGGGCTGCCAGCTTAACACGATCGATCCCGAAACCTTGAAATATTTTTTGCAGCTTGGCATTACAGACATACAGTATAATACGCCGGATATCCCGGGTGAGACAACCTGGAGCTTTGAGGATATAAAGGCGTACAAAGAAAAGACAGAATCGTATGGGGTCAGGCTCGTCTGTATCGAGAACGTTCCAATCCGGTTTTACGATAAAGTCATGCTGGGGCTCCCCGGGCGGGATGAGCAGATTGAGAAGTATATTGGCTTAATCAAAAGCTTCGGGAAGCTGGGGATTCCCTATTTCGGGTATCATTTTACGCCAACATTCGTATGGCGGACGTCCTATGATGAGACGACGCGCGGCGGGGCGAGAGTCTCGGCCTACCATGAGGAGACGGCAAAAAAGAACGGCAATCAGGTAAAGTATGCGGCCAGGCTGGATGTAGAGGTGCCGGACCCCGAGGATATGTGGAAGAATCATCAGTATTTTATGAAGGCGATTCTGCCCGAGGCGGAGAAGGCGGGCGTGAAAATGGCGCTGCATCCGGATGATCCGCCGGTCGCCTCAACGGCGGGCGTGGCACGGATCTTTAACAGTTTTGAGAGCTATGTGCGTGCGGAAAAGGAGACAAACAGCAAGGCATGGGGGCTGGATCTGTGTCTTGGATGCTGTTCGGAGATGGGCGGAGCAAAGACCGTGGAGCAGTTTATTGATTATTTCGGGCCAAAGGGAAAGATTTTTTACGTGCATTTCCGGGATGTGATCGGGGAGCCGCATGATTTTAAGGAGTGTTATCTCGGAGAAGGAAATTTCGATCCAGCCCGGGTGATGCGCAGGCTCAAGGAATCCGGATTCGAAGGGTATGTCTGCGAGGACCACGTGCCGATCATGGACAATGACTCTGCGTTCGGACATCGGGCCAGGGCGTATGAGATCGGGAAACTGCAGGGGCTGATTCGGATGATGGAATATGATGACGAGAAAAGGTAAAAGTGTGTGCAGGCAGGGCTCGAGGACCCTGCCTGCAAAAGCAAGAGGAGTGTGTACAGCAGACCGGCTGGCGGGGATTTTTGCAGGCCGGATATTTTTTTGCACGATATTGAAAATAATTTTTATAATTTATTGACTTTAATTTAAAAATATTTTACAATTTCAAGAGAAACGGAGTGAGAAAGATGGAAAATGGACGGTCCGGAGTGAATGCGGTTTTGCTGCAGAAGATTGAGGAGCTGCGGACGGAGGGTGCGTTGACAGAGGGCGATGAGAGAATTGCAGGGCATTTGCTTGCGAATCCGGAGGATTTTGCGTATCTTCCTTTGACGAGGCTGAAGGAAAAGTACGGAATCAGTACGGCGGCGATCACGCGGTTTTCCAGAAAGCTGGCGTATGGGCGGCTTTCGGATATGCGTATGGATATTTTGCGGTTTAAGGAGGTCCGGCCCTTTTTGTATGCAGACATTTCAAAGACGGGTTCTACGACTGCGCGTATTGAGGGGCTTGTGGCGTCTACGATTCATGGGCTTGAGTCTTTGAAGGGGAGTCTGGACGTCAAGCAGGTCAAGGAGGCGGCCAGGCTTTTGGAGACGGCAGGGCGTGTTGTGGTCACAGGCTTTGGGGGGTCTGCAAGTGTGGCGTATGATGCGTACCACAAATTCCTGCGGGCCGGTAAGCATGTGGAGATCATCACGGATGCGCATCGTCTGATGATTGCGGCCACTGTGGCGGGGCCGGGGGAAGTGTTTCTTGCAATCAGCGAGTCGGGGAATACCCCGGGGCAGACGGCGGCCGTAAGGACAGCGAAAGAGCGGGGCGCCGCGGTGATTGCGGTGACGCAGTTTTCCAGGAACGCCTTGAGCCGGCTTGCCGACGTCTGCCTGCACAGCATGCGGTCGGAGCAGGAGATCAATAAGGCATTGATCTCAAGAGCCGTTTCGTATGCGGTTGTAGATATTTTGTTTATTGAATATTATGTCCGGGATTCGGAGCGGATCGAACGGCTGCAAAAGGAAATATCGGAGAATACAAAATTATTATAAGGAGGAAGTGCAAAATGAAGATCGGTTTTATCGGTGTAGGGAAAATGGGGCTGGAGATGGCGACCCGGTTAAAAAATGCGGGGCATGAGGTGTACTGCTATGATGTCGGGGAACAGGGGCGCTGGCGTGCGGCGCAGCGCGGACTTTTTGTCGTAGGCGATGTGGCGGCTTTGTGCGCAGCCTGTATGCCGCCGCGGGTGATCTGGATCCAGACGCCTCCCGGAGAGGCGACCGGAGAGGCGATTGCAGAGGCGGCGGCGCATTGCCAGGCAGGAGATATTCTCGTGGACGGAGGAAATTCGGATTTTCGCGATTCGTTAAAACGGGCCCGGACGGTTGAGGAGAAAGGGATTCATTTTATTGATGCAGGCGTGAGCGGCGGCGTAAAAGGTGCAAAAGAGGGCTGCGGTCTGCTGGTCGGCGCTTCGCAGGATTTGTTTGAACGGCTGACGCCGGTGTTTGAGGCGCTCGCGGCTCGCGGCGGATACGTCCGCGCGGGCAATACCGGGGCTGGCCATTTCGCGAAGATGGTACATAACGGCGTGGAATACGCGATCATGGAGGCGTACGGGGAGGGCTATGAGCTTCTTTCGGCCTCTGACATCGGCATCGACGTGCTGGCGACGCTGAAGGCGTGGCAGGGCGGCTGTAGCATCCGTTCTCTGCTCCTGGAGAAGATGATCGAGGCACTGGAGCCGGATGTGGCGCTGGAGGGCATAGCTGATTTTGTGGCGGATTCCGGCATGGGCCGCTGGACCGTGGAGGAAGGGATTCGCTTAAAGGTGCCGACCCCGGCGATCTATGCCGCGCTGCAGGCAAGGTTTGCCTCGCAGCAGGCAGAATCCCCCAATATGAAAAGCCTGGCGGCGCTCCGGGGAACGATCGGCGGTCATCCGGTAAAGAAAAAAGGAGAGTAGAAATGGGAGAGCAGATCAAAGAAAGAGTATCGGTGATTTTAAAGGAGCACGAGGCGCTCCTTGCATGCCTAAACGAGGAAGCGCTTGAGAGTCTGGCGGAAAAAATAGCAAATGCGCGTGCGGTGTTTTTCACGGCGCAGGGTCGTTCGGGAAACATGGCAAGGGCTCTGGCGATCCGGTTTTTACATATGGGGATCGCAGTCCATGTTGCCGGGGAGCCGAGTACGCCGGCGATAGGAGCGGGGGATCTTTTGATCGCAATCTCCTCCTCCGCCAAGACGAAAATTACATTAAACCATCTGGAAACCGCAAAAAAGGAAAGAGCGGCGACGGCCCTCCTTACGGCGGCCGAGGACCCGGGCGTCAGCGACATGTATGTACGAATTCCCGCGAAGACAGGGATTCCTTCCGTACAGCATGCGGGCTCCCTGTTTGAACAGGCCATCCTTCTTGTGGGCGATGCGCTTGCATGGTATGTGCAGGGGCGGCTGGGGGCGAGTGAGGAGAGCATGAACCAGAGACATTCCAACTTACAGTAAACGGAGGAGGAAATATGCTGGTATTGGGGCTGGAGGCGAGCACAACCTCCGCAAAGGCCATGCTGTATGACAGCGAAGAGGGAGTGCTCGCCCTAGAGACAGAGAGCTACAGGAAAAATCAGGCGTTTGCAGGGCTTGAGGAGGGAATGCTGGACGCCGAGACGGTGTACAAGAAGCTGATGGCCGTCGGCGCACGGGCCGCAAAGGGGAGGCCCGTTGCCTGCATCGCGGTTTCCGCGACCTGGCAGAGCCTCCTTGTCTGTGACCCGGGAGGAACGCCCATCCTGCCGCTCATGCTCTGGTCCTGCCGGAGGGCGGAGGCAGTCAGCCGGAGGATCGGCCGCAATAAGGAGCAGGCAGACCGGATCTATCGGCGGACCGGAGCAATCGTGAATGCCTCATATCCGCTTTTTAAGCTTTTGTACCTGAAAGAGGAGGGCTATGACCTCACAAAGCTGCGGTTTTGCGGCAGTGGAAGCCATCTGACGAAGCGTATGACCGGGGAAGAACTGGTGACGGAGTCTATGGCTTCCGGCAGCGGGCTTTTTAACGGGGAAAAGAGAGGCTGGGATTTGGAAATCCTTTCGGCGCTTGGAATCCATGAGGCACAGTTTTTTCCGCTCGGCAGTTACCGGGATACAAAACCGCTTGCCAGGGAGGCGGCAGAGCTTCTTGGAGTTAGGCAGGGGATCCCCGTCGTTCCCGCGGAGCCGGACGGCGGCTTGGACCAGATCGGTGCAGGGGCGATGGAGGAGTGTGTTATGACCTTTTCCATGGGCACCAGCGGGTCGCTCCGGCTGCGGACAGACGGGCCGCGAAAATCAAAGACGCCGGGGACATGGTGCTATCTGGCACCAACCGGGGAGTGGCTTAGCGGGATCGGGACTTCAGGCTGTACGAATTGCGTGGACTGGGTGAAGGAGAAGTTTTTCCCGTCCGGAACGAGCTATCAGGAGATCGAGAAGCGTTTAAAGCTTTTTGGCAGTGCACCGATTTTCCTTCCGTTTGTTTTCGGAGAACGCGGGCCTGCCTGGACGAATATGCGAAAGGGCGGGTTTGTGAACATCCTTGGTGAGCATGGGCCAGAGGCGTTTTATTATGCTGTCCTGGAAGGCGTTTTGTTTAACCTGTATCAATGCTATGAGCTTTTATGCGAGGTCAACAAGACGCCGCATACGATAAAGCTTTCGGGCGGTGTGTTGCATTCGCCTGTGTGGAGCGCGATGTGTGCCGATCTTTTCGGAAGGGAGCTGGAGGTGGTGAGCCAGAAACACTCCTCCGTCTTGGGTGCGGTCGCCCTGGGGCTTGTGGCATCGGGCTGCCTCCGGAATGTGGGAGAATTTCGGGCACTTCCCCAAAAAGAAAAACGGATGCTCGTACCAGGCGGGGACCGGGGCTATTATATGGAACGGTATCGGGAATATCTGAAGTTTTATAGAGACGGTTCGCTGCAATGACCATGTATCCCTTTGTCCACGGGGACATCCTCGGCAGACGATAAATAAATTCGCTGTTTTGCAGCAGTTCAGGAAAATATGCAAGGGTCCGCAGAAAGGCTGGGTCAGGCAGCCGGCAGCGGACCTTTCTGTGCCCATACCTGCCTGCCAGAACTGGCTGTTTTGCCGTACACTGTCAAGATAGAAATTTTTATTTACGTGGCGTTAAAATGTTGGTATACTCTTTCTTAATGAACCGTGTTGGAGAGGGGGGATGACCTCTTATTCCCACGGGCTGGGGGTAATTCTTATGGGCAGAGTAACTATGCCGGATATTTATGGAACGCTTGGGCCGGGCTGTGCAGATGAGGCTGTGCTTCGGCAGATGTTTTCGTTTGGGATGACGGGCATGCGGCTGAATCTTTCGCATGGATCGCTCAAGGAATTCAAAGAAATGATTCACGGGATGCAAAGGGCTGCTGCTGCCTGCGGGGTCCGGCCACAGCTTTTGCTCGATCTGCAGGGACCGGAGCTGCGGACCGGCGTCCTTCCTGCGCCGCTATTTCTGAAGGAAGGGGAGACGGTGCGGCTTGGAGAGAAAGGAATTCCGATGCAGGAGATGGTCCTTGGTGCGCTTTTGCCCGAACAGAAGCTGCTTCTTGATGACGGAAAGCTTCTTCTGGAGGTGAGAGAGTGCACAGAGATTCCTGGAAAGGCCCCGGCAGTCAGCGCGCTTGTGCTGCGGGGCGGAGTTTTGAAAAACCGCAAAAGCGTGGCGCTTCCCGGCTTGCGGCTGTACCCGCCGGCGCTGACAGAGGCTGATTTGGAAAATCTGAAGATGGCCGCCGAATACGGGGTCACGGCCGTTATGCAGCCGTTTGTGAGAAACAGGGCCGATCTTCGGGAGGTTCGGGAGGCGCTTCTTACGGCCGGAGGCGGGGCAATCCGCTTGTTTGCCAAGATCGAAAACCTGGATGGGGTAAGACAGATCGACGAGCTGCTTCCTGCGGCGGATGAGATCGTGATCGCCCGTGGAGATCTGGGGAACGCGGTCCCGCTTTGGAAGCTGCCTGCGCTGCAGAAATTCCTGGCGAAAAAATGCCGGGAGGCCCAAAAGCCGTTTATGGTAGTAACGCAGCTTCTTGCTTCCATGGAACAGAACCCGGTTCCGACGCGTGCGGAAGTAAGTGATATTTTCAATGCGGTCTTAGACGGCGCCGCATCTTTGATGGTCACGGGAGAGACGGCCGCCGGGCGTTATCCGGCGGAGGCAGTCCGCTACCTGGCAGAGACGGCCGCAAGTGCCGCAGAATGGCTGCGGCACGACTTTTCTCTCACGGATCTGGAAGATACGTCGGAAGACGTAAATGAATGGTAAAGCCTGTATGGCGGAAATAAAGCCATGCTTAAAAAGCATGGCAGAAGCCAAGAAAGGAAAACAAATCTGTCCGCAGGCGGGGCGCAACAGAGCCCGCCGTCAGGAGTCTCGTTTTAATCCTTTGCCATGCAGATCGTGCCCGTTCGCTGAAGCTCAAGAATCCCGAAGCTCCGGACGAGCTCGATAAAGTCTGAAATCACGTCAGGCGCAGCATGGAACTCAATCACCATATTTTTGGCGGAGACATGTTTGATCTGCGCACCCATCACGCTGCATAGCTCGATCAGAGAGGCCCGGTTTGTCAAGGAGTAGGAAACCTTGATTAACATCATTTCCAGCAGCACGCTCCGGGTCTCCTCGAGCCTGCGCACCTTAATCACATCCAGTTTTTTATTCAGATGCTTTTCAATCTGGTCGATGGTTCTCTGATCTCCGGTTGATACGATCGTCATGCTGGAGATGTCCTGCCGTTCGGTTTCTCCGACGGCGAGACTGTCTATGTTGAAGCCTCTCCTTGCAAACAGGCCGGAAATCTGCGAGAGGACGCCGTCTTTATTTTCCACCAGTACTGAAAAAATCCCTTTCATTTTATGCGCCTCCCTACTTCGTATTATTCGCGCTGTCAACCTCACAGACCATGAGACAGGCCCCCTTGCAGGCTAGGAACCGGTCAAGTGCCCCGTCTAAGGCTTCGTTGTCGCTGCATGTAAAATAGTCCATGTCATAGGCCTCGGCGATCTTATCGTATTTTGGATAATCGTAGAGCTGGACGCCCGAATAGTGGCTGTCATAGACCTTTTCCTGATGCTCGCGTACGAGGCCAAGAAACTCGTTTTTGACAATAAGAATCTTGACGGGAAGCCGGTTGACCGCGATCGTTGCCAGCTCATACATGGACATCTGGAAGGCCCCGTCCCCGCAGACGGCAACTGTCTGAAGATCCGGCATACAGACCTTCGCACCGATGGCGGCCGGGATCGAATAGCCCATTGTGCCCATACCGCCCGTTGTTAAAAAGCGGCCGTTTTTCATCACATAGTTGTCTGCGGACCAGAGCTGATTCTGCCCGACATCGGCCACGTAGATTGCATTGTCGTCCATTTTTTCCGAGAGACGCTGGACAAGAAGCATGGGGTTGACGAGCCGGTCGCTGAAGATCCGGTGATCCACGGTGTTCCGCTTAATTTCCTCAAGGGCCGCGATCCAGTCGGAGGTATCGAGGCCGAAATCCTCGGTAAGAAGGCGCTCGAAGATGCCTTTTACGTCTCCGACCAGGGGGAGAGTGGGACCTAAATTTTTTCCGATCTCGGCCGTGTCGATGTCGATGTGAATGATATTGACCTGGCGTTCGAGGCTTTCCGGCTTCGGGACGGCCCGGTCTGCGATACGCGCGCCGACGATGATCAAAAGGTCGCTGGCGGCGACAGCCCGGTTGGCATAGGGCTTTCCGTTGTTGCCAAGCATGCCGAAATAGAGGGGATGCGCTTTGGGGAGGACACCGATGCCCATCATCGTGGAGACCAGGGGAACCTGGTTTTTCTCACAAAAGCTTCGTACGCACTCCTCACTGTTGCCTAAAATCACGCCGCCGCCGACACATAACAGCGGCTTTTTTGCCTTGCGGATCGCGGCGATGACCTTATTCATCTGCTGATTGTTGCCCTTTGTATTGGGCTTATAGCCGCGGATGTTGACTTCCTCGGGGTAAGAGAACGGTTTTTTCAGATTCGCTAACTGGACGTCGCAGGGGATGTCAATGAGCACAGGGCCCTTGCGCCCGGTGGAGGCGATGTAAAAGGCCTCTTTCATGATCTGCGTAAGCTCGTCGGCATTTTTGACGAGATAGCTGTATTTGACAAAGGATTCGGTAGAGCCGCGCATATCGGCCTCCTGGAATACATCGCGTCCGAGAAGGCTGCTATCGACCTGCCCGGTAATCGCGACGAGGGGAATGCTGTCGGCGTAGGCCGTGGCGAGGGCGGTAATGAGATTCGTCGCTCCGGGGCCCGACGAGGTGACACAGACTGCGGGTTTTCTGGATATTCTTGCGTAACCATTAGCGGCATGGCCGGCCGCCTGTTCCTGACGGACCAAGATATGTTCAATGGAATCGGAATGATAGACGGCCTCATAAAAGGGCGCGATGGCAACTCCCGGATAGCCGAAAATCCGCGTAATGCCCTCTGCTTCGAGGCATCTGACCATGGCTTGTGCACCGTTCATTCGTGCTCCTCCTGTTTCATTAGAAATTGATATTTGGAAAAAAAGAGATACCGATACCGTAGCATAAGATAGGAGAGTTGTCAAGCGCGTGGGTAGAGTGCTCATAATTGTAATGAAGTCGAAATTCCTCTAATATTATAAGAAATTATCTGCTGCATTTTGGCACCCGGCCAAACCGGAGCAGATATTTACTTACAAAAGGAGCCTTCCCGGAATCTCTCTTGCATAAGGAGACTGTGTGGGGCACGCAAAGAAGAAACGGAGGAAAACATGGAGAACAGGATTTACGGGTATATCCGCGTATCAACCAAGGAGCAGAAAGAAGACAGACAGCGGGCGGCCATGAAGGAGTTTGGCGTGCCTTCCGACTGCGTGTTTATGGACAAGCAGTCCGGCAAGGATTTCAAACGGCCAGGCTACAGGCGGCTGATGCGAATGCTCAAGCCGTCCGACACGCTGGTAATTAAAAGCATTGACCGGTTGGGCCGGAATTATGAGGAGATCCTGGCACAGTGGAGGATTATCACCAAGGAAAAGCAGGCCTCCGTCGTGGTATTGGACATGCCGCTTTTGGATACGAGAGAGGGACGGGATTTGACGGGGACATTGATCGCGGACATCGTTTTGCAGCTTCTCTCATATGTTGCACAGACAGAACGGGACTTTATCAGACAGAGGCAGGCGGAAGGGATTGCGGCAGCCAAGGCACGCGGAGTACGCTTTGGACGGGAGGCGATGGTACGGCCGGAGCTTTATGAGAGGCTGTGCGAGGAATGGAAAAGCGGAAGGGTATCGGCGAGGAGAGCGGCCAAGATATTGGGAATTACGCATCGAACATTTTTAAAGTGGGTGCGGAAGGAGTCGTGGTAAATATTTGATACAGCCGGAAATCATCCGTGTGTGTCCATATAAAAGGAGGGTTAAAAGGAGCCTGTAAACCGAGGAGCAAGGCCTTTTTGGAATGGGAAATATTTTACATTTTTTAACTTTTTAAACGTGTAAACGGGAAAAATATCTAGGGAACTTTGTATGCCTAGCCTGTAATAATTTGGATAAAAAAGTACAGTTTGGTATCCGCCAGAAAAAGGTGCCCTTTTATATACCTTATAGCGCACAAACTACGTAAATATCATAGCATAATCCATCTATGATTGCAATACCCCTTGGCGGATACCAAACTGTACTCTGGTATCCATTCAGGGGTTTTTTGGAGGTACAGATGGAGCGGCGCTATAATTTCCGGATTTATCCGAATCCGGCGCAGGAAACGCAGATACAGAAGAATTTTGACTGCGTTCGTTTTGTTTATAATTATTACCTGGCAAAGCGCAGGGAGGCGTACGAGAGCGGAAGGGGGATTATCGGCTATAACGAGATGTGCCGGGACATGACGCAGCTTAAGCGGACGGCGGGGTATGAGTGGCTTCGCGAGGCGGATCATAATTCCCTGCAGCGGGCACTGAAACAGCTAGATTTAGCCTTTCAGAAGTTTTTTCGGAATGTAAAGCAGAAGGGCACGGCGCCGGGATTTCCCGTCTTTAAATCGAAAAAGAGCCTGCGTCAGTCATACACGAGTCCCGCAAGTACGCCGAAACAGTACACAGACAAACGAACGGGAAACGTACGGGAACAAAAATCAAGTGTGGCGCTGTATGAAAATTCCATTAAGCTTCCGAAGCTTGGCAGGGTAAAATGCCGTGTATCCAAAAAGGCAGAGGGGCGTATTCTCTCCGCGACGGTTTTAAGGACGGCTGCGGGGAGATATTTTGTTTCTCTCGTCTTTACGGACTGGGGGCCGGTGCCGTTTTTGCAAACGGGGAAAGCGGCAGGAATGCAGCTTGGCATCCGAACGCTTGTGACTCTGTCGGACGGGACGGAAATCAAGAATCCCTATTTTTTAAAGAAATCCAGAAAAAAGATCCTGCGCCTGCAAAAGGAGCTGTCGCGAAAGACAAGCGGCAGCCAAAATTATGAGAAGGCCAGGAAAAGGCTGGCACGGGCATATGAGCATACCCATAACCAGAAGGCGGATATGCTTCACAAGCTGACGACGCAGCTTGTGCGGGAATACGATGTGCTTTGTGTGCGTGACGAGCCGTTAAAGAAGATGATAAGAGAGCGTCGGTTTGCAGGACCTCTTTTGGACGCGGGATGGGGGGCACTTGTAAGCGAGCTGTCTTATAAATGTGGCTGGTATGGAAAAACACTTGTAAAAATTGACCCGCTTTATCCGAGTACAAGGCGCTGCAGCGTATGCGGCTTTGAGTATATGCCTGTATCAAGGCAAAAGAGGATAATGGAATGGAACTGTCCGAGCTGTCATACGAGGCATAAGCGCGCAGTCAATGCGGCAGTCAATCTGTTAAAGGAAGGAATGCGTCTGGCAGAGACCGGCCGGGAGGCGTCCTGATAGAGAAAGAATGAAAAAAGCGGTACGGCCGGGCAGGCCGGAACCAAAACGCCTGTGGAGAAAGTGTGCAGATACAGTAAAAAAGCGTTCAGGGAAGCAGGAATCCTGGACTTACGGGAGTGCCAAAATCCATATGATAATAAATGCGGCTGGAACACCATTTCAGACCGAAAGGCGGACAGAGATGGAGAGATATAGGAAAAAGGATGTATTGCAGAAAGTGGCAATATTAATAGAGGCGAATGAGGCGACCGCCGGCGGGAAGGCAGATACTGACTTAGAGGAGTCGGTCAATCAGTTAATACAATGCCAGGATACCGCTGTCCAGATTGGAACGTATCTGGAGGCAATGGGGGAAGAATGTGCTTTTCTGGTCGGGCTTCTTGAAGATTATTGTGAAAATATTTACCAGATGAGCCTAAGCCTTAACGATGCAAACCGCCGCCGGAAGCTTGTCAAAAAGATCAGGAGACAGCTTGCACAAGTAAAAAGCGGTATTGAACTTACCATGCCGGCCGACCGGAGAGAAGTCGTATTTCTTCCATATAAGGCGAGTATGTGGGATTCATTAGAAAGCGCATGGAAAGCGCTCGATGCAGATGCGAATACGGACGCCTATGTCATCCCGATTCCCTATTATGACAAGAATCCGGATGGCAGCTTCGGACAGGAACATTATGAAGGAGATCTGTATCCCGCCAGTGTCCCGATTACGAGGTATGATGCATACAAGATTGAGGAGCGCAGGCCGGATGCAATTTTTATACATAATCCGTATGATAACGGCAATTTTGTCACAAGCGTGCATCCGTTTTTCTATTCAAAGAACCTGAAGCAGTATACGGATGAATTGATTTATATCCCTTATTTTATTTTAGATGAAATAGACTCGGAGGATGAAAAAACAGTAGAAGTGATGAAACATTTCTGCATGGTGCCGGGGGTTTTTAACGCGGACAAAGTCATCGTACAGTCAGAAAATATAAAACGATTTTATATAAAGGCGCTTCTCAAAGCCGGGGATAGTCACAGTCCAGAGGTAAAAAGGTATTGGGAAAATAAGATCCTTGGGCTGGGATCGCCCAAAATTGACAAGGTATTGCATACAAAAAAAGAGGACCTGGAAATCCCGGAAGAATGGGTAAAGATCATAGAAAAACCAGACAGAACCTGGAAAAAAATTATTTTCTATAATACAAGTGTCGGAGCCCTGTTAGAGCACAGGGAACGGATGATCGGCAAAATAGAGAATGTACTGCGGATCTTTAAAAGCGTGCAGGACGATGTGGCCTTACTTTGGAGGCCGCATCCTTTGACGGAGAGCACGCTTAAATCCATGCATCCGACCCTACTTAAAAAATATGAAAGGATTGTAGAAGTTTATAAAAAGGAAAACTGGGGAATCTATGACGACACGGCGGACATGGACAGGGCCATAGTGTTGAGCGACGCCTATTACGGGGATAACAGCAGTGTGTTGCATCTGTATAAATTAAGGAGAAAGCCTGTTTTTTTACAGAATCCGTCTATCATAGATGAGCTGGCAGATGGCAGAACCCACAGGACGGATCCCTGTCTTCATTTTGAAAACCTGTACGACGACGGGGAATGCTTCTGGTTTACGGAGGATCGGTTTAACGCGCTTTTTAGGATGGATAAGGACACTTGGGAAGCGGAATACATCGGCCGGTTTCCCAACGAAAAGGATACGGGGATCCGGCTTTATGCGGAAATTATAGAGCATGGGAATAAATTGTATTTTACACCGCTTTATGCAGACGAGATCGGCGTATACGATAAAGGGAACGGGGCCTTTTCCAAAATTTCGTTTGCAGAATTGGAGATCGGCTTTATAGAGGGCTCCGGAAGGTCGGCAAACTTTTATTCGGCGCATTTGATTGACGACTGCATGTATTTTATGCCGCACGAGAGAAATGCCGTGCTGAAGTATGATTTAAAAAACGGTGAAGTACAGGCCATATACAGCTGGGGCAGAGCGATCACGGAGAGATATGAGCTATCGGCTCCCCGGCTGGCGTTTCAAAGTATTTATGCAAACGGCTGCATTTTTGCTCCCATATCAGGCGGCAACCTTTTAGCAGTCCTTGACATAAAAACGGAAACGACAGAAATTTTGGAGATAGGCAGCAAGGAAAATACATATTTTGATGTCTGCTTATGGAAGAACCGATTGATTCTGGCACCGCTGCAGGGAAAGGAAATCATCAGTCTGCGGCTGCCGGATATGCAAACGGAGAAACTTTTTCTGGAAGAATCCAATCCCTATCAATTTTTTTCGATTATACAATGCCATGACAGGCTGTATATGTTCCCCTATCAGTATAAGGAGATATTGGAGATTACCGTAAATGAGGAAGGGCGTATGACCTGCGGCCCCTGTAAAGTATGGAACGATACACAAAAGATGGGCTACAGGCATCCGACAGACAGCCGATACTTAAGTGTAGCCGTGTATTCCGGCCGACTGTATGCGTATGACAGCTTTGAAAAAAAGCTGATTCGTTTTACGCCGAAAACCGGGGAATTAAGAAAAGAGGCAGTCAAAATTTGTATCAGCGCTCCTCATGGAAGGGACGTAAGGGAGGCTTTAAAGAAAGCGTATTTCAAGGCATTCGAGGAGGCTCCAATCGTGTGGGAGGCCGGCTGGAGAACCCTTGGAAGCTTTTTGGAGCTTATGACTTAGGAAAAGGAAAGGATTGGACGAGATATATGGCAAATATAGATCAGCTGGAAAAAGAAATCAAAACACCGCTTCCCGGTGCGCCTGCAAGAGAGGAAGCCAGCACATATTATGTAGAGATTTTGTCGGAATGCAATCTGAAATGTGTGATGTGCGGGTTTGGAAGCCGGGAGATATTTGAGAGAAAACGCGGGAAAATGGATGTTGCGCTGTTTGGGAAAATTGTAGATGAAATAGCAAAAAGAAGCCCGCATGCCACAGTCGCTCCCTACCATCACTGTGAACCGCTGCTTCATCCACAACTTTCAGAGATGGTTAAAATAATAAAGTCGCATAATCTGTTTTGTGAGGTGTCTACAAACCTGAATGTTGCAGGGGGGCTAAAGGAACTATTGGAGGCAGGAGTAGATTCGCTTGACATTTCAGTCTCCGGCTTTTATCAGGAAACCTACGAAAAAAATCATGTTGGCGGAGACATCGAAGAAGTAAAGCGGAATTTAAAGCTTCTGCATGATTTGATAAAGCAGATGAAAACAGGCCCGCAGATTACCGTCTTTTATCATATGTATACGGATAATTTGGGAGAAGACTTTGAACGGATGAAAGAATATGTGGAGAGCCTGGGCTTTTCCTTTAGCCCTAACTGGTCGCGCTCCATATGTACGGAAATGTCACTGAAATATATAAGAGAGACCGGCTATTCCCGGTATCATGGAGAGACTCTTAAATGGTTTGACGACATGCCTCCTCTAACAGATGCATATAAAAGCGGGATCGAGAGAATGATCTATCTCCCGCAGGATTATCTGGAAGGGAAATGGGGAGAGACCAGGCTTGACGAATGTCCGATGAATGGCAGGCTCATTAATATTCGATGGAACGGAAAACTTTCCTTATGCAGCTGTACGTTTGACGACAGGCTGTCTGTCTATGAATATCTGACAACTCCGATCGAACAACTGTGGGAAGCAAGGCGCAGCCATCCGGTCTGCAGAGAGTGCCTGGCAAATAATTATGCATTGTATATGAACTATTTTGATATGGATTACATAGACAAAATTGCAAGAGCCAGGCTTTCACCGGATTTGGCGTCAAACAGAAGATTTTTTGGAGATAATGGAGTGGCAGAGCTGTGAGGAAATGTGAAAGATGGCCGGAGGAGAATGGCATAAAATTTTCCGTTTTGATCCCGACGAGAGACAGACTGGATCTATTAAAAACGGCTGTGGCCAGTGTACAGAACCAAACATATGAGAATTGGGAACTGGTTATCGTGGATAATTGCAGCGAGGAGGACGTGGGCGGCTATGCGGCCTCTCTTGCAGACAGCCGGATTGTTTTTTATAGGCAGTCGGAAGCGGTGAGCGTTACGAAAAACTGGAATACGGCGAACGGCCTGGCGTCGGGGGATTACAGGATTATGCTGGGAGACGACGACGCGCTGCTGCCTAAGGCGCTGGAAATCCTTGCAGAACGGATTTCGCGCCACGGACATCCGGAGATCGTAAGCTTTATGGCATATGAGTATTTGCAGCCGCATGTCGATCCCCAAAACAGGGAGGGAAATGTAGCGTTAAGCGTCCCGTTTCTTTTGGATGACAATACGGAAGAAATGTATCTGTCCATGGACTGGAGAAGAAGGAGCATCGAAGCCTGCTTTTCCTTTGAGAAGGTACTTGGGTACAATATGCAGTTTTACTGCTATAGCAGAAAACTGGTGCAGCGTCTGGAGCGCTATGGCGCCTTTTATGAGCCGCCTTATCCGGATTATTATACGACGAGCATGGCGATGCTTCTGGCAGAAACGTTTTTATACATTCCCGAGGTTATCACGGTAATCGGAGTGACTCCGAAATCCTATGGCTGTTATTACAGGAACAACAACGAAAAGGAGGGCATGAAGTTCCACAAAGAGGAGAACTTCCGCTCTTTTGCGCCGCTGTCCGTGAGAGAAATGTTATGCAGTGTAGATGAAATGGATACGGCGGCATTTGCGACGTTTGCGTTGGCGGCAAAAAGGCTGAAGGGGCCGTATCCGAGCCTAAAGGGATATTATAAAGCAGTGCTTAAAAGAGAGGCTCTGTATCGGACCGTAGAGGAGCTTCGTTTTCTGACAGACCAGGAAATGGCGGCTCACATAACGGAAGCGGAAAAGAGGGAGCTGTATGCCTATGCACAAGAACTTAAAAATACGAGGAAAGGCGCTCCGGCAGCCAATCCAGAAAAGCCGATTTGCTTTGCATCGTTAAACGGCCTTCTAAAAAACGTGGAGGGGGTCGAAAAGGCACTGCTTGAGCGCAGTGACAGGCAGTATGGAGACATTGACGAATGGCTTAAAGCAGAGGGGCTGGAGATAATAACCGCTAATTATGCGGGAAGAAGCATACGAGTGTGGGGCGCATATCCGAGAGGAATATACCTGAAACAGAAATTGCGAAAAGCCGGATTTTTGGTGAATGGGTGTATAGACCGAATGGCGCTCGAGAAAAATTTTGCAGAAAAAACCTTTGCAGAGAACACGGTCCTATCTCCCAAACAGGCCCTTAGCAGAAACAGAGAAGAATATATTGTGATTCCTCTGCTGAGCCGGCACGCAGAGATACTCGAATGGCTGAAGCAAGGGGAGTACGAACCGGAGAAGGATTTTTTGTATATGGGCGTGTCCGGCGGGAAACCAGAGGGAGAGATGAATGGAAAGGCTTTGCATTTTACAAGTATACCCACAGGGGAGAGGGATTGAAGCATACCTTTATTATCTGGCTGAAAAATTGCAGGAAATTTCTGCTTTTATGGTGGTTGCCGCAAACGGCGGGGTAAAGGACTGCGACAGGCAGCGCTTAAAAGAAATGCATTTGAACCTGTATGAGCGCCCGGACGCCGGATTTGACTGCGGGGCGTTTAAGGACACGCTGGAAAGGTACATAACATGGGAAGGCGTACAGGAATATGACGAATTGATTTTAGTAAATGATTCCTGCTATGGACCGCTTTTCCCCCTCGATGAAATGTTTCATAAAATGGACAAAGAAAAGGCTTCCCTGGATTTTTGGACGATTACTGAGCAGCAGCCGTTTAAAAAGGGACCATACTGTGAGGAAAAGATACCGTATCATATACAGCCGTATTTTGCAGTCATCCGAAAAAAACTGCTGCATAGCCCGGATTTTTCTGATTTTTGGAAGGGCTTAACCGTACCGGAGAATTATTGGGAGGCGGTTGAGAACTATGAATTGAAATTTGCCGCATTTTTTGCGGCGCGGGGCTATACGTGCGGAGCCTATGTGGATTCTGCCAGGTTTTGCAAGAGCGATACGGAGTGGTTTGCCTATGTTATGTTTGATATATTTCGTCTGATTTCCGAGTGCAGATGCCCGTTTGTCAAGAGAAAGGCGTTCAAATATATACAGGAAACGATATATAAATTAAACGCCGGTGAAACGGTGCGGAAGACTTTGGATTATATCCAAACGCATACCGCTTATCCGGCCGAGCTGATTTGGGAGGATCTGATCCATGACCTGCCGCCCAAAGCCCTGCATTTGGCGCTTCATTTAGACTATATGGTTCCTTCACACGATCGGACAGAGGGACACCAGGACGGTTTAAAGCGGAAGCTGTTCGTGTATGTCCGGGATATAGACTTTGCAGAAGCATGCCTGAAACGGATCAATACCCTGCCTCCGAACACAGATGCTTATATGTATGCCGAAGGGCCTGCCATTAAAAAAATTTTTAACGGCAGTACGCATGCAAAGCTTTGGAACCGGATTGATTCATGGGAGCAGACAGAAGAAATACATGCCGGCGAGTCGGATTATCTGTGTCTCATAATAGACGACACAGCCACAAAAAAATTTTTTTATCATGCGGCAAAGCTTTCCTATATAGAAAGCGTATGGGAAAATATGTGGTTGGATCCTTCCTACGTTGAAAATGTGGTTTTTATTTTTGAAAAAGAAAAGAAATTAGGGCTTTTAACGCCTCCGGAGCCTTATTTTTCGATTTTCTTTACCTCCTGCTTTGCGTCTAAACCGTCTTCGGATGAAACTTTTACGACCAATCACGCGTTTTGGATTCGAACGGCAGCGATTCGGGAGCGTCTGTCCGGGCGTATAGAAAAAGAGTGGCTGTTTCCTTTGGCAGACACGTTATCCAAAGCCGTAAGGCGGTCCGGATTTTACAGCGGAATTTTGATGGAGGAACACTGGACATCCGTGTTTACGGCGAATTACCGTTATATGCTGGAAGGGCTGACAAAACATATAGCGGGGGATGTCTTGTGCAACGGAGAATATGCGGAGATCATTTCCGTCAATCCCGAAATCTATCATTTTTGTCATGTATACAAAAAAATATATATCTACGGCGCCGGAAAGTTCGGGCATCACTGCCTGAACTATCTGAGTCAGAACGAAATCGAGTTTAAGGGGTTTGTCGTATCGGACGGGCAAAAGGAAAAAAACCATGGCATACAGCCGGTCTATGGGCTGAGTGAGATTGCGCTTGGCCCGGATGAGGGAATTATAGTCGGAGTCGGAAAAGAATATCTGGCAGAGGTCGAAAATGAATTGAAGAAAAGAAAAATCAGCCGTTTTGTCAGATGCGTAGACTGGGATGCGCAGATTGAGGAAAAGGCAAAAAACTATACATGAAACATGCATAGTTGTCTGGGAGAATGAAACATGAAGCGGATAGCAGTATTTACTGTATATGACAAGGATGGCGTTTTATATGCATATCGCCGGCATATCCTGAAGGAATTGAGGGCCGTGGCTGACCGGGTAATCGTCGTATGCAACGGCCCAATGGAGCCGGGCAGCAAAAAGGCTCTGTATGAAATGGCAGATGAAGTTTTTTTCAGGACCAACAGCGGCTATGACGCGTTCGCCTACAAATATGCCCTGGAAGAAGCAGTCGGGTGGGCCAAACTGGAACAGTATGACGAGCTGCTGTTAATGAACGATTCATTTTACGGCCCGTTTTGGCTGATGGCAGACATTCTGGAAGAAATGGCAGAAAGGGACGCCGATTTTTGGGGGCTCACCGCACAGCCGCCGATGGCGAACACGTTTGGCAGCGCGTATTTTTACAGGGAGCTTCCCTACCACATTCAGACCTATTTTCTTGTAGTCAGGGACAGGCTGCTGCATGCCCCTGCCTTTTGCAGATTTTGGGATACATTAGAGCCTGTAAACGGATTTACGGATGCGGTTACGAAATTTGAACTGCGGTTTACTGCGTTTTTTCAGAAGGAAGGATTTTTGGCCGCCTCCTACGTCGATTGCGCCTGCATGGAACAGGAAAAAACGGAAAACAGGCTTCCGTATATTATGTATGAGCCCTATGAGATGATAAAAGAGCATCATTGTCCCATTTTAAAAAGAAAATGTTTTACAATGCCTTATTCGGATATTCTGCAGTATTCGGTCGGACAGGATGCCAAACGGGCACTGGAATTCATTTCCAGGCATACGGACTATGACGAGGGAATGATATGGGAACACCTTATACGGACCGTTGAGCCGGGAAAGCTGCAGCAGGCCCTGCATCTTAGCTTTATTCTGCCTTCTGCATACACCTCAAAAAAAGACAGGAGCAAAACACATAAGACGGCTGTGATCGCGCATGTTAACTATCCGGAATTATTGGAAGAATGCTTTGCCTATCTGTGCCGGGTTCCTGCAAGGATCGATCTGTACATAACGACAAAATCCCTGGACATCAAAAAGAAGCTGGAAGAAAAATTTTATTCGCGCGGCCGCCTGAATGTTAAGGTGCGTATGATCGGGGACCGCGGCAGGGAGATCAGGGGGATGCTCATCGAGTGCGCGGATGTGTTTCGCGAGTACGAATATGTAGGCTATGTGCACGATAAACGAACGGCAGGAAATGCAGGGGAGGCCAAAATCGGAGAAATATACCGTTCTTTGCTGTGGGATAACATGTTGAAAAGCAGCGCATATATCAACAACGCCCTGGCTTTGCTGGAAGAAAACACGCATATCGGCCTGTTGGCGCCTCCGGAGCCATACCATGGAAACTATTTCCGGTATCTGGGGCAGGAATGGACGCAGAACTACCAAACGACGTGTGAATTAGCGTCCCGGCTGAAACTGCAATGTGTTCTGGAGGAAGACTGTCCTCCGTTTGTACTGGGAACAACCTTCTGGTGCAAAAGCCGGGCGCTGGCTCCGTTAATCGACTTTGGATTTTCGGAGAACGATTTTGAAGAAGAACCGCTGGGTCTGGATGGGACGATCAATCACGCTATAGAGAGAATTTTTCAATATGCGGCGCAAAGCCAGGGCTACGCGTCGGGAATCGTGATGAATGACGCCTTTGCATCCGACTATTTTGAAGATTATCACTGTATGCTGAACGGAGTCCTTTCGGAATTCAGAAAGACAGAAAAGTACTGTACACTTCGGGAGTGCATGGAGTTTGGTGATACAGAGGCGCTGAAGGAATTTTGCGGCAGGTATAAAAGCGTGTATGTATATGGAACGGGAAGCTATGCCGCTATTTTGACAGATATTTTGCGTAATCTTAAAGTGGACTGGCAGGGATACGTTGTATCAGAAGGGCACAGGACAAAGAACCGCTGGAAGGGCAGGCCGGTCTGCCTGCTGTCTGAAATAGAGAAGGAACGCAGAGAGGTCGGGTTGATTCTTGCACTTGACAAAATCCATCAGGCTGAAGTGCTTCCTGCATTGAGAGAAAAGGATTTTACAAACATTTATAGAGTGTGAGCGGGGGGAGAGGCAAAATGCGGGCAGTTGAGGATACCGGCAGAATTTCGGAATATGTATGTTCTGCTTCGATCCATATGGCTTCTGAGGAGATTTTGACAGAAAATACGGCGCTCATCGTACATTTGTATTACGAGAGGCTGTTTGGGGAATGTATTTCATATTTGTGCGAGGTTCCTGAAGAAATAGACGTTTATATCACCACAACATCGGAAGAAAAAAGGAAACAAATAGAAAAGATATGTCTGGAAAAGAAGGCGGCGTACCAAGAGATCCGAGTGGTCAAAAACAGAGGGCGCGAGCTTAGCGCATTATTTACTGCATGTGCGGATGTCTGGAAAAGCTATGCCTATCTGTGTTTTGTACATGACAAGGCTACGTCGGGGAATGCGGGTCCCAAGAAAATCGGGGAAACCTACATGTTTCTGCTGTGGGAAAATTTGCTGAAAAATAAAATTTATATACGGAACCTTTGGTATTTTTTAAAGACGCATGAAAAGACAGGCCTGCTTGTGCCGCCTGTGCCGTATCACGACGGTTATTTCTCGAACTATGGAAACGAATGGACATCCTGTTATGAAAAAACGGGGGAGCTGGCAAAAAGACTGGGAATTACGAAGGAAATCTCCAAGGAATCCCCTCCGCCCGCCCTGGGGAGTGCCTTTTGGTGTAAGACAAAGGCGATGAAAACGCTCTGTGAGGCGAACCTTTCCTATGAGGAGTTTGATCCGGAACCGATGAAGACGGACAATACGATCAGCCATGCGATCGAACGAATCCTTCCTTATGCGGCAGAACACGACGGCTATGAAACGGCGGCTGTGATGAACGACGAGTTTGCGTCGATTCAGGCGTCCAATTATCATTTTATGCTGAACAGCCTGGTGAAAAGAAAAACAAAGAATACTTGTTTTGCCACATACAGAGATTTAACGCAGCATGAGAATTATTTGAACTGCAGCAAGGCTGCGAAGTTTTTCGAAGCGTGCAGACCGAGATACGTGTACGGAACCGGCTTCTTTTCGGGCGAGGTAAGCCGATACCTGCAAAAACAGGGGATCCAATATGACGGTTATGTGGTATCTGACGGCTACAGCCATCCGGAAACCTTCTGGGGAAAGCCCGTCATGAGCCTGTCATCTGTGCAGCCGGGAGAAAAGACGGGAATTGTTGTCGCTGTCAACATGAAAAACACACAAGAGATCGCATCGATCTTAAAGGAACGCGGATTTCATCATGTATATTTCAATCAAGCGGATGAGGGGATAAACGATTGAGAAATAATCTGGCGATCTATGCTACCTATGATAAAAACGGAAAAATTGACGACTATATTCTTTACTGTCTGCATGAACTGAGGAAGGTGGCAGATGATATAGCGGTCGTAAGCAATGCAAAACTTCCCCGAAAGGAGAAGGATAAGCTTTCCATGGTTCGCTATCTGTATGAACGGGAGGATACCGGATATGATGCGGGCGGATTCGCGTACGCACTTGACAGGCTGCGGGGAGAAGGCCGGCTGGAAACGTATGATGCGGTTCTGTTTATGAATGATTCCGTATTCGGACCGTTTTATCCGTTTCAGGAGATGTTTGAGACGATGGAAAAAAGAGAGGACTTGGATTTTTGGGGAATCACCAAAAGAGGAGTCTCAGACTTTGACGGAGGCGATGCGGTCTATCCGGAACATATCCAGCTGTATTTTTATGTGGTGCGAAAGAGGATGCTGCAAAGCGCCGATTTTACAGAGTATTGGACGACGCTCCCCCAAAAGCTGACGGATTTTAGGAGTGCGATTCTAAAGTACGAGTTTTTGTTTACAAAATATTTTGCAGACCGGGGCTTTCGATGGGATGTTTATTGCAAAACGGACGGATATGTGACAGAGAATCCTCACTTAAATATAAGCCCGTACCATTACTGCAGTTATGAGCTTGTAAAAGAGGCAAGATGCCCTCTGCTGAAAAGAAGGCTCTTTACGGGAGACTTTGTGGAAGGAAGATTCAGCGACCGGTCGGATTTAAGGAAAGCCGTGTCTTACCTGGCGGATAATACGGCTTATGACATGGATCTGATATGGTCGCACATCCTGCGGACTTATCCGCTGGGAGCCGTGATGGAGAGCATGCAGATGTACGAGCTGTTAGACACGCCTGCCGGCGCCTCTTTGCCGCAGCGCCTTCCGGTTCGGGTAATCGATCTGTTCGGGAACGTACTGCAAAATGCGGGTCTGGCTGTAAACGGCTTTTTTCCTGCCGAATATACACTGTTTATAGCCATAGAGGAAAACGGCACAATCCCCAGGGCATTGCTTGATGCACAGAAACACTGTATTCTTCAGAATTTAGTCAACGATGAAGCCTATCTTTTGGGCGTTTGCGAGCTGTTTGCAGGAAATCCCAGACTGGGTATGCTGATTCCGCCTGCGAATGTGTTCGGGAAGCTGAGCGGTTCGCTTGAAAAAAGATGGAAAAGGGAAGATCTCGCGGTAAAAATTCGGGATGCCTATCATTTGACCGTTCCGTTTGGCACATGTGCGCCCACGCATGATTTTTATGCGTTCTGGTGCAGAAGCAGTGTGCTTGACGCCCCTCTTTTGGAAGCTTTAAAGGCAGACCGAACGGGGACCATGATGCAGATGATGCCGTTATTTGCCCAACAAAAGGGCTATTATACGGAGGTATTGGTAGGCAGAGCGTATGTGGTGGGCCTGCTGGCCAATATGCAGCGCACGATGTATGAGTTTTTTCACATGCAGGGATATGCATTGGCAGAGGATAAAGACATAGAGGAGCTGAAAGAGGAGGCCTACAAAAGGCAGATTGCCGGATTTATTGGGAAGAAGGACAAAGTGTATGTCTACGGAGCCGGTCAGCTTGCATGCAGGGTGATCCGCATCCTGGAGGGAATGAGAAAGCCAAGCGGCATTGTCGTCAGCGACAAAAACGGAAATGCAGAAACCATATGCGGATATCCGGTGAAAGGAATCGAGGAAGCAAATCTGCAGGGCTGCATCCTAATCCTTGCAGTCGGAGAAAAAAATAACACGGCTGTGGAGGAAAGGCTTAAGAAACTAGGAATCACGGACTATCTGACGCTTGTGTAGGGCGGATTGACGAGAGCATGAAGGGGAACGGATTATGGTTTTTAACAAATTAAAAATTGAAGGTGCCTTTTTGATCTGCCGTCAGCCCAATCAGGATGAACGCGGATATTTTTCAAGACTCTATTGTGAAAACGAGTTTCACGAAGCCGGGATCCGAATGGATCTCAGGCAGATGAATCTGTGTGAAAACAGAGAAAAAGGGACGCTGCGGGGGCTGCACTTTCAGAAGGGAGAGTATGCGGAGGATAAAGTGGTTTCGTGTACGCGGGGGTGCATTTACGATGTGTGTGTAGATGTAAGGCCTGACTCGCCGACGTATCAAAGCTATTGCGCCTATGAGCTGTCGGAGGAGAATGGAAGGATGCTCTATATCCCAAAGGGCTGCGCGCACGGTTACGTCACACTGACAGAAAACTGTCAGCTTTTGTACCTGATGTCTCAGTTTTATGCCCCCGGCCATGACGGGGGATACCGGTATGACGATCCGGCGTTCCAGATAGACTGGCCGGTAAAGACGGGGCTGATTCTTTCAAAAAAGGACAGGGAGTTGCCGTGGATCGGCAGCTGAAAAATAATAAGAAAATAAAAAAGGTGAGGAATCAAACAGTATGGACAGAAAGCAATGCCGGTTTTGCGGCAAAGAGTTAAAACATACCATGGTGGATCTGGGGCTGTCTCCCATATCCAACGAATATGTGACAAAGGAAAACGTGGATTTGGGGCAGTATTATTATCCGCTGCATGTGATGGTATGCGAGGAGTGTCTGCTTGCACAGGCGATGGAATATAAAGCGCCGGAACAGATATTCACGAATTACAAATATTTCAGTTCTTATTCAAAAAGCTGGCTGGAGCACTGTAAAAGATATGTAGACAGGATCGTTGACAGACTTTCTCTGGGCAGGGAGAGCCTGGTCTATGAGATAGCCTGCAATGACGGATACCTGCTTCAATATTTTAAGCCCTATGGGATACCGGTTTTTGGAATCGAGCCTGCCGAAAATGTCGCAGAGGAGACGAGAAAAAAAGGGATCGACGTAGCCGTAGAATTCTGGGGAGAACAAACGGCGGTGCAAATTGCAGGAGAACATGGCAGAGCGGATCTGATTATCGGGAATAATGTGCTTGCCCATGTTCCGGACATCAATGGCTTTGTGGAGGGGCTTCGTATCGCCCTGAAGGAGACAGGCACCATCACGATGGAGTTCCCGCATTTGCTGAGGCTTATAGAACTCAATCAGTTTGATACGATTTATCAGGAGCATTTTTCTTACCTCTCTCTGCTGACTGTCCGCAGAATTTTCCAAGCGCACGGACTGAAGATCTATGATGTGGAGGAGTTAGCGACACACGGAGGTTCTCTGCGGATTTATGCGGCACATACACAAAACGCCGCCTGTGAGGTGTCCGAGAACGTAAGCCGGGTGATCCAGGATGAAAAAGAGTATGGCTTTGAGCACATGGAGACGTACGAGGACTTTGCAAAAAAAGTAGAAGCAATCAAACGGGATAGCTGTAAGCTCCTAATCCGTCTGAAAGAGGAAGGGAAAAAAATAGCCGCGTTTGGGGCGGCTGCCAAGGGGAACACCTTTTTAAATTACTGCGGCATAGGCAGAGAATACATTGATTTTGTGGCAGACTCGAGCATCCCCAAGCAGGGCTTATACCTACCGGGGACAAGAATCCCGATCGTAAGCCCGGAAAGGATACGGGAGGAAAAGCCGGATTATATCGTTTTGCTTGCCTGGAATCTGCGGGACGAGTTTTCGGAGCTGCTTGCCTATACGCGCGAATGGGGCTGTAAGCTGATCACATTTATTCCCCGGACGGAAGTATTTTGATGAAAAAGGTATTTATGACAGGCGCCACAGGTTTCATCGGAATCCATCTGCTGCGGGAAATGCGAAAAAGAGGAACGGAAGTCTGGGCATTGTGCAGAGAGAGCAGCAGGGAGTATGAAGCTGTAAAAAAAATAGCGGGCGTACATATTGTCGGCTGCGGTCTGGAAGACGTACAGACCGTTTTAAAGCTGTGTCGAGAGAGGGAATTTGATGCTTTTTACCATTTGGCATGGAACGGTGCCTCCGGGCCTCTTAGGAAGGAATACGGCGTACAGCTGCAGAATGTCAAGTGGACCTGTGATTGTGTCAAGGCGGCAAAGTTTCTGCAGTGCAAAAAAATAATCGTCACGGGGACTGTCTGTGAAAACCAGTGCAGTGCGATTGACGGCCTGGAAGAATTTGTGGGAGCCTCCTATTATTTATTTGCCAAAAGGTATGCGCACAGGCTGGCAAGAGAAATCAGCAAAGAGCTGGATATGCCTCTCGTATGGTGCCAGTTTTACCATCCGATCGGTGTATTTAACAAAAAGGAACAGATTATAGCGGATACCATACAAAAGCTTCTGCATCAGGAAAGTCTCCGATTTGGACCGGCAAACGGGCTGTTTGATGTGATTGACGTAAGGGACTTGGCCTGCGCCTTATATAAAATGGGGGAAACGGCGCTTAAAAACGACACGTATTTCATCGGGAGCGGCAGTCCCAGAAGACTGAAGGAATACTTAGAAGATATAAAGGAGATTTTGGATCCTTTTGCCGACATGCAGTATGGGTCGATAAAAACGGCAGACCTTCCGATGGAACGGGCCTGGCTGGACCCTTCCGCTTTTCAGGAGGAAACAGGCTTTATCCCGTCAATCTCTTTTTCGGAGAGTGTGGAAGAAATGCGGACATGGCTGGAGAATGAAAAAAGATATGATTTTGAAAAATGGTTCTTTTGAGGAAATGGCGCGGCAGATCGAACAGAAGAAACAACAGATCGTCATTTTTGGCGCAGGCATGATAGGGAGGGTTACAACCCTGGCCATATTAAAAAAACACAATCTGGAAAACAGGGTGTCTTTTTATGTGGACAATGACCCCGATAAGGCAGGCAATACGAAAGGTGGATACGAGGTCCGGCCGGTGGAACGGCTGAAGGAGGTAAACGGGGACAGAACCGTTATTCTTTTGGCCGTAAGCAGATTTGCAGACAGCCTGGCGCAGCTTGAGAATTTTAAAAATCTGGAGCATACGGCCTGTTTCCTGATTCCGATGATGTGTATCACCAATTTCAGGCCGTCCGGGGAAAATCTGATTCAAAAGGACAGCAAAGTCCGCAGGATTCCTAAAATCATCCATTATATGTGGCTGGGAGGCCAAAAGATTCCCGCTGTCCTTTTGCGGTGTATGGAAAGCTGGAAGAAATACTGCCCGGACTATGAAATACGCTGCTGGGATGAGTCCAATTATGATATAAATAAGAATTCGTATATGAGGGAGGCATACAGGCGCGGCATGTACGGGTTTGTGCCGGATTATGCAAGATTAGATATTCTGTATACATATGGAGGGATCTATCTTGACACGGATGTCGAGCTCATAAAGGGGTTAGACGACATGCTGTACCAGGAGGCGTTTTGCTGCGTGGAAAAGTGGCAGAATATAAATTTCGGCGGCGGCAGCGGCGCCGTAAAGGGCAGCAGGGCGATCGGGGAGTTATTAAAGACGAGAGCGGAGTTGGCCTTTATAGATGAAAAGGGCAATATAAATAAAAATACCTGTGGATACTACGATACGCTGGCGCTGCAGAAATTTGGCTATAAAATCTGCGGCGGACCGCAGAAAATCCTTGACATGAATATTTATCCATATGAAGTGTTCCATCCATATGATTACATGTCAAAAAGAACGGCCCGGTCGGTCAATACACATGGGATTCATCACTTTAACGGCGGCTGGCTGGACGAATCAATGAGGCGTGCAAACCAGAAGACGGCAGAGGAATTCGAGGAAATATACCAGAGGACTGTTACTTTGTAAATGAAATGCTTGTATAAATTGGTTGAATCCTGTACAATGGAGATACGTTCTGGAGGAAAGGGTATGCAAATTGAACTGAATGCGTCAATGATGTGCGCGGATTATGGACATCTGGAGCAGGAGGTAAGAAATCTGGAGCAGGGCGGCATTGATTCCTTCCACATCGACATCATGGATGGCCGGTATGTCCCTAACTTTGCCATGTCGTTAAACGATCTGCGCTACATTGCAGGCGCGACAAAAAAGCCGCTCGATATTCATCTGATGATCGAGCATCCAAGCAATAACATCGGTTTGTTTATAAAAAGCCTGCGAAAGGGGGATACGGTTTATATCCATCCGGAGGCTGAATACCATCCGTCCACGACGCTGCAGAGCATAATCAACGCGGGAATCACTCCGGGGATTGCCATCACTCCGGGTACCTCGGTGGAGACGGTGATGGAGATGTTACGCATCGTAAAAAAGGTTTTGGTGATGTCTGTCAACCCCGGGAATGCAGGGCAGATGTATCTGCCGTATGTCGGAAAGAAAATTATTAAGCTGCTTGCCATGAAAGAGGATATGGATTTTGAAATCTACTGGGACGGAGCGTGCAGTGCGGATAAGATTCTGGAATTTGCCCCCAAGGGCGTGAGAGGATTCGTGCTGGGGACGACGCTGCTTTTTGGGAAAGGAAAGCCGTATGGAGAGATTTTGCAGAATATACGGGAAATGAGGTTTTAGACGGTATGAATATAGGAATCCTGCTGGCAGGCGGGACAGGCACAAGGCTCGGGACAGAGATTCCGAAGCAATATATAAAAGCAGGCGGACGGGCGGTGATGACGTATTCGCTCGAATGCCTGTGCCGTCATGAGAAGATTGACGCGGTGCAGATCGTGGCAGAGCCCGCCTGGCGGGCGCAGATTACAGAATGGCTTTTAAAGTATGACCCCGGGAGAAAATTCCGGGGCTTTTGTGCACCCGGGCAGACACGCCAGCTTTCCGTTTTTTATGCGCTAAAGGAGATAAAGAACTATGCGGAGGCAGAGGACTGTGTGCTGATTCATGACGCCGCACGGCCGCTTCTTTCAGCCGAACAGGTCACAGAATGTCTGGCTGCGGTACGAGAGGGGCACGACGGCGCCCTTCCGGTGCTGCCTATGAAGGATACCGTGTACCAAAGCCGTGACAAAAAAACAGTCTCTTGTCTTCTGGAACGGAAGGAAATATTTGCAGGGCAGGCGCCGGAGGCGTTTCGCTTCGGGAAATACTACGAGGCAAATAGAAGGCTTTTCCCAGAGCAAATCTACGGGATCAACGGCTCAACGGAGCCCGCGGTTCTGGCGGGAATGGACATTTTGATGATACCGGGAGACGAGGAAAATTTTAAGATTACGACAAAGGCGGATCTGGACCGGTTCTGCCGGATTCTGCAGGAAAGGGACGGGATACTATAAATGAACGCATGGGTGCTGCATGGGATCGGGGATATACGGCTTGAGACGGTAAAAAAACCAGAGCCGCAGCCGGGAGAGGTATTGGTCGCCGTAAAGGCGGCGGGGATCTGTGGCTCAGACATTCCGCGGATCTATCGGACGGGAGCGCATAAGGCCCCGCTGATTCCCGGACATGAATTTTCCGGCGTGGTGGAGGAGCTTGGCAAAGGCGTGTCAAAGGAATGGCTGGGAAAGCGGGCCGGCGTATTTCCGCTCATTCCGTGCGGGGCGTGTTCTCCTTGTAAGAAGCAGCAGTACGAGCTTTGCAGAAGCTATGATTATCTGGGCTCGCGCAGAGACGGGGGCTTTGCGGAGTATGTAACAGTCCCGGTGTGGAATCTGATAAAACTGCCGGACGGGGTGTTATACGAGGAAGCCGCGATGCTGGAGCCGATGGCAGTGGCGGCGCATGCGATGCGCAGGGTAAACTTCCTCAAGGAGCAGAGTGTGGCAGTCTGCGGCCTTGGGACAATCGGGCTGCTGCTTTTGCTGTTTCTCTTGGAAGCGGAGGAGACGGCGGGCTTTGGCGGTTTAGGCAATGGCAAGAGGATTTTCGCAATCGGGAATAAAGATCTGCAAAAGGAGACGGCCGTACGGCTGGGACTTTCAGAGGAAAATTTCTGCGACAGCCGGATAATGGACGTGGAAAGCTGGCTGCTTGAAAGGACATGCGGGGCCGGCGCAGACGTGTTTTTTGAGTGCGTGGGGAAAAATGAAACGGTAAAGCAGGCGGTTGGCGCTGCCGCCTCGTCGGGACAGGTGGTTCTGGTAGGAAATCCGTATTCGGATATGAAGCTGGAAAAGGATGTGTATTGGAAAATTTTGCGGAATCAGCTCACCGTGACCGGCACATGGAATTCGTCGTTTTGGCACAGTCCGGATGACGACTGGCAGTATGCGCTGGAGCGGATTTCGAAAAAGCGGATTCAGCCTGCCGCATTGCTTACGCACAGCCTGCACATGGAACAGCTGGAACACGGACTGAAGATCATGCGGGATAAGACGGAGGCATTTGTGAAGGTGATGGGGCGGTTTGCGTAGAAAAACAGAGCCGCATGTGAGAGTTCTGCCCGGCAGTCTGAATGTTACAGGCTGTCGGGCAGGGCTTTCTGAAATTTATGCCTCAAGCGTTCGGAAAAACGCTGCGGATTTCGTAAGCTTTTTCATCAAAGTATCAAACATCTGCGGCGTCAGGGACTGAGCGCCGTCGCAGAGCGCTTTTTCTGGGTTGTTGTGGACTTCGATCATCAGGCCGTCGGCCCCGGCAGCGATGGCGGCCATGGAGAGCGGCTCCACGAGAGAGCGGATTCCGGCGGCATGGCTCGGGTCAATGACGATAGGGAGATGCGTTTTCTGCTTTAAAATCGGGATAGCAGAGATGTCGAGGGTGTTTCTTGTAGAGGTTTCGAAGGTGCGGATGCCGCGCTCGCAGAGAATGACCTTTTCGTTTCCACCGGCCATGATGTATTCGGCGCTCATCAAAAGCTCGTCGATCGTATTGGCGAGGCCGCGCTTTAAAAGGATCGGCTTGTCGAGCCTTCCGAGTTCCTTTAAAAGCTCAAAGTTCTGCATGTTGCGTGCGCCTACCTGGATGACATCAACATCAGCAAAGAGCGGGAGATGGGCCGGGCTCATGATCTCCGTCACGACCGGGAGACCGGAGGCACGCTTGGCTTCAAGAAGCAGGTCGAGGCCCTGCTCATGAAGGCCCTGGAATGCATACGGGGAGGTCCTTGGTTTGAACGCGCCGCCGCGCAGCAGATGCGCGCCGGAGCGCTTGACATCCATGGCGACGCCGGTGATCTGCTCTTTTGTCTCGATGGAGCAGGGGCCGGCGATGACCTGGAAATTGCCGCCGCCGATTTTTTGGCCGCAGATGTCAATGACAGTATCTTCCGGGTGCATGGACCGGTTCGCTTTTTTGTAGGGTTCCCGGATGCGCCGAACGCTTTCGACGACATCCAGAGCCCTGAACGAGTCTTCGTGAAGGGATGAGGTGTCTCCGATCAGGCCGATAAAAGAGGCCTCGATTCCGTCGGACAGGTGCAGTTTAAAGCCGCGTTTGATGAGATTTTGTTTCAGTTCCTCGACCTTTTTTGGATTTGCGTTTTGTTTTAAGATGATAATCATGTTGTTTACTCCTTTCGCTGGTACGCAGCAGACCGCCTTTATGGGAACTTTGCATTCCGTCAGGCCAAAACCGTGTACAGCCTTGGCCTGTCAGGGCCTTTTGCCTTATTGCATAGGCCAAAGGATTTTCCCATAAGACAAAAAAACGGCGTTTGCTGCTGCAAACGCCGGCTCCCGGTTTCGTGACGGTATGGGACTTACAGTGCCCCGGTCCGGAGTGGTTCGTCTTTGCAGCAGAAAAAGCCCGCGCCGTAAGAATAGCCCGGATAATAAAAGAAGAAATTGTTGTCAGCGAAATGGTTCTTCTTTGGATTCATGTCTGCCTTACACTCCTTTTTTCTGGTGTTTATCATAACGCTTCTAAATGGATTTGTCAACAGGTAAATTTACCAATTTAAAGCGCAACGCTTTTAATCGGTAACAATTCAGATGAAAAACACAAAAGGAATCCGCCAAGGAGGGGCGAGCCTTAAGATTCAGTAAAGTATGCCTGTTTTACCAAAGAAACCGGCATCTGTTTTCCGGTCCAAAGGCGGAAGGCCTCGGCTCCCTGGTAAAGAAGCATATAGAAGCCGTTGAAACAGGGATTGCCGTTTTCACGGGCAGTCTTAAGGAGCAGGGTCTCCTGCGGATTGTAAATGATGTCAGAGACGATGAGACCGTCCGGAAAGAGGGCTGCATCGGGGATCGGGCTGGCATTCTCGTTGGGAGCCATACCGACGGAGGTCGCGTTGGTTAAGATCTGGCTGTCGGAGAGCTCTGCGCGCAGCGCCTCCTCATCGGCATAGTCGCACAGCTTGATTTTACAGGCGGTTCGCTCTCTAAGCATCTCGGCAGTCCGCTCTGCGCGCGCAAAAAAGCGGCTTTCCCTGCGCAGAAAGACGGAGATCTCTGCTGCACCGTCTAAGGCGGCCTGCACCCAGATCGCGGTAGCCGCACCGCCGGCGCCGAGAAGTGTCATTTTTTTGCCGATGATGGAATACCCAGCATCAAGGACGGAGAGCATGTAGCCGGTTCCATCGGTGTTATGGCCGGTGAGCCTGCCGTCCTCATCAATAACGACCGTGTTGACCGCCTGTGTAATGCGGGCAGCGGGGGAGAGCTCGTCACAGAGGGAGACCATCTTGTTTTTATTGGGCATAGTAAGATTAAACCCCTTTGCGCCCAGGGCCTTCAGCCCTTCGACGGCGCCGGGCAGCTCGTCCTCCCCGACTTCAAACGCCAGATAAACGGCGTCGATGCCGTTTGCGCGAAAGGAGAGATTGTGCATGGCAGGGGAGATACTGTGGGAGGCTGGTTTCCCCAGGAGGCCATATAAGGCAGTATGGCCGGTGATTGGGATCTGATTCATGAGATTTCTCCTGAAAATTTGATTTTTAATTTTGCATAGCTCCGATTTTTTCCATTATAGCAGGCGTTCGGGACGATTGCAATGGCGGTTTTTTTCTGCTATACTGGGAAAGCAGACCGGCTGCTCCTATTGTAGGAGCGGCGGTAACAGGAAAGGACGAATGACAGAAAAGGACGGGAGACAATGAAACTGGAGCAGACGATTTTTTTGATCGGCTTTATGGGCTGCGGAAAGAGTACAAATGCAGTCTGTCTGGCCGGGCTTACGGATACGGCGCGTGTGGAAATGGACGAGGAGATAGCAAAGGAGCAGGGAATGGCGATTCCCAGACTGTTTGAGATTTACGGCGAGGAGCATTTCCGTAATCTGGAGACAGAGTTTTTAAGGCGGCTTCTGACACAAAAGCCGCGTATTGTTTCCTGCGGCGGCGGGGCAGCCCTGCGGGAGGAAAATGTGAAGCTCATGAAACGGATGGGAAAAATCGTTCTCCTGACAGCGAGCCCAAAGACCGTACATGAGCGGTTAAAAGGCGGAGAAGGCCGCCCGGCCCTGGGAGGCCGCGCAGATGTGGGACATATCGCCGAGCTTATGGAAAACCGCCGGGCGCGCTATGAGGCGGCGGCAGATTTTGCCGTTGCAACCGACGGGCGCAGCATGGAGGAGATCTGTGCGGAGATCTTAAGACGGGTATGCGGGGAAAACGGATGAAACGGCTGGTAATGGGGATTCTTGCGCACGTGGACGCAGGAAAGACTACGCTCTGTGAGGGGATTTTGTATACGACGGGAACGATTCGGAAGCTCGGCCGTGTGGACAGCCGTGATGCGTTTCTGGATACGTACGCGCTGGAGCGGGTGCGGGGGATCACGATTTTTTCAAAGCAGGCCGTATTTTCGCTCGGGGATATGTCTGTGACGCTCCTTGACACGCCGGGCCATGTGGATTTTTCGGCGGAGATGGAGAGAACCCTGCAGGTGTTGGATTATGCCGTCCTGGTGATTAATGGGGCTGACGGAGTGCAGGGCCATACAGAGACATTATGGCGGCTCTTAAAGCGCTATCGGATTCCGGTGTTTATATTTGTCAACAAGATGGACCAGGCGGGGACAGATAGGGAATATCTGCTCGCTGAACTGAAAAGACGATTTGGTGAGGCGGTTGTAGATTTTACCGGCCTTGCAGAACAACTGGCCGGGGAGGAGCTAAAGGCCGGCGGGGCGGTTTCTTCGGAGCGCTTGGAGGAGCTTTCTTTGTGCGGCGAGGCACTTCTGGAGGAATATCTGGAACGGGAAAGTCTTTCTCTGCGGCAGCTTAAGAGCTGCATCAAGGAGCGCAGGCTGTTTCCCTGCTATTTCGGGTCAGCGCTTAAACTGACCGGTGTGGACGAATTTTTAAAAGGGATCGAAGTATTTGCGGCTTGCCCGGCATATGAAGAAGCTTTTGGCGCGAAGGTATTTAAGATCTCACGGGACGGGCAGGGAAGCAGGCTCACACACATGAAAATCACGGGCGGGGTTCTTAAAGTAAAGGAGCAGCTTGGCGGACCGGATGGGGAAAAGATCAACCAGCTTCGTATCTATTCAGGCGCAAAGTTTGAGACGGCGGCCGAGGCCGGTGCGGGCATGATCTGTGCGGCGGCCGGTCCTGTAAAGACAAGGCCGGGGCAGGGCTTTGGGGCGGAGGCTGCATCGGAGCAGCCGCTTTTAGAGCCGGTTCTGACGTATCAGGTCGTGCTTCCTGCCGGTCTGGATGTGCATACGGCGTTAAAGGCGCTTCGCGAACTCGAGGAGGAAGATCCGCTGCTTTATATCATCTGGGATGAGGCGTTAGGCGAGCTGCAGGCCAAGGTGATGGGGGATGTGCAGATGGAAATTTTAAAGAGCCAGATGAAGGAACGCTTTGGCATGGAGATCGGCTTCGGAAGCGGGAGCATTGTATATAAAGAAACGATTCGGAAGGCGGCAGAGGGCGTGGGACATTTTGAACCGCTGCGCCACTATGCGGAGGTGCATCTTTTGCTGGAGCCGGGCGAGCCGGGGAGCGGGCTGCAGTTTGAGACAGCCTGCAGCGAGGACATGCTGGACAGGAACTGGCAGCGGCTTATTCTGACCCATCTGGAGGAGAAACGGCACCGCGGAGTGCTGACCGGCTCAGAGATCACAGATATGAAAATTACGTTGATTGCCGGCCGTGCGCATATAAAGCATACGGAGGGCGGTGATTTCAGGCAGGCTACGTACCGGGCCGTGCGTCAGGGCCTCATGGAGGCGGGCTGCAGGCTTTTGGAACCCTTTTATTCCTTTCGGCTGGAGATCCCTTCTGAGTCGCTTGGCCGTGCGATGGCGGATATGGAACGTATGCAGGGGAACTTTGCGCCGCCCGTTCAGGAGGGGGATACGGCGACTCTCACGGGAAGCGCTCCGGTGGCTGCGATGCGGGATTACCAGAGAGAGGTGGCGGCCTACACGAGGGGCCGTGGAAGGCTTTTTTGCAGTTTAAAGGGCTACGAGCCATGCCGGAACGAGGAGGAGGCCGTAGCGAAGATCGGGTATGATTTCGACTTGGACCTGCAGAACCCGGCAGGCTCAGTCTTTTGTGCACATGGGGCAGGCTTTACGGTCCCATGGAACGAGGTCAAACGGCACATGCATGTGGAAAGTCCGCTAAAGAGGAGCCAGGGGCAGGCCGCCTCTTTGGCGCGCGTCGATGACGGCCATGTGCCTGCAAAAGCCTCGGGGGGCCGTTTTGGGGCAGGGCTGTCTGCGGGGAGCCGTGCCGCGCGGGGTGTATCTGCACACGATGAGGAGAAGGAGCTTGAGGAGATTTTTATCCGCACCTACGGAGAACAGAAGCGCAGAAATCCACCGGAGGCGGCAAGACGGATCATCCGGGCGGAAAAGCCTGCGGCTTTGAAAAAGAACACGGATGAGGAGACGGACCCCGAGGAAGAATATCTTCTTGTAGACGGTTATAATATTATCTTTGCCTGGGAAGAACTGCAGGCCCTTGCAGAGACAAATATAGACGGCGCGCGATACCGGCTCATGGATATTCTCTGTAATTACCAGGCGTATCGCCGGTGTACCCTGATCGTAGTTTTTGACGCGTATAAGGTGGTTGGGGGAATCGGTGAGGCTTTAAAGTATCACAACATTCACGTGGTCTATACAAAGGAGGCCGAGACGGCGGACCAATACATCGAGAAGCTGGCTCACAAGATCGGCAGACGCTGCCGGGTCACGGTCGCCACGTCGGATGGACTGGAGCAGCTTATTATTCGGGGGCAGGGCTGTGTGCTCCTTTCCGCCGGCGATTTAAAGGAGGAGGTAGAGCGCGTCCGCCGGCTCATCGAGACGGAAAAGGGCCGGCATACCGGACGCGGGACAAACTATCTCCTGTCCCATGCCGACGAGGAGACGAGAGAGTATTTGGAACGGGTACGCCTCGGGGAGGGGCGTGCAAAAAACGGTTCCAATAAATGAAAAAATGATGCTGCCATAACAGAAATTGGAACTTGAAAAACAGGAACATCTGCGCTATAATAGAGCAAGAAGAAATAAAGTGTAATAGTTCAGACAGGTCTGCGCATTTTCTGCGCTGCCTGCAAGACATTGTACCCTTTGGGTAAAGCGTAAAAAAGCAGGCGGGAATCCTTTTTCGCGTTGTTAAAAACGGCGCCACCGGTGCTTTGAGCAGCGATTGGCAGTTCAAGATGGATTTTTGCCTGCGGCAGTGAAGGTATCTGAACTGTTACCGTGAATCAGACGTGATTCCTGAGATGTTCGATACTCCTGTTTATTTTGAACCTACATTATGACGAAGGGGATTCCTATATTTTTAGGCGGATGTCAGGCCTCCTTTTGAGTGGAAGGCAGAAGTCTAAGTGCGGTTGCCCACCTAGCAAGGCTAGGAGTCAATTATGCAGGAACCGGCATTTTGGGATTGCGAAAGATAAAAGCAGCGAGAAATCGCTGCTTTCTTCTATATATGTTCTCTTTTTCAGTTACCCTCTTTTTTATTGGACAAAAGTATGATAGTATAAGAATCAAAGATGATTTGGCGAAGGAGAGGTTTGAAAAAAGAACATGAGGGACCATCGTTTTGACAGATATATTTATATGGGTATGACGGCAATACTGGTTATTCTTGCGGCCACGCTGGTAATTTTCGGCTTCCTGGAACGTGCTTCCGTCGCGTCAGCGGGAAAGAAGATTTTAACAGTCCTGGCCCCGGTCATTTACGGAGCCGTGCTTACCTTCTTACTGTGCCCTGTCTATAATCTGGGCGGAGCCTGCACCAGGCATTTTTTGGGAACCAGAGTAAAAAATGGGAGACTCCTCCATGTGGCGGAGCGAATCATAGGAACCGTTTTAAGCCTCGTGTTTCTGTGGGCGGTCATCTCCAGCCTTTTACAGCTTGTGATTCCCCAGATTTATACGAGTATTATCGGAATCGTAAATATGATGCCGGTGTACGTCCAGAATATTCAAAGATGGATCGAGGATATTTTTGCAAACAACCAAAATCTGGAGCAGATGGCGCTTTCTTATTATCAGCAGGCGGTCGCGTATTTCCAAAGCTGGGCCGGTGAGAATCTGATTCCCAGTCTCCAGAATTTTCAGAATCCGGAGAGCTGGAAAGGGCTTGAGAAAATTGTCGGCGGTGTTTCGAGCGGCGTCATGGGCGTTTATAATCTGGCAAAAAATCTGCTGATCGGCCTGATCGTTATGATCTACCTGCTAAACATCAAGGATACGCTGACAGCGCAGTCAAAGAAGATGATCTATGCCTTCCTGCCCCTGCGCTATGCCAATGCGACGGTTGATGAGTTTCGCTATATCCACAGAGTATTTTCGGGCTTCATCATCGGCAAACTGATTGATTCTTTGATCATCGGCGTGCTCTGTTTTGTCCTGATGTCGATCTGCAAAATGCCGTTTGAACTTTTGATCAGTGTGATTATCGGCGTGACGAATATCGTTCCGTTTTTCGGCCCGTTTATCGGGGCGATTCCGAGCGCCGTGCTGGTTTTTTTGATCAGCCCCCTTCAATGCGTGTATTTTATCCTGCTGATCCTGGCTCTGCAGCAGTTTGACGGCAACATCCTGGGGCCCAAAATTCTGGGAAATTCCACGGGCCTTTCAAGCTTCTGGGTCCTGTTTTCCATTTTGCTGTTTGGAGGTCTTTTCGGCTTTGGAGGCATGATTGTCGCGGTTCCGCTGATGGCAGTGATTTTTGATCTGTTTTCCAAGTGCCAATACCATTTCCTGCGAAAGAAAAAGCTGTCGCCGGACACGCGTGATTATATGGAGCTGCTAAGGATTGACGAGAAGACGGGAAATTATATCAGTCATGAATAAGAGGGAATATGAACGAGAGCAGAAAGCTGATTAACTGGGTGGCGGGGGTCTCGACCCTGATCGTCGCCCTTCTTATCATTATTGTAGTAAATGAGCCGCAAAGGGATCAGGTATCCCGGGCATCCGCGGCACGTGCGGTAGCGCTGACGGTAGCCGCAAAGAGCGAAATTCTGGCATCCGCGCCAAAGACCTCCTGGTTTCCGGAGGAGCTGCAGAGTGAGTGGTACGTAAAATACATGGATTATCTGTATGAGAAGGGACTGTTAGACCCCGAAACATGTCCGCCGACTGAGGAGAGCGCGCTTTCCGGGGTCACGCGGGGAGATCTCTCGGATATGCTGACGGGACAGGGTCTTGCGGAGGAAGCGCCTGCGTCTCTTTCGGAATATATTCTCGAAAAGGGAGCAAAAAAGGCGCAGAGAAGGATTGGGAAGTCGGAGTTCTGGGAATTTTACGATATGTTCCGGGAAGCGGCGGACCCGAGAGGCGTCGTGCATGAGCTGGTGACGGACGTGTACGGAACGCCGAACAATGTGGCAGAGGCAGCGCCGTGGACAGCCTACACCCGAGATGGAAAATTTTTGTTTGAGGGACTGTATCTGGATGCCTGCATTGACAAAAATGTGCGGCTTTTAGTGCGGGACTCGGATATTTTGAAGGTTGAGGAGATCATATCTTCAGAAATCGTTTATGAGAATGCCTGGATCTCCGGTGTGTCTGAAGCCGGTGTAACGGTTTTCATCGGTAATATCAAACGAGAGTTTCCGGTCAAGGGTGTCTTACAGGATGAGGAGGAGATCTCCGGGCAGATCGGTGATCTCTATTTAAAAAACGGGACGCCGAACCGGCTTGTGTTAAAGAAAGAGCGGATTACGGGGACGGTCCTGGCGGTGCGGGATGAGGAGATCGAGATCGAAGGCTACGGAAATGTGCCGCTTTCCCCCAATTTTAAAATTTATCGTACATATGGAGTCCTGAAGGAGCAGCAGAAGAAGGACATTCTTGTGGGTTATCATATGCAGCAGTTCGTCGTGGCGGGCGGAGAGATTTGTGCGGCTCTGACGACGGAACGGCCTGAGATTGACACGATCCGCGTTCTTTTGATGAGCGATCAGTATCAGTCGCTGTTTCACGAGGAGATTACACTGTCCTGCGATTCGATGGCTGTCCTGGAATACGGCGGTGAAAAGGAAAAACAGAGCCGGTCGGTAGCGGCTGGCGAGAAGGTAACAATAGCAGCGGATGATGAGCGGCTGGCCGGCGGGCGTATGATATTCCGCTCTGCCAATGAGGGCGGAATGATCACCGTGGAAAGTATTTCGCGCGGCCAGGGAACGCCGGTCTATCCCGGGCATATGGAGATCACCAGGGAGACGGCCGGGCTCCTTCTTTTAAACGAGGTTGATCTGGAGGAGTATTTAAAGCGGGTCGTGCCGAGCGAGATGCCGCAGAGCTATGAGCTGGAGGCCCTGAAGGCGCAGGCGATCTGTGCGAGGACATATGCCTGGAAGAAAATCCAGGATAATACGTATTCCAAGTTCGGCGCGCATGTGGATGACAGCACCAATTATCAGGTGTACAACAACATGGAAACCTATGAATCGACCGACCGGGCCGTCAACGAGACGTTCGGCCAGCTTCTTGCCTGGGGGGATACGGTGATCGAGGCGTTTTACTATTCCACCTCGTGCGGATACGGGACCGACGGGAGTGTGTGGGGATCCGATTCGTCAAGCATTCCCTATCTGAAAGCGGTTCCGATCAGTGAGGCAGGGACACCTGCAGATCTGACAAACAATGAGGCGTTTGCCGCTTTTATTAAGAATATGGACGCTGAAGCCTACGAGTCTGAATTCGCCATGTTTCGCTGGCAGGTCACGACGACCAGCCAGATTCTTGACGAGAAGATTGACGGTGTGGGCCGGATCACAGGTCTTGCGGTCACGGAGCGCGGGCCGGGCGGAGTTGCCAGGAAATTAAAGGTTGTAGGGACCGAGGGGGAAAAGACGTTCCAGGGGCAAAGCCGGATCCGAAATGTGCTCGGAAATGAACGGCTTACATTGACAAGAAAGAATGGGAGCACGGCGCAGGGATTTGATTCCCTGCCAAGCGGCTTTATTTACATTGAGAATGCAGGGACAGATGAGAACCATGTGACGAGTTTTGTAATTTATGGTGGCGGTTCGGGCCATGGAGCGGGCATGAGCCAGAACGGGGCGCAGGCAATGGCAAAAAAGGGAAAGGGCTGTAAGGAGATTTTGCAGTTTTTCTATGATTCGTGCGAAGTGGTTGACATTGGGGATGTAGAGTAAAGGGGCGAACTTTACTGCTTTTGTCCACCGAGGGTATATAGGTTTAAGCAGACAGTACACTTGTGTACTGTCTGTGCTGTATTGGCTAAAACTTGGCAGGATACATTTTCGCCGGCAAGGCAAAGGAGGAAAGCGATGCGGGAACCTTTGCTTTGCCGGCGGAAATTGTATCATCTATCTATTTCGCTATGCTGTTTTTTCGATCACACAAGTGCAAAATACGCAGTACAGCCGCACGGTGTCTCTGGCTTTGCATCTGCATGCGCAAAAAAGCATCCCAACCCGGACAGAAAGGGATTTGGCATGATGGATGCAAATCGAGCCGGTGTTTGAAAGTAAATGCTTTTGCAGTTCGCTTGCTGCCTGCATTCCTGTATGAAACAGGATAAAATAATAGAATATTTCTAATTATGGAACTATTGGTAAGCAAAGCAATATAAATGGGGTGCGATTATCTGCGATATAAATAACATGGCAGACCGTTTACTATAGTGTGTTCTGGTTCCCCCTGGATCAGAGGAAGAATGTAGGGGAGAAAAGCCGGGAGAATATCGTTGCCGGCGGGTGCAATCCACTCCCGGGGGAATTTTTTCTCCAGATTGCAGATTGCGGTCACGTTTTGAGTAAGGCAGGTGATTTGGTAGGGATCGTCGGCTTCGCGCCGAAAGGCGATCATTTTTCCGGTCTCACCTGCCAGCGCGGCCCTGACGCCTTCGGCGCCTGCCAGGGCGGCTTCGTGGATGTCGGTTTCGGAGGCGAGCATGCCGCTGCAGCGCTGGCTGACATTGAGCTCAATAGAACGGGCTTTGACGCCAAACCGTTCCCGGACAAAGGATTCCAGGATCTCGCCGCAGCCGGTCAGCATCTTGTGCCCGAAGGAGTCAAGCTTGGCGGCATCGGAGTATTCGCAGACGAAGGTTCCGCCGGCGTCGGCGATTCCCTCAGAAACGCAGACTACGACTTGAGAGCTTTTTGCGAATGCATGTTCCAGGTCGGCTGCGAATTGCTCGAGTGAGAAGGGGGTCTCCGGCAGGTAGATCAGATACGGGTTATCTCCCTCAAATTTTCTTGCAAGGACACTGGCAGCCGTAAGCCAGCCGGCGTGACGCCCCATAATTTCGACGATGGTGACGGCTCTTTGCTGGTAGACGGATGCATCCAGCGTGATTTCACGGACTGTGGCAGCGACATATTTGGCCGCACTTGCGAAGCCGGGCGTGTGGTCGGTCAGGACGAGGTCGTTGTCAATGGTCTTGGGGATGCCAATAAAGCGGACGTCGCTTTTGGTCATGGCCGCATAGCGGGACAGCTTGTCTACGGTGTCCATGGAGTCGTTGCCGCCAATGTAAAGGAAGAAGCCGATGTTCATCTCACGGAAGTTGTCGAAGATAGCCGGATAGACAGCGTCCTGCAGATCTTCGGGCAGTTTATAACGGCAGGAACCGAGATAGGCGGCCGGTGTATGGGCAAGGAGCGCAAGGTCATGTTCGGAAAGCGTTTCGGAGAGATCTACGGTCTGGTCGGCTAAAAAGCCTTCGATTCCGTTGAGCATGCCGAGGGCATGTCCCGGCTGGCCGGCTTCCTTCCAGGCTTTGACAGCCCCAAAAAGGCTTGCATTGATTACGGCGGTCGGACCGCCGGATTGTCCGATTATAAGATTCTTCATAAAAATTCTCCAATCTGCGTTATTGTTTTTGCGGTTTCAAAATCCATTATAAAAAAGAAGGCAGAGAAAAGCAACAAAAAATAATCTGCTTGCTTTATATGGGGGTAAGGAGTATAATAAAAAGAATAAATCATGCTTGAAAGGAGGATCGGCGAGTTGAGAGGGAAATTATTTGCCGGGTTTGCTGCACTTTTCGTATGTGCCGTTCCGATGACGGCGTTAGCATGTGGACCATGCGGCGCGAGAGCGGCATCCTGCTCTGTTTCCGGTTGCCGGATTGAACGTGCACATGAGCACTGCGGCTACTGCGGCGGTGCAGAGCATGAGGCCTGTGAATACTGCGACAGTACGGAGCACTGCAGCTGGCTGCATGACTATACGCAGGCAGAGTATTCGCACCATAGAGAGAGCGGCCATTCTCACGGACATGGGAGACATCATTCGTAACAGAAGCCATATAGACATAAGGAAAGAATCGCTGCCCACTGACGGACAGCGATTCTTTTGATTTTTGTTCGGAATCGTGTGGTGCCGGCGGCCTATCGTTTGGTTTCGGTTCCGGTTTCTTTCCTGTACATCAGCATTTTTCCACATAATAAATCATGGACAGAAAAGAGGGGATATGCTACAATATATCCTGAACACGGAACCTGCGGGGAGACTCTGCCATGTGCGGGAAACCTTGAAAGTACAGGTATTTGGAAACGGAGGCAGGAGTATGAAAGGATGGATTAACAATAAATTGGGCAAAATCCAGATTGATACCGATGTGATCGCCCTTTATGCCGGGATGACGGCGGTGGAATGCTTTGGGATCGTCGGTATGGCCGCGGTCAGTATGAAGGATGGACTGGTAAAGCTCTTAAAACGTGAAAGCCTGACCCATGGAATCAACGTGACGCTCAATGACAATGCAATCAGCATCGACTTCCATGTAATCGTATCCTACGGTGTCAGCATCTCGACGGTTGCGGACAACCTGATTGAAAGTGTGAAATACAAAGTAGAAGAATTCACAGGAATGCCGGTGGAAAAAATCAACATTTTTGTTGAAGGCGTCCGCGTGATAGATTAAGGAGGAAGCAGTCCATGGTGATAAAATCCGTAGATGCAGAACGGTTGAAGAAAGCAGTTCTGGCTGCCGCCAAAAGTCTGGAAGCAAAAAAAGAATGGATCAATGAATTAAATGTATTTCCGGTTCCCGACGGGGATACGGGTACGAATATGACGATGACCATTATGGCGGCTGCAAAGGAAGTAGCGGCGCTTGAGGAGCCTACAATGGCTTCCATTGCGAAGGCTCTTTCCTCCGGATCTCTGCGGGGGGCGCGCGGAAACTCCGGTGTAATCCTGTCGCAGCTTTTCCGCGGCTTTACAAAGGAGATTGCGCCGGTCGATGAAATCACGGTCACGACACTCGCCAATGCATTTACCCGTGCTACAGAGACGGCCTATAAGGCGGTCATGAAGCCAAAGGAAGGAACGATCCTGACGGTGGCGAAGGGCATGGCGGACAAGGCGGTCGAACTGGCGGTCCAGACGGATGACATCGCCGCGTTCATGGAACAAGTCATCGCGCATGGCGATTATGTCTTAAGTCAAACTCCCGAGATGCTGCCGGTCTTAAAGCAGGCCGGCGTCGTGGACTCTGGAGGACAGGGTCTTATGCAGGTCATGAAGGGCGGTTTGGATGGGCTTTTGGGGAATGGGATTCCCTTTGACGAGGAGGCACCGAAGGCGGCGGGACCGGGCGCGTCGGCCGGCCGCCAATCCCTGGAGACTGCGGATATCCGTTACGGTTACTGTACAGAATTCATTATTAATATTGAAAAAGGCTATGACGCCAAAGAGGAGCCGAAATTCAAGGCATTTTTAGAGTCGATCGGAGATTCGATTGTTGTGGTCTCGGATGAGGATATCGTGAAGGTGCATGTCCATACAAATCATCCGGGTCTGGCCTTTGAGAGGGGCCTGACATATGGTTCGCTCTCGCGGATGAAGGTGGATAACATGCGCGAGGAGCATAACGAACGCCTCATCCAGAACGCGTCACAGATTGCCCAGGAAGCGGATGCAGAGCCGGATGAACCCGGGCCAAGGAAGCCCTACGGATTTATCGCGGTGTCGGCCGGGAGCGGGCTCGGAGAGATTTTTAAGGGGATTGGGGCCGACTATCTGATTGAGGGCGGCCAGACAATGAACCCCAGTACGGAGGATATGCTGAATGCAGCCGAAAGGGTCAATGCCGACGTGGTCTATATCCTGCCGAACAACAGCAATATTATCCTGGCGGCGGAGCAGGCCGCGGGGCTTGTGACGGATAAGCGGATTCTGGTGGTTCCTTCCAAGACTGTGCCGCAGGGCATGGCGGCGCTTATCAGTTTCCTGCCGGATCTCTCTCCTGAGGAAAATATGGAGAGCATGAAGGCGGAGATGAGCCGCATCCGCACCGGCCAGATTACGTATGCCGTCCGGGATACGACGATCGACGGGATCGAGATCCGACAGGGCGACATCATGGGCATTGGTGATTCGGGAATCTTAGCGACCGGGAATGTACTGGCGGATACGACGCTTGAGACCATACGGCGTATGGCGGATGAGGAGTCGGAGTTAATCAGTATCTATTATGGGGCGGATGTTGCGGCAGAGGAGGCAGAGGTGCTGGCGGAGCAGATCCGGGAGGAGTTTGCTGGCTGCGAGGTAGAGCTTAATGAAGGCGGCCAGCCGGTCTATTACTATCTGCTCTCCGTGGAATAGCAAAGGGCTACAAAAAGACGGGCTGTACGCATGCGGCAGCCCGCTTTTTATCGTATTAGGGAAATCCCTTGGATCTCTTTGTAAGGCAAAAAGCCCTGTCGGGCCGGGAAAGTTCACCGGACTTCTCCATGATACATAAGTCCCGGACAGCAAGGGCTGGCCCAACGAGGCATGTCCATGTGCAAAGTGAGGCCACTGCGGCGGGAAGGAACAGCCGGCACGGGAAACAGGCGGACCTGTCTGAAGAATGCTGTGTATTCATACATCAAAGAAGGGGGAGGGAGGTCGTCAGCAATGGAAAACGGACAGCCGGTAAAGACGTTAAAGGGAATCGGAGAGAAGACGGCAATGCTGTTTGCGAAGATTGGTGTGGAGACCTTGGATGATCTGCTGCACGCTTATCCAAGGGGCTACGATTCATTCAAGGAACCGTGTTCCATCGGAGAGCTTAAGGAGGATGAGGTAGGAACCGTGGAGGGTTTTTTAAAGAGCCAGGCAACGGCGAGAAGCTTTAACGGGCTTTCCATTGTAACTGTCTCCATAAGCGATATGACCGGGCGCCTAAAGCTTGTGTGGTATCATATGCCGTATTTAAAAAATACGCTGAAGCCCGACAGCCACTATATGTTCCGCGGCCGGGTCACGCGCAAAAAATCGGGCCTTACAATGGAGCAGCCGCAGATGTATAAACCCGAGGCATATGAGGCACTTATGCATCGCATGCAGCCGATCTATGCGCAGACGAAGGGACTGGGCAACAAGACGATTGTCTCGGCCATGGAACAGGCGCTAAAGGTCCGCGTGCTGGAACGGGATTATCTGCCGGCGGCGCTCCGGGAAAAAAACGAGCTTGCAGAGTACAATTTTGCGATTGAGCACATCCATTTTCCGGCGGATGAGACAGAACTTTTGTTTGCGAGAAAGCGGCTGGTTTACGATGAATTTTTTTTGTTCCTGCTCGCCGTACGGGGCCTAAAGGAAAAACGGCAGGAGCAAAAAAGCGGCTATGTGATGGAAAAGGATACACTGGCAAAGAAGCTGCACAATGCACTCCCATACAGGCTTACCAGTGCGCAGGAGCGCACGCTTTCGGAGGTGTTTGGAGATTTAAAGGGAGGCGCGGTCATGAATCGGCTGATTCAGGGCGATGTAGGCTCGGGAAAGACGATTCTTGCCGTGCTGGCTCTCCTTTTAACCGCCGAAAACGGATACCAGGGCGCTTTGATGGCGCCGACGGAGGTGTTAGCAAAGCAGCATTTCGAGTCGGTGACAGCCTTATTTCTTGAGCATGGGATTGAAAAGAACGTAATCCTCGTGACCGGTTCCATGACCGCAAAGGAGAAACGGACTGCGTACGAAAGGATTGCGTCTCATAAGGCCGACATCATAATCGGAACACACGCGCTGATTCAGGAGAAGGTTGTGTACGATAAGCTTGCGCTCGTCATCACGGATGAGCAGCACCGGTTCGGTGTTTCACAGCGGGAAACACTGGGAAATAAGGGGGAATGCCCGCATATCCTCGTGATGAGTGCGACGCCGATCCCGCGGACTCTGGCAATCATCCTGTACGGCGATCTGGACATTTCGGTCATTGACGAGCTGCCGGCGAACCGGCTCCCGATTAAAAACTGTGTGGTCGGGACGGACTACAGGGAGCGGGCATACCGGTTCATCGCAGGTGAGGTTACAAAGGGGCGGCAGGCGTATGTGATCTGTCCGATGGTGGAGGAGAGCGAGATGATCGAGGCGGAAAACGTACTTGATTATACGAAGCTTCTCAGGGAAAAGCTCCCGGGGCTTACGGTGGAATATCTGCATGGGAAGCTCAAAGCCAAGGAGAAAAACCGTATTATGGAGGAATTCGCCGCCGGACGAATCCAGATCCTCGTATCTACGACGGTCGTCGAAGTCGGTGTCAATGTGCCGAATGCGACGGTGATGCTGATTGAAAACGCGGAGCGCTTCGGGCTGGCGCAGCTCCATCAGCTCCGCGGCCGGGTCGGACGCGGGCGGGAGCAGTCCTACTGCATCATGGTGGATGCATCCGGGGATGCGGATAAAAATAAGCGGCTGCAGGTGCTGAACCACTCCAATGACGGCTTTTTTATCGCCTCCGAGGACTTAAGACTTCGCGGCCCGGGGGACATCTTCGGGCTTAGGCAGAGCGGGGATATGGAGTTCAGGCTGGCAGATATTTATACGGATGCGGTGACGTTAAAAAAGGTATCGGAGGATGTGGATGCGCTGCTTTCGGAAGACGAAAATCTGAAACGGCCGGAGCATGAGGCGCTTAGGAGAAAGCTGGAGCAGTATCTGGAACGGAGCTATGAACGGCTGAATTTATAAGGAGGAGAAGTATTTGAAATCTCTTGTAATTGCGGAGAAACCATCCGTGGCGCGGGATATTGCCCGGGTTTTACAATGTAAAAGGAATTTAAACGGTGCGATCGAGGGGGAGCGTTATATTGTGACCTGGGGGCTGGGCCATCTGGTGGAGTTAGCAGAGCCCGAGGATTATGATAAGAAATATAAGGAATGGAAGCTTGCCGACCTGCCCATGATGCCGGAGGTGTTTCGGCTTGAGGTGATCAGGCAGACAGCAAAGCAGTACCAGGCGGTAAAGGCGCAGATTCACAGGAAAGACGTAAAGGAGATTATCATCGCCACGGACGCCGGCCGGGAGGGGGAACTGGTGGCCAGGCTGATCTTAAAGAAGGCCGGGGCAGACAAACCTTTAAAGCGGCTGTGGATCTCGTCGGTGACGGATAAGGCGATCCGGCAGGGGTTCGAACGATTAAAGGACGGCCGGGAGTACGAGCCGCTTTATGACGCAGCCATGTGCCGGGCCGAGGCAGACTGGCTGGTGGGAATGAATGCGACACGGGCCCTGACGTGTAAATATAACGCGCAGCTTTCCTGCGGCCGCGTCCAGACACCGACGTTAGCGATCATCGCGAAGCGCGAGGAACAGATCAAAAACTTTGTGCCAAAGCCGTATTATGGAATCCGCGGGCGTGCCGGGGAGATTTCCCTCACCTGGCAGGAGGAGAAATCCAAAAATTTCTGTTCCTTTGACAAGTCGCGCGTCGAGGAGATTTTGAAGCGGCTTAAAGGAGAAAAGGCAGTGGTCGTTCAAATCAGGCGTGTCCCGAAGAAGACCGATTCCCCGCTTCTTTATGACCTTACGGAACTGCAGCGGGATGCCAGCCGCCGGTTTGACTACTCGGCTAAGCAGACCTTAAATATTATGCAGCGGCTGTATGAGAATCACAAGGTTCTGACGTATCCGCGGACCGATTCGCGGTATTTGAGCGCTGATATTGTGCCGACCATTAAAGAACGGCTCCATGCCTGTGCAGTGGGCCCGTACAGAGCCGTGGCAGGGGCGGTTTCCAAAAAGCCGGTTGCGGCAAAGCCCTCTTTTGTCAATGACGCGAAGGTCACAGATCACCATGCGATCATTCCGACCGAGCAGTTTGTCGATCTGACGCATATGACGATTGACGAGCGGCGGATCTACGACCTGGTCGTACGGCGGTTTTTAGCCGTCTTGTCCCCGGCATGTGAGTATGAGCAGACGAAGCTTTTTGCAAGGGCCGGCGGTGAGACGTTTGTAGCCAACGGGACCGTAATCAAGAGCCTGGGCTGGCGGGAGGTGTATGCAAAGGACGGCGAAGCGGGAGAGGCAGGCTTCGGGGAGATGTCTGAGGAGGAAGATGAAATCGGTCTGCCGGCCGGCAGTGCAGGAGGGGATTTTGTGTCGGAGGGGCTTTTTTTAACGCTTAAGGAAGGAGACGTCCTCCCGGCCGCAGCTTTCTCGATGACTGAGGGAAAGACGAAACCGCCGGCGCATTTTACCGAAGCGACGCTTCTTACTGCAATGGAAAATCCGGGGGCGTACATGGAGTCGAGTGATAGGGCTATGGTAAAGACACTGAGCGAGACCGGGGGGTTAGGAACCGTGGCAACGCGTGCGGACATCATCGAAAAGCTGTTTGCGAGCTTCCTTTTGGAAAAGCGCGGGAAGGAAATCTATCTGACCTCGAAGGCAAAGCAGCTTCTTACGCTGGCGCCGGAGGAGTTAAGAAAGCCGGAGCTGACGGCAGAGTGGGAGATGAAGCTTGCAAAAATCGCTAAAGGGGAGCTTAAGCGAAGCGATTTCATGCGGGCCGTCTGTATGTATGCCAGAGAGCTGACTGACCAGATCAAGGCGGGCGAGGGTACCTTCCGCCATGACAATATGACGAATAAAAAATGCCCGAACTGCGGGAAACCGTTACTCCTTGTAAAGGGCAAAAACAGTGAGCTTTTAGTCTGCCAGGACCGGGAGTGCGGCTACAGAGAGACCGTCTCCAGGACCTCCAATGCGAGATGCCCGATCTGCCATAAAAAGCTTGAGCTGCGCGGCAAAGGTGACGGCCAGATTTTTGTCTGCCGCTGCGGGTACAAGGAGAGGCTCTCGGCTTTTAAGGAGAGACGTGAAAAGGAGGGTGCTGGTGTGTCGAAAAAGGACGTGGCCCGGTATTTAAGCCGGCAGGGCAAGGAAGATAAGGAGCCGCTTAATAATGCGTTTGCGCAGGCTTTGGCGGGGATACAGATAGACAAGGAATAAAGAAGCGGACCCGTTTGGACTTTTGCCGGAACCAGACAGGAGGCTGCCCCATAGTAATATAGAGAAGGCTTATTATGAGGCGGGGAATATGGCGGATGAGATGAACCAGAAAGCGGATACGCTTTTAAATCTGGCGCTCGATGTACCGGAGGCAGAGCGGGAAAGGACGGGAGATTTAAACGTCGGGTATAATCCCGGGGAACGGACCTGGGAGCTGATCGTGAAATACAGCGGGGATTTGGAGGGAGCCCTCTTTTCAAGTTTTCCGGCAGAGCAATATCCTGGGCTTACCTTTTACGGGCTCCTAGGGGGCTTTGCGGTGCTCACGGTGCCGGAAAGCCTGGTCTCCCCTGTGATCGGGCTGGAACAAATTGAATATGCGGAGAAACCCAAGAGGCTGTACTTTGCCGTGAATCAGGCAAGGGCGGCCTCTTGTTTTTTGCAGGTGCAGCAGGGCGCAAAGGGGCTGTTCGGCCGCGGTATTCTGGTCGCGGTAATTGATTCGGGGATTGATTATTTCCATGACGATTTCCGAAATGCTGACAAAAGCACGCGGATCGTGCGTCTGTTTGATCAGATGACCGGTGTGGTTTATGAGAGGGAGCAGATCAATGAGGCGCTGCGTGCCGGAAGCAGGGAAGCGGCCAGAAAAATTGTGCCCTCTTTTGATACCAGCGGGCATGGAAGCGCGGTGGCGGGGATCGCGGCGGGGAACGGGCAGGAAAGTGATGGGCGCTATCGCGGCGCAGCACCGGAGAGTGATTTGCTCATCGTACGTCTTGGGACGGCAGCACCGGATGGGTTCCCGCGTACCACGCAGGTTATGGAAGGCGTGGATTTTGCAATCCGATCGGCAGAGGAGCTGGGCATGCCTGTGGCGATCAATTTAAGCTTTGGAAACACATATGGTTCTCATGACGGCAACGGGCTTTTGGAGCGGTATTTGAGCAGTATGGCAGAGCGGGGCAGAAGTGTGTTTGTGATCGGGACCGGGAACGAGGGGGATGCAGGAGGACATACCTCGGGCCTTCTTGGGGCAGGGGAGGAGGCAATAATCGAGCTTTCCGTCGCACCATATGAGACCGGGTTTGGAGTGCAGCTTTGGAAAAGCTATGAGGATCGTTTTGATGTTTTTTTAAGCAATCCGGGGCAGACGCGGACCGAACGGATTGGGCCGGAACCGGGCGCGAGAAGAATCGGCATGGGCCAGACGGAGCTTCTTACGTATTATGGTGAGCCGGGACCGTTTAACGGGGCGCAGGAAATTTATGTGGATTTCGTGCCGAGAGAGAGCTATGTGGAGAGCGGAATATGGCGGTTTATACTCCGCGCGGGGGCGGAGGGCGGAGGGCGCTATGACTTTTGGCTTCCCTCGTCTGCAGCCGTGGGCCGTGCGACCAGATTTTTGCGCCCGACGCCGGATGTGACGCTCACAATCCCTTCAACGGCCCTGCGGCCCGTTTCCGTGGGCGCGTATGACGATGCGGCGCTGTCGTATGCGCCGTTTTCCGGACGCGGGGATACGAGAGTGTATGGGATACAAAAGCCGGATCTTGTGGCGCCGGGCGTGGGGATTGTGACGGTAAAGGCCGGGGGCGGCTACGAGCCCGTAACCGGGACATCGTTCGCCGCACCGTTTGTAACCGGGGCGGTGGCGCTTTTGATGGAGTGGGGGATCGTTAGGGGGAATGATCCGTATCTGTATGGGGATAAGGTGAAGGCATATTTGAGGAAAGGGGCGAGAAGGCTTCCGGGGTTTACGGAGTATCCGAATCCGCAGGTGGGGTATGGGGCGCTGTGCGTGGAAGACAGCCTGCCCTTTTAAAGGCGCAAGAAGACTGGAGCGCCGGATGAGAAAAATCTGTCCGGGCCGACAGGATTATGCAGAGCAAATGGGGCGGGATAGTTCGGCCACGGCATACACAGATTCTACTATGCCGAATCCCCTTATCACAAAGAGGAATGACAGAATGTGGAAAAATCTGCTTGCACCTGCCAGAAAGAGATGGTACGCTATAAACAGCAGTAGTGACGTCGATTCTGTTTGAATAAGTATTTGTATTAAATGAACCATACTGTTTTACGACTTGACGGCCATTACTTATATCTTAAGACGGAAAATACTGCGCTATAGCCATAGTAGGCCATTGCGCAGTATTTTTATTCATTTTTGTCTCATCAAGTTAAAGGGCTTAAAACATAGGATGAATCTTGGGGAGGATTGTATGTTTCAAATAGAAGGAACAGATCGAGAGTTATGGAAGCCATACAAATCTTCCGTAACTCTCGATTTTTCTCCTGCAGAGATATATAGTTGGAAATGGCAGGCAGTGTGTACCTATACAGATTTGCTGCAAACCTGTATAATGGAAACAAACCTGCTCCAATCTTATTTCAGGCGTCATTTCCCTGATCAAATGCTGCGGGATGGGACGCTGAAATTGACGATACCAGATAAAACTGGGAGAATGAAACAAAATATTTTTCGAAAAAAGGAGAAATGAAAATGCGTAATCCGCAGGAAACGATCGGAAAAATAATAGATAAGGCAAGTATCAGCTTGATAGCTTATGTTGATGATGAGGGCTATCCGATTACGAAGGCAATGTTAAAACCACGGGAAAGAAACGAAATAAGGGAACTCTGGTTTTCCACCAACACATCTTCAAACAAAGTGAAATTTTTTAAAAAGAATCATAAGGCAAGTGTTTATTTTGTAGATAAGCGGTTTTTCAGGGGCGTCAGCCTGGTCGGTACAGTGGAGGTATGGGAGACGCCTGAAGCGAAAGAAAGAATCTGGCGGACTGGTGACGAAATGTATTACAAAGAAGGCGTAACAGACCCTGATTATTGTGTGCTTAAATTTACGGCTGTGAAAGGCAGATATTACAGAAATTTTAAATCCGAGGATTTTGAAATCTGAAATAAAAAAGCTTACAGAAAAAAAGGTATTCTTTATATGAGTACATATTTGGACTTACGGCTTTCAGGTAAGCGGCAGTTATTGACAGAGAATGCACTGCAGGAAAAAATATTCTTGTGGATGCCTGTATTGGCAGTGGTAAAACCACGGTTATTCAGATTTTATGTAATGAATTGCCGGCTGCAAAACGGCTCTTGTATTTGGCCTACCCTCAGTGGACAAGGGGACACACGGTTTTGCGCCACAGCTTTTGCGCAAAAATCCTCTGGCCTCCAAGCGCCGAATTTTGGTGCCTGGCAAGGAGGCGGATTGAGGCGCGCGGACGTACGCGGATTGACGATAACGCCTCCAGCCGCCAAAAGACGGTACTTGAGGCGTGTGTTTCCTCATTCTCTGAGGGTATGTTTAATTAAAAAGAAAATATAGCGCGCCTATCTGTAATAGTTGTTGACATGTGTAATAAAAAATGCTATACTATGTGTAATAAAAAATGCCTAATAAATGGTTGCTGTATAAAGTAAGTGTCAAAAGCATTCTGGGGCAAATGAAGAAATGGACTGCATGAATAAGTGGATGGCTGTACTTCCTATTTGCCTGCTCAAAAATACAGGCGCCCTTCCATAAGTGCCAGGAACCGTTTGCAGAAGAAGCCCTTTAGTAAGGCCGCAAGAGGGCGGCCTGCCCTGCGGAATAAAGGCATAATAGAAAGCAACAAAAGTGTATACATGGAACTGCCCGTTAAAAACCCAGGCGGTCCGCGAAGATATAGAAGACAGAGACAGAAAAAGGGCAGGTATAAATCTGCGCTGACGGAATTGATTATGCAGCCAGAAAGGAATTTTGGCAAGAACGCAGGAGCATAACCAAACATCAAAAGATTCGTGTATGGCCCGGGAGGGCCTCATGTATTCAGTTGGCGGGGAATCACCTTGTTTCATCGAGGAATGCCGCTCAGGCGAAGCAGACGGAGAAAAGGATGAGAAATACTACGTATGATAAATTGGAGCATTTATATCAAAAATTCAGGGGATATATCAGTACACAGAAGCTCATAGAAGAAGGGTTTACAAATCGGCAAATTGCGTTTTTGGTCAATGAAGATTATCTGGAAAAAGTGTGTCACGGTTACTATTGGATGATGCGCTGCGAATATGAGAAACCGTTTGACTATAAATGCATTGAAGTGTGCCTGAGCAATCCCAGAGCAGTTATATCAATGGAGAGCGCATGCTATTACCAAAAAATGATAAAAACAGAGCCGGAGGTTTTAACGGTAGCGACAGAGCGGACAGACCGCAGCGCAATGAAAATGAAGTTTCCCGTGGAAAGACATTATTTTTCAAGCAGTAATTTTGAGATTGGTGTAGAAAGAGTTCGAACAGAGCTTGGCAATTATAATATTTATAATATAGAACGCAGCCTTTGCGATATGATACGTTTTGAGCGTAAGGCTGCAGATTATAACGTTGTAACAGAAATTTTTGATTCTGTCAAAGCACAAGAAGAACGATCCGAACGGATAATGAGGTATGCAAAGTTGCTTAAGATAAAAAATCTGCAATAAGGAGGGGCTTATGGATGATACTTTAACGAGGCGAATGGACCTGAATGAATGCTGCCCTCAGCAGGCAGGCGGATACATGCCTCAAGTACCGTCTTATCCGGTACCCCTCATTCCGCTGTATTGCCAGACACCCAAATTCGGCACTTGGGATCCGAAGGAGTTCTGTGCCACAATAGAATCCCAAAGCGATGGTGCAAAACCGGAGTTCTCTGCATCTGCGGAAGGCAATATCACAGCTTCACTTTAATAGCTATACGAAAATCTTATATCGGATCTATTTTCTGTATTTTCCATCATTAAATTTTGCATTACAAATCTTCTGTAATTTTCCCGCAAGCGATTCTCAATACCCCTCCATTCCGTTTGCCCTCATCGGACAAGGGGACGCACGCCTCGGGTACCGCCTTTTGGCGGCTGGCCATGTTAACGTCAATCGGCATACTCCGGTACCCCTCATTCCGTGTTGCCTTGTCAACCGCCAAATGGCGGCACTTGAGGCCTTGCAGGGGCGTGTGTCCTCTTATCCGGTGAGGGTATTCCCTGTTCGGAAAGATATTCTCAATGCATAAAGCTAAAAAACAATGTATATTCTTGCATATAATTATAATACCGGTTCTGACATAACTCGCTGTGTAAACCGGAAGCTGATGACCGGGCTGTTTATTCCATTCCTGTATGCTGCCTTGTGCTATAAAATCGTACTCGTCCTCCATAAGCATTTGCAAATATGTACCAAGGCTATCTGCAAGAATCACCAATTTATCCGGATCATGAAGATAGCGCAGGATTTGCCCCTTTTTACCCTTTGCAAAGGGCGGGAAGTCAATAAAAGGCTGAAATGTTCCCCTGTTATTCATACAGTCGGAGAAATGAAGCAGACACAGTTTGTCCATGTCATCACAAAAACCCTCATCTATCAGCAGATCATCAAATTTTCGGGTAATCAGATGGCTCCCACATTCGAAAAGTATCCTTCATCCCCATCATTTGCTGAGCGGACAATAAGAAATAGGGATATTCCGCCATGTCAGAACCCAAGAAAAGTATGGTAACGGCTCCGTCTGCAATTTTCAATCATTGCAATAAGCTGTTTGGAATATCAGGATAGAATACCTGTAGTTTTTCAATCTCTCTTGTGCCTGCTCCATGCATCACTTTCTCAAAATGATCCCATTCCTTTTCTTCCCTATTTTAGAATAAGCCCTTTTTAACCTATCAACATATGTTTGAACAATATTCATATTGACCCTTCCTGTTTCCTTATTTGCATGAGCAAGGATACAATAACTGCCGATTTATATACTTGATTATAAAATATTTGCCTGTCATCTGCAATGCATATTTATGAAGTCATTTGAAACGGGTACACAATTCTGAAACGGGAGATCATTTACTGCCCATTCTTCTGTCATGAATAACTTCATTCCTTTTACCATAGTGTACGGACACATGTATATCTGTCGAAACTGCGCAGGATGTTTTTTATCGGCAAGGCAAAGGTGGGGCGGTCTTCATTTCGCTGCGGTCCATGCCAATCGTGTGCCGCTGGCGCACAGCAACGTTGACCGACGACGTAGTCCGATGGGAACATAGGCAAGCAGATTTGCCTGCATATAAACGTGTCAGGACACTAATTGGCTGCAGCTTATAGATTGTCAGGCTGCCTTTACCTATGGAGGGTAATTGAGCGTTGAAAATAAAAAGATTTGGAACAGACCTCTGGCGGAAGTTTGTCAGTGTTTTTGCTCAAAACAACAGGAAGGGTGGGATGCCTATGCCTGAATAGACGATCGGAAAGCAAACAGGAACAGACAAAATTTTAAGGAGGAGACATGAATCAGAGGAAAAAAGAATTAATTGCAAAGATTCTGCTTGCAGCCATGATTGTGCCGCGGACATCCCAGGCAGCTTTAGCAGCCGCTCAAATATCGGAAGGAACGGGACGTACGGCAGAGATATTGCTGGAGACAGACTCTAATGCCGAGGCGGTTTGGGAGACAGATTCAAAGAAGATATTATTTACTGAAAAAGACGAAGACGAGGAGCCCAAAAAGCTCCCGCGGTATTACCAGACGGCGGATGAAGACGGTATCTATTTCTTTGAAGACAGATACGGGAAGATGCAGTACCGGATATTTGGATCTATCATGGGAAACGGCCAAAAGCCGGAGAGTGCCTCAGATGCATATGTGGAAGCTGGGGTGCCCACAGGCTGGTACGACAGGGATACGAAAAAGGCGGTGGATCTGGAGGAGGAGTATTATATGCTTGCCCCATATGTTTGGGAAGCTGTTCCCGAGGAGGAGGTGACAGGAGAGCATTTTAAGGAGCTTTTTCGCAAACAGCCAAATCTGGAAACGACCTATGAAACCGAAAATTATTTCTACATGGGTTTGTATGGCGAAAATTGGGATGCTTCCCGCTACGGGGTTTGGGATTTCACGGATTGGGATACGGCAGAAACAGAAGATGACATTCAATACTGGTTTTACGGCCATGCCGTGAATACAGGGCAGGAGACGGCGGATGCCTGGTTTGCCGTTTCAGACGGAGCAGCCGTGTACAGCTCGGACGTGTATACGCAGGCATATGCAGTCGGGACGGACTATGGAAATGATAAGACCTCCGGCGGGAGCAGCGGAGGAGTGTGGGTGACGAATGACAGGGTATATGAGAATATCAGGGCGTCGGCGTCGGCAGACCCGGAGCATAACCGGATCATCGTAAACGTGTACAAGATTAATAAAAAGGCTTCCGGATCAAAAGAGGCCACGTACGGCGTCGTCGGCGAGGTGCATCTCCTGTTAGGCGGCTGCCATGATGTCTTTTTAAAAAAGAACAAGCCCAGAGCCGGAAGCTATTATCCGGTCAGCACCAACCAGCAGGGGAGAGATGTTGGGGATATAAACCGGATCGGCTATAGTTTTTCTTCAACGGTTGGGCAGAAGGTAAAACCCAAGGCAGATTATTACCGGAGCACAGACAATGTGAAATTAAATTCCGAGTATGTGAATCTTAAAAAATATGCAAAGGATGCGTTGGATGCACCCTATATCGAGACGCAGTATTATGGCCTTGGGACGGAAGACATGAACCTGGATGTAAAGGGAGGGATTTTTTCCGTCTGCATTTACAATCCGCCGGAGGATTTGACGGATATCGCCTTTATGATGAGTCAATATAACTATTACGATCATCAGGAGGACGGGGACAGCTCCCATTATGAATCGGCCTTTATCCATATATCCGATGTGAACGGGGTCAGGCTGGACAGCGTGATGGAGGAGCTTAACAAGGCGAAGGAAGTGACACTGTCTTTTAACGGGAACGGAGGGACAGAAAAAGCGGTTTCCATCCCAGCAGAGCCAGGGAAAGCGATCGGTACGCTTCCAAAAGCCTCCAGGACGGGCTATACGTTTGCGGGTTGGTATACGGCGGCAGACGGGGGAAGCAGGATCACAGAGCAGACGGCGGCTCCGGATACGGCGATGACGTATTATGCACATTGGACGGTAAATCGCTATACGGCCACGTTCCACTCCGCCGGTTCTCATGATGGGGCCGTAATTACAAAGAATTATCAGGATACGCTTGGGACCCTTCCGATGACGGAGCGGACCGGATACCGGTTTAAGGGCTGGTTTACGGCCGCCTCTGGGGGAAACCCGGTCAGCCCTGCAACAAAAGTAGGAGCTTCCGATGCGGATTATTACGCGCAGTGGGAGGCAAACCGCTGGACGGTCATTTATGACGCAAACGGCGGAAGCGGAGGAATGGGAGTCAGCACCTTTTCATACGGAGCAGAAAATAGGCTTTCCGGGAATACCTTCACAAAGACAGGGTATCACTTCGCGGGCTGGGCCAGGGAACCGAAGGGAAAGACCACGTTCCAGGACAGCGCAAAGGCCGGGAACATGACGGCCGTACCGGAGGATACGATCTATCTGTATGCGGTCTGGGAGGCCAACCCTTATTCGGTAACGCTGCATCGTAATCTTGGAAAGGAGGATACGGTGTCCGTGACTCAGCAGTATCAGTACGACAGGGAATACCGGCTTTTGGAGAGAGTGTTTGAAAAGGCGGGATATACGTTCGCCGGCTGGACAGCCGGGCGGGACGGAAGCGGGGAATTCCATGAGGAAGGGGCGAAGGTGCATAACTGGGCGGAAGACGGGGAGATAGCGCTTTATGCACAGTGGACGCCGAACCGCTATCGCCTGTATTACGGGGCCAACGGAGGCCAGGTGGAGAGCCCGTCTAAAGAGGTGGTTTACGATGCGGCAGTCGGGGAGCTGCCGGTGCCGAAGCGGACGAATTACCGGTTTATCGGCTGGACGTTACATGGGAAGCCCGCAGAGGCAGCGAGCCTGTACCGGACAGAGGGGGATTCATATGCGTATGCACAGTGGGAGCTGAATTTTAGGCTTCAGGAGGATACGAATACGAATATCCGTCCCGGAAAGGACGATACGTTTGGAACCGCTGATGATGAGATTTATACGAACGGCCCGGATGGGATCCCGAATACGGAGGACGACAGAGAGGTTTTCCCCGGAAAAGATGGGATATACGGAACGGAGGATGATTATTATATTTTGAATCCACCGCATGGAGACCGGATCTATGCCGGGGCGGACCGGAAATTTAACACACCGGATGATTACATGGAGAGAGGAAACGGCCTGATTCTGCATCCGGGCGGGGACTGCTATTTTGGCGAGGAGCCGGGGGCGCCTCTTAGTGCAGCGGAGGATAACGAGATCTGGTGGAAAGGGGAGGATGAGAAAACCGGTACAAAAGATACGGCCGCGGATGACCGGCTCGTGCATGCCGGAAAAGATGAGGCCTATGGAACGGGAGACGACTACATGGACGAGGAAACTGGAAAGAACCGGAGGCCGGGAAGGGATGGGGTCTTTGGGACAGAGGATGATAGTATTTCCTTCAACGGAAGGGATACACTTCCCGGCACGGCCGATGATTATCTTCACTTCGCAAAGCCGGGCCTGAATCACAGGCCAGGAGCAGACTGTGTGTTTGATACCGAGGCGGACGAACTTACAGATGCCGGTGATGATGCGTGGTATTGGGATGGAGCCGATGGGCTTCCGGGAACAGAGGACGATACCTGCGTATATCCGGGAGAGGACGGAACATATGGAACGTCGGATGATTTCTACCAGTATACACAGACACCGTATAAGGGAAATCGGATTTACGCCGGAAAAGACGGGATTTTTGGAACTTCGGATGATTACATGGAGTATGGGCAGGATGGAAAACTGCTGTATCCGGGCCTGGACAGACTATTTGGGACAGGGGACGACCGCGTGGATACCGGAAAAGGAACAAACACAGACCTGTCGGGGAATGCGGAGCAAACGAACGGAGCGGATGGAATTCCGGGAACGGCCGATGATAAACCGATTGATACGGATACCGCCGGGAACCGATACGTGGATAACGGGGACAAAACAAGCCTGTGGCCGGGATTGGATGGAATCTTCGGAACAGAGGATGACCGGATAGATACCGGAAAAGGAACAAACACAGACGTGTCGGGGA
>JAAWAR010000112.1 GCA_022792295.1 Lachnospiraceae bacterium
TGATTAGAGTCGGGACCGGGATTTTTGGTTCCAGATAGATGGGAGAGAAGCGAATATGAGCATCTTAAGCAGGCTGATGGATACAATGAGGCTGAACGACGATGACGATGACGACGATTACTTCCTAGATGACGATTATGAGGACGATGAGGAGGACAAGCCCAGATCAAAGCCCAGGACCTCGGGACTTTTAAGAAAACATGCAGATGAGGATTTCGACGATGAGTATGAGGAGGCACCTGCCAAATCACGTTTCTCATCCAAGGCCTCTAACAATAAAGTGGTTTCCATGCGCCGCGGGATGGAAGTATCCTTAATCAAACCAACCTCTTTAGATGATGCAAAGGAAATCAGTGATTATCTGCTCGCCGGTAAGGCGGTCGTTTTAAATATGGAAGGAATTCACACGGAGACGGCACAGCGGATCATTGATTTCACTTCCGGCTCCACCTATTCGATCAACGGAAACCTGCAGAAGATTTCCAATTACATATTTATCGCAACTCCGCAGTCCGTAGAGCTTTCTGGCGATTTTCAGGACTTTCTGGCCGGAGGGAATCTTGATGTTTCCGGCCTGAATCTGCATTTGTAGGACATGCCATGGAGAAGGAAGAACAGATTCTGAAAAAACGTTTCATGGAGCTTGCAAGGCTTTCTTATGAGCGTGATATTCCGGTTCATACGGATTTCCTCAGTCTGCACGAGCAGACAATTTTCCAGAGTCTTTGTGGTACTTTGCCGCCGGTGAGGGTTGAACTGACTGGCGGCTTTTTGACGTCGGAGCGAAAGGTAGCCTGTTTTCTTGCCTCTTATGAGGAGAATTTTGCGGAACTGCCCTTTGACTGCATAAGACTCGACCCGGCGGCCGCCAAATTCGCCGAGGCACTGACGCACAGAGACTATCTGGGTGCCGTTATGAGCCTTGGCATCGAGCGGGGCATGATCGGGGACATCGTATTAAAGGGGCAGACGGCCTATATATTTGTTTTAAAAAAAATGACACGGTATTTGCTGGATAACCTGTCCATGATCCGCCATACGAAAGTCTGTGCTTCACTTTGCGGGGATTTTGCAGAGACGCTTTCACCGGAGTTTGAGGAGCAATCCGGCACCGTGAGCTCACTGCGTCTGGACAGCCTGACCGCCTTGGCCGCCCATGTCTCACGGACAAGGGCCGCAGAGCTTATCAGAGCGGAGAAGGTGTCCCTAAACGGGCGGATTGAGACCTCCTGCGCAAGAGGGCTGGCAGAGGGGGATATTTTTTCTGTCCGCGGTGTGGGCAAATTTCGGCTTAAGAAGGCAGAGGGGCAGACGAAAAGGGGCAGAACCATTGTGACGCTTTTGCAATATATATAAGAAAGGTACTGATATGGAAAAAGAGATAATAGACAGAATCCCCGTTCATTCTGGCGGGGACCGGCTTTACGACATAGTGCTGACGGATTCCTTTGCGGGTCTACAAAAAGAGCTGGAGACGCTGTCAGTTTCGCAGAGAAAGCTTTGTATCGTGACGGATTCACGGGTTGCGCCTCTGTATCTGGCACAGGTGGAGGAAATTTTGGCAAAATGCTGCCGTATGGTCGGCCGTTTCGTCTTTCCGGCCGGAGAGGAGAATAAGAATCTCGACACGGTTCGTGCGCTCTATGAATATCTGATTATAAACAAATATGACCGCAGGGACTGCCTCGTGGCGCTCGGAGGAGGTGTGGTCGGTGATTTAACAGGGTTTGCGGCCGCTACCTATCTGCGCGGCGTCGATTTTATCCAGCTTCCCACGACGCTGTTATCCCAAGTGGATTCAGGGATCGGCGGCAAGACCGGTGTGGATTTTGGCTCTTATAAAAATATGGTCGGGGCCTTTCATATGCCAAAGCTTGTTTATACAAACGTCTCGACTTTGAAGACGCTGCCTGCGAAACAGTTTTCAGCCGGGATGGGCGAGGTGTTAAAACATGGTCTGATCCGTGACAGAGAATATTTTTCGTGGCTCGTGGAAAACAGGGAGCCGGTTTTAAAAGGAGATCCAAAAGCACTGCGGCTTTTGATTCAAGGCAGCGATCTGATCAAACGCGAGGTTGTGGAGCTGGATCCGACTGAGCAGAACGAGCGGGCGACTTTAAATTTCGGGCATACTCTGGGCCATGCGATTGAAAAGCTTAAAAATTTTTCCATGCTTCATGGGCACTGTGTTGCGGTCGGCGCGCTGGCCGCCATGGAAATCAGCAGAAGGCGCGGCATGATCACGGAAACGGATGTGGAGAATTACAGAGGAGCGTTGGCAGGCTACGGGCTCCCGGCATCCGTTCCGGACCTTTCGGCTGACGAGGTGTTGGCGGCAACCAAGAGTGATAAAAAAATGGAGGCAGGTGTGATCAAATTTATCCTGCTTAACGGAATAGGAAACGCCTGCATTGACCGGACTGTCACCATGGAGGAGATGCGGGAGGGGCTTTTGACAGTCATGGATAGAGACAGAAAAGCAGTTTGATGGTCTACAGGAGGGAGACGGCATGCTGAAACGATATGGGATTTTCGGGCTTTTGTCGGCGATTGCGATTGCGATTGATCAGTGGAGCAAAGCGCTTGCCTTTGAAAATCTGCGCGGGAGAGGGCCGATTGTGCTGATCCCGGGTATATTTGAGCTTTTGTATTCGGAAAATCGCGGCGCAGCGTTCGGAATCTTGCAGGGAAAGAAGCTTTTTTTCTTCCTGGTGGGTGTTTTTGTAATTTCTGTCGTGTTGCTTTTTCTTGCAAAACTCCCAGGGGAGCGGCGCTTTCTGCCGCTCTATTTGTGCATGGTCCTTTTAGCATCCGGGGCGGCAGGCAATTTGATTGATCGGGCCATGCGGGGATTTGTCGTGGATTTTTTCTATTTCAGCCTGATTGATTTCCCGATTTTTAATGTGGCAGATTGTTATGTCGTGACGGCAGCCGGGTTCATCATCCTTTTGACGGGATTCTTCTATAAAGAGGAGGAGCTTGCGTTTTTGTCCAAGAAGGAGAAAGCATAAGTGAGACAAGAATTTGTTGTGACGGAGGAATTGGTCGGGGAACGAATTGATAAGCTCTTGTCCGAACACTTTGAAGGGCTTTCCCGCACCTTTCTTCAGACATTGTTAAAATCTGGGGGCGTGTGCCTGCGGGGGAAACCTGTAAAAGCGAGCTACAAGCCGTCCTGCGGGGAGATTTTTACATTCGAACTTCCCGAAGCGAAGGAGCCAAAGATCGTGGCAGAGGAGATTCCGTTAGATATCCTTTATGAGGATGCAGATGTGATTCTCGTGAATAAACCGAAAGGCATGGTTGTCCATCCGTCGGCGGGCCATATGTCCGGGACGCTCGTAAACGCGCTTTTATACCATTGCCGGGACAACCTTTCCGGTATCAACGGAATCCTGCGTCCGGGAATCGTCCACCGCATTGACATGGATACGACCGGCGTGCTCATCGCCTGCAAAAACGACCTTGCTCACAATTCCATTGCGGCTCAGCTTAAAGAGCACAGCATCACGAGGCGTTATACCGCGATCGTCCACGGCGTTTTAAAGGATGAAACCGGCACGATAGATGCCCCGATCGGCCGGAGCCCCAAGGATCGAAAAAAAATGTGTGTCACGGAGAAAAACGGCAAGCCGTCTGTTACACATTATCGGGTTTTAAAACGGTTTCGAAGCTACACCCATATTGAATGCCGCCTGGAGACCGGCCGTACGCATCAGATTCGTGTTCACATGGCCCACATCGGACATCCTCTCTTAGGTGACGCTGCATATGGCCCGGCAAAATGCCCGTATGCCCTGCAGGGGCAGACATTGCATGCTGGGTGTCTCGGTTTTCTTCATCCCCGTACACAGGTTTACATGGAATTTACTGCTCCGGAACCGGAATATTTTCAGAAGCTTCTGGCGACGTTAGAGTAAAGACGAATAGTTTTAAAATGTCTTGCAATATTCCGAAAATATTGTATAATATAACTGTATAGACATACAATTACATGGATATATCTTGTTTCAGCAGAAAGGAGCTGTGGAGAATGAGTGATAACCTGATTATTACAATCGGCAGAGAATGCGGAAGCGGAGGAAGACATATCGGTCAGAAGCTTGCCGAGGAGCTTGGAATCAAATGCTACGACAAAGAGCTCCTAAATCTGGCAGCCAAAAACAGCGGCCTGTGCAGAGAGCTTTTTGAGACACACGATGAAAAGCCGACCAGTAGCTTTTTATATTCCCTCATCATGGACACCTATTCCCTGGGACATACAAACTCGGCCTACATGGATATGCCGATCAATCATAAAATTTTCCTGGCCCAGTTTGATTCCATTAAAAAGCTGGCGTCTGAAGAATCCTGCGTGATCATTGGGCGGTGCGCCGACTATGCGCTTGCGGACTTCCCTGGTGTTTCTTCCGTTTTCATTACGGCAGATGAGGAGGTCAAAATCCGCACTCTGATGGAACGCCATCAGGTCACGGAATCACAGGCCAGGGACGTTATGATCAAGACCGATAAAAAGAGAGCCAGCTATTATAATTATTATTCCAGCAAGCGCTGGGGCGATTCCAAGAGCTATGATCTGTGCCTGAACAGCAGCAAGGTCGGAATGGATGGGGCGGTAAGGACCATCAAGGATTTTGCACTGGCGAAGCAGGCATATGGAAAGGGGAGGTAGAGGAAGCCTCCCCTTCCTTTTATTCAACGGTTACGGATTTTGCAAGGTTGCGCGGCTGATCTACGTCCAAGCCCTTCTGGACGGACGCATAGTAGGCGATGAGCTGCAGGACAACGGCGATCGGAAATACGGTGAATTTATCATCAAGTTTGGGGATCCGTACGAAAAAGTCGGCGAGGCTCTCATCGAGCGTTTCATCCTCTGTCATCAAAAGGATCACATAAGCGCCTCTGGCCCGGATCTCTCGGATATTGGAGACGGTCTTGGCCAGGATATGCTTTTGGGTTGCGATCGCGATGACCGGTACATGATCCGTAATCAGCGCGATGGTGCCGTGCTTTAGCTCGCCGGCGGCATAGGCTTCCGCATGGATATAGGAAATTTCTTTGAGCTTTAAAGCGCCCTCAAGCGAGAATGCGTAGTCCATACCGCGGCCGATGAAAAACGCATCTGGAGAGTTTACGATGTGTGTCACCAGTTCGTTTATACGATCTTTTTGACGGATCATGGTCTCCATGGCAGAGGCGCAGGCCAGGAGGCTTTCTGTGAAACGTCTCGCATGGTTTTCCGAGTAGACCCCACGCACCAGCGCCATGCGGCAGAACAGCAGATAGAGCGCGGCGATCTGGACCGTGTACGCCTTTGTGCTGGCCACAGCGATCTCCGGGCCGCCGTGCGTGTAGATCACGTAATCACTTTCACGGGCAATCGTGGAACCTTTGACATTGACAATAGAGATCACAGGAGAATGCTGCTCTTTCGCTAAACGGAGTGCTGCCAGCGTATCAATGGTCTCGCCGGACTGCGAGATTACAATCGTGAGTGTTTTTTCGTCAATCAACGGCTCCTCATAGCGGAATTCCGAGGCTATAGAAACGGTTACGGGAATACGAAGACGCGGTTCGATCAAAGACCGGGCGACGGTCCCCGCATGCATGGCTGTGCCGCAGGCGATGATTCGTATGGCGGATACTTCTTTTAAAAGAACGTCAGGGAGCCGTTCGTCGGAAAAATCCGGCAGTCCCTTATTTAAACGCGGCATGAGGGTCTTTTTTAATACCTCGGGCTGCTCGTGAATTTCTTTCAGCATAAAGTGCTCAAAGCCGTTTTTCATGGCCGCGTCGGTATTCCAGGAGGCTTCCAAAAGCTCAGGAGCTTCCTTTTTTCCATCCAGCGTATAGAGGCTTACGCTGTAGGCCGTAAGCTTCACGACCCGCTCCTCCGGTACGACAAAATATTTTTTGGAGTAAGGCAGGAGTGCGGTCAGATCGGAGGCGATCATGGCTCCGGAACCCATGTGCGCTGCCACGAGCGGGCTGACGTTGCGTACCGCGTAAATTTCGCCGGGCCGGTCCTCAAACATGATGCAGAAGGCATAGGAGCCATCCAGCTCCGCCAAAAGCTCACGGATGGCGGCAAACGGATCTCCGTCATAGATCTCGTTGAGTGCCGCCGCCGCGACCTCGGTATCGGTCTGCGAGTGAAGCCGTTCTCCAAGACGGTATTTTTCGGTTAAGGAGTGATAATTTTCAATGATTCCATTGTGAATCATGGTCACACGGCCAACGATATGCGGATGCGCATTTTCCCCGGTCACACCGCCGTGCGTTGCCCAGCGTGTATGACCTATTCCGCAGTGGGAGAGGATCGGAGCTTCCTCGCACACCTGCCTGAGAGCGGCCACCTTTCCGATTTTTTTGATAAAATGAATCTTTGATTTTTCGTCAAACAGGGCAATCCCTGCACTGTCATACCCCCGGTATTCTAACTGGGTAAGCCCGTCAAGCAGAACCTTCTGCGCATCCAACGGCCCACAATATCCGATAATCCCACACATGGCTGTATGCTCCTTTACAAAAACAATTTGCTACGATTATAGTATTAAACGAACGGAAAGTCAATGCAGGAAATGTGGGGAGGGGGGGCCGCGGAGGCCGGGTCGGGGAAGTAAGGTCTTGCAGACAGGCTTCGGCGTTTAAAGCTCTACGCCTCTGACGGTGCAAAAATGGGGGATCGAAGCAAGTCGCCGGAAAAATTCGGAAGAATTTTTCCGCTCCGTGCTTCTCGGATTTCGGCCGGGAATGCCGAAATCCGCCCCTCATTTTTGCACCGCCACAGGCTAAGAGCTTTTTAAACGCCTCGCCAACTGTCTGCAAGACCTTACTTCCCCGACCCGGCCTCCGCTACGGTGTTGCGTGAGCAGGGAAAGGGAAGGAGGCGTCTGTTTTGCTGACTGGGATTCATGAGAAAGGGAAATGGATGAAAGGATTGATCTGTTTTTGGATTTATTGATAAGATGGTTTTTTTATTTAGAGGAGAGAGTGAAGTTTTTGAAAAAGTTTTTTCCCCTAACTTTAAAGACTGAGAGAACGTAGCGGAGGCGGATTTGGCCGCAACCCCCGCACGGTCAAATCCGACTCCGCGGCCCCCTCTCACGACTCACTCCCCCCGCTTCATTTCGTTACAAAATTATGCCATTTTACTACAACCAGATTGCCCCCCTTCTCCCTTTTTGCTATTCTGATAGAAAGGTATGGTGATAATCATGATAAAATTTGCAATTTGCGACGATGAGCCGTTTATGGTGGAATAACTTTCTGCCCATATCGCAGGCTACATGGCCGAAAGATTTACGGATGCTTATCAAATTGACCGTTTTTTAGACGGCCGTTCGCTGCTGGAGAGCGGTTGTGAGTTTGATCTGATTTTTTTAGACATTCAAATGCGAGAGATGAATGGAATGGAGGCAGCCAGAATCCTGCGGCAGAAAAACAGGCACAGCGTTTTGATCTTTGTCACGGTCCTGAAAGACTATGTGTTTGACGCCTTTGAAGTGCAGGCATGTGATTATCTGGTCAAACCCCTGGACAGCGGCCATTTTAAACGTACGATGGACCGTGCGATGAAGTCTTTAGAGCAAAAAGAGGATAAAAATATCGTTGTCAGGAGAGGAACCTCCTGCGAAGTGATTCGGCTGTCACAAATTCTGTACTGCGAGGTACAGGGACGGAAAGTCTATGTGCATCAAACAGATGGGACAGTCGTAGATTACTATGAACGGATGGGGGATCTGGAGCGGCGTGTTGACGGACGCTTTTTCCGCTGCCACAGGAGCTACCTCGTCAATCTTGATTTTGTCCGCGGCTGTAAGGAAGGGCGGGTCATGCTGCCCTGGAGGAAGGAAATTCCCGTATCCAGACTGCGGGAACAGGATTTGATGAAGGCACTTATGCGGCATCGTTTCGGGCGGTCCTGAAAAAACACTGCGGATGCTTAGGACTGTGAAGCGATTTTTATGAGCGGATGCCGCAGCGGTTTAGATTTGTCTAAATAGCTTTAGAAAGGAAGCGTCCATTATGAAGTATTTCAGCCTATATTTTGACAGCTTTTGCCTTGCCGTACAGTGTGCCATGCATCTTATTTTTGTCAGCCGATTAACCGGGAAAAGACAGAGAGTGTGGCATTTTGCCTGTTACTTTTTGCTGCTTTGTTTTTTGGCGGTTCTCTGTGGACGGTTTTCTTATGGGGAGCTTTTGGCTGTCGGCGCGCAGGTGGTTATTTTATATGGAATGAACCGTTTTATCCTCAAAAACCGGGGACTGGTTTCTTGGAGTGCCTCGGTTCTCGCAGTCTATATTTCACAGCTTTCTTTCGGTATGCTTAATTCGGCGGAGGCGGTATGGTTCCCTGGACTCGCGGGAAAATGGATCCTGTATGTGTTTCTTGTTTTAGCAACGGCAGCCGGATTTGCGGTCTGTGCATGCTGCTATATCGCTGCGTTTAAATTACTGTCTTTGGAAGCGGATAAGAAAACACCCTACATGGAGCTTTTGCTGTTTCCGGAGTTGTTTTTCCTTGTTGCAGAGTTGTATATCATGTACACTTCCTATCATACGCCTGTCCCTATGCAGGCAAAGGCCGGGGAACAAATAGCCTTATTCTCCCTGCAGGCATTGGGGCTGGCGGCTTTATTTTGTACGCTGTACGCATATCGCTGCATCTGCCGCGGCCTTTGGGCGCAGGCCAAGCTGGATTCTCTGAATGAGGCCGCCAAAGCACAAAAAGTATATGTGGCCGAGTCGAAAAAGCGTTATGAACAGACAAAAGCGTTCCGCCATGATGTAAAAAACCATTTATCCGTTTTAGGCGGACTGCTGGCGGGAGGGAAATTGGAGGAGGGCAGGGCTTACCTAAAAAAGCTGGAAATTGTCTCTGCTTCTTTATCTATCCCCTGTCAGACCGGCAATTCGGTCGTGGACATTCTGCTGGGTGAAAAACTGGGATTGGCAAAAGCCGATGGAATTGCAGCGGAGGTCTCCCTAATTTTGCCAAAGCCTTGCAGGGTCGATGAGTTTGATTTATGCGTGATTTTTGCAAATGCTCTGGACA